>JBKJQZ010000010.1:0-3810 GCA_046594835.1 Acidimicrobiales bacterium | reverse complement strand
GCCGCTGCTATGTGGGATGGCCAAGGCGAAGTACCACCTGCTCATGTGTGAGCCGCTCAGCGGCGAGGAAGCGGAACGGATCGGTCTCGTGTCGCTTGTCGTCGACGACGACAACGTGCAGGACAAGGCCCTCTCGATCGCGGTCGAACTCGCCGCTGGCGCGCAGCACGCGATCCGCTTCACGAAGCACACGCTGAACCACTGGTACCGCTCGCAATACCCGGCCTTCGACGCGTCCGTCGCTTACGAAATGCTCGGCTTCGGCGGCCCCGACGCCGCCGAAGGCCTCGCCAGCCACCGCGAGAAGCGCCCGCCACAGTTTCTCTAAAATTCAGGTCGCCTGACCCAAGTCATTGGGGTGGCGCGTCCGGCTACCGCCGAACGGCGTAGGCCGCACAGCGCCGATTGGCTATGGCGGCGGGCGGCGCCGATCGCCACACTCGTTGCGAGATGGAAGGCCGCGAGCGAGCATGACAAACACCATTCGGGAGTCGGTCGCGATATCGGATGCGGGACAGGAATCGATACCGGATCCTGAGGCGTTCCTGCGGCTGGCCGAGCACGCCTTGGGAGGCGCCTGCGCCGACGAACTGCAACGTGTAGCTGGCGCGCTGAGCGACCAGTACCCGTATTTGGCTGCGCGCATCGGGGGCGTGGTTGCGCGAAGCGAACGACGGACTGCCACCGAAGCGTCGTTGCGGCTGAACGAGGGCCGTCTCGCCGAGGCCCAACGCGTCGGATCAATGGGCAGTTACGACTGGGACATCGTTGCTGACACGAATGTCTGGAGCGACGAGCTCTACCGGATCTATGGCACCGAACCGCAGTCGTTCAACGCGTCGTACGAGAAGTTCATGCAGTTCGTTCATCCCGAGGACCGCGAAAAGGTGCAGGCGGTACACGCGCGGGCCTTCCAGACTTGCGAGCCATACCACATGGAGGAGCGCGTAGTCCGTCCGGATGGCGACGTGCGCGTGCTCGCGACAACGGGCGAGGTCGCCACCAATGCAGAAGGTCGCCCGGCTCGGATCTACGGCATCTGTCGCGACATCACCGACCAGCGGCGCGCCGAAAATGAGGCGCGCCGGCATTCGGAGCGCTTCGAAATGCTCGTCGAGTCATCACCCGACGCGGTGATTGTCATCGACAAGGACGGCCTAATCGTGCAGGTCAACCGCCAACTCGAACTCACCTTCGGCTACACCTCCGCCAACCTCCTCGGACAACGGATCGAGACCTTCCTGCCAGCCGAAGTTCTGGATCTCTCGGTGCCAATCGAGGCGGGGTCGCTGTGGACCGTGCGCCACAAGAACGGCAGCGCGGTTCCCGTCGACATCAGCCGGGGGGTGCTCACGACCGACGAGGGGCCGATGGTCGCCGCCTTCGTCCGTGACGTCACCGAGCGCCGACGCGCCGAGGAATTCGCTCTGCAACTTCACGACGCCGAGATCCGACGTCGGCACGCACTCGAGATCAACGACAACGTGGTCCAGGGTCTGGCCGCAGCGGCGTACGCGTTTGAGGAAGGCTTCGAGGCCGACGCACTCGGGGCGTTACGAAGCACCGTTGCATCGGCGCGGCTGATGATGAACGACCTGCTCGGGAGTTCCGCAGCGACGCCCCTACGCGCCGGTGATCTCGTGCGGGAACGTCCGGCCGCTTCGGCGCTCCCGATAGACGCCGTTATCCATCGCTCCGAGGCACGCGTGTTGGGCGGGGCTCGGCGGGTCTTGTTGGTCGACGACTCACGCGACATCCGATTGCTGTTGCGGCGCGTACTCACGCGCTCGTCGAGCTTTGACGTCGTGGGTGAAGCGTGCGACGGCCGCGAAGCAATCGCACTTGCCGGTGCACTGCAGCCCGACGTTGTCATCCTCGATCTCGCTATGCCGGTTATGGATGGGCTCGAAGCGTTGCCGCAGATTCGGCTGCGCCTGCCGAGCGCGACGATCATTGTTTTGTCGGGCTTCGACGAAGCCCGAATGGAAAAAGCTGCGATCGACGCAGGGGCCGACCTGTACATGGGGAAGGGCTGTGAACTCGCGCGCATCGTCACCACACTGGAGGAACTCCTGGTGCAGGCGCGCTAGGAGTCCCGGCTAGGCCCGGTGGCGCGCCAGGAAGTCGAGGATGGCGCGGTTGAAGATCTCGTTGCGGTCGCCCGCGACCATGTGGCCCGCGCCCGCGACGTCGGCGAACTCGGCGTGGGGGACGCGTCCGAGAAAGTCCTGCACGCCCTCCTCGCTGAGTAGGTCGCTGCTGCGGCCACGCACGAGCAACGTGGGCACGCGCAGGTTGTCTGCGGCGCGATCGAGTGCTCCGTCGCCGATGACCGACGTGCGGGTCTCGTCGCGGTTGCCGAACTTGCCGTTTACGAAGGCCGGGTCCCAGTGCCAAAACCAGCGGCCGTTGCGTTGGCGCAGGTTCTTGGCCAGGCCGCTCAGGTCTGTCGGCCGCGGTCGATGCGGGTTGTACGCCGCGATCGCGTCGGCCGCGTCTTCGAGGGTTGCGAACCCGTCGAGGTTGTGCAACATGAAGTCGCCGATGCGGTCGCGTCCGTTGACCTCGATGCGGTTGGCGACGTCGACCATCACCAGGCCACGAGCGACCCTCGACTGATCCTCGGCTTCGCCGATCGCCATCATCGACGCGATGCCGCCGAGCGACGCGCCAACCAGGATCGGTGGCGTTGGCAGCGACGTGGCGATCGCGTACGCGTCGCGAGCGAAGGGCTCGGGCGTGTAGTCGCCGTCGGGAGACCAGTCGCTGTCGCCGTGGCCGCGGAGGTCCACGGAGTAGGCGCGCCACCCCGCGTCGACCAACACCTGCCACGTGCCGGCCCACGAGTGGCGGGTTTGGCCCCCGCCGTGGAGCAGCACGACGGTCGGGCCGTCTTCGGGCCCGCCCACGTCGGCCGCGAGAGTGAGGTTGTCCGAACCTGCAAGTCGGCCAGCTTCTCTGTTTCGTGCCACCCGGGTACCTTCGCGCATGGACTTCTCCGCCCACGAGACGCACGAGGCCGTGCGTGAAGGCGTCCGCCGGGTTTGTTCCAAGTTCGACGACGCGTACTGGCGCGCCTGCGACGCGAACCACGAGTTCCCGTGGGCGTTTTACGACGCACTGGCCGAGGGCGGCTGGGTCGGCCTCGCCATCCCCGAGGAGTACGGCGGCGGGGGTCAAGGCATCACCGAGGCGTCGATCCTGCTCGAGGAGATCGCAGCGTCGGGCGCGGCCATGAACGGTTGCAGCGCAGTACACCTGTCGATCTTCGGCATGAACCCAGTGGTCAAACACGGCTCCGAGGCAATGAAGGCGAAGTACCTGCCCGGTGTGGTCGACGGATCGCTCCACGTCGCGTTCGGTGTGACCGAGCCCGACGCCGGCACCGACACCACGTCGATCACCACGAGTGCACGCCCCGTCGACGGCGGGTACCTGATCCGCGGCCGCAAAGTCTGGACCACCAAGGCGCTGTTGTGTCAGAAGGTGCTGCTGCTGGCCCGCACGACGCCGCTCGAGGAGTGCGCCAAGCGCACCGACGGCATGACCCTGTTCCTCGCTGATCTCCAGAAGCCCGAAGTCGACATCGTCCCGATCCCGAAGATCGGCCGCAACGCCGTCGTGTCCTGCGAGGTTCGGTATGACGACCTCTTCGTCGCCGAAGAAGACCGGGTGGGTGAGGAGGGCCTCGGTTTCAAGTACCTGCTCGACGGCCTCAACCCCGAACGCATCCTGATCGCCGCGGAGGCGCTCGGCACGGGCCGCGTGGCCCTCAAGCGCGCTCTTTCGCGTAGGCGACCGCGCGCTTGA
>JBKJQZ010000281.1:0-4140 GCA_046594835.1 Acidimicrobiales bacterium | reverse complement strand
ACTCAAGGACGCGTGGGCGGCGGGCCCGCGCACCTACCTCGGCCTCGGCGTCGTCGGGTTCCCCAACATGTTCACGATCACTGGGCCCGGCTCGCCCTCGGTGCTCACCAACATGATGGTGAGCATCCAGCAACACGTGGAATGGATCGGCGACTGCATCCAGTACCTCACCGACAACGGCCTCGCGACGATCGAAGCGACGCAACCGGCGCAGGACAACTGGGTGGAGTACGTCAATACGATCGCGGATTTCACGCTCTTTCCCACCTGTAACTCGTGGTACCTGGGCGCCAACGTGCCGGGCAAGACCCGCGTGTTCATGCCACTGCTCGGCTACCCGCCCTACGAGGAGATGTGCACGAACGTGGCGGCGAACAACTACGAGGGCTTCGCGCTGGCTCCGTCGTGAGACGAGTGGCGTTTCTGCGTGGAGTGAACGTCGGTGGCAAGGGAAGGGTCGCCATGGCGCAGCTCACGACCGTGTTCGAGGACGCTGGCGCGAAGAACGTCGCGACCTACATCCAGAGTGGCAACGTCGCGTTCGACGGACCCACCTCGCTCAACGCAAAGAAACTCGAGCACGCGATCGAAAAGCACTGCAGGCTCAAGGTCGCGGTTGCCGTGCGTACCCACGCGGAGATCAAGAAGGTGATCGACGAGTGTCCGTACGACGACCCGAGCCTCGTGCACGTTGGCTTCTTCGTGAGCAAGCCCAAGACGACCGACATCGACGTGTCCTCGTTCGAGCCCGAGACCTACGCCGCCACGCGCGACGAGATATACCTCTACCTCCCCAACGGGATGGGCACGACGAAGATGGTGCCGTTTCTCACTCGACGCCTTGGCGCTGAGATGACCGTGCGTAACTGGAACACCGTCATGAAGATGTACGAACTCTCCAAGGCTGGGAACTAAGCAAGACTCGCGCCATGCCCGAAACCCCCATCGACTGGGCCACCGAGTTCAACCACTACACCGAGGAATACGCGGCCAACGCGTTCGCGGTGTGGGACGAGCTCCGCACCGGATGCCCGGTCGCCCACTCCGACTCATTTCGCGGCATGTGGGTGCCGACGCGCCACGAAGACATAGTCGCCATCGCGAACGACACCGAGACCTTCAGCTCGCGCAGCCCTCTGGTCGCGCAGTACGGATCGATGGCGGACTTCGGCGTCGTCGCGCCGCCCATCTCCAGCGACCCGCCCTATCACACCGAAATTCGCCGAATGCTCCTGCCGTTCTTCGCACCGGGCCGCATCGAGAAGCTGCGCGCTTCGATCGAAGCGCACTGCAACGAACTCATCGACGGCTTCATCGATCAGGACGGCTGCGATGTCGCCACCGAATACGCACAGTTCATCCCGGTGAAGGTGATCGCCACGATGCTCGGCATTCCACCCGAGGACGGTGACCAGTTCCGCACGTGGGTCACGCAGTTGCTCGAGAACGCGCCTACCAACATCGAGGTCGCGGGCCTCCACCTTTTCGAATTGTTCGGCTACTTCGGTGAGCACATGGAACGCATGAAGCAGAACCCGGGCGACGACCTGATCTCGTTCCTGGTCGCCAACGCGCACGACGTGATCGGTCGCGAACTCCAGCAGGACGAGTTGTTTGGTATGTGCCTGCTGCTCCTGCTCGCAGGCATTGACACCACGTGGTCCGCGATCGGCGCGTCGATCTGGCACCTCGCGGCGCACGCGGACGATCAGCAGCGCTTGCGTGCCGAGCCGGCGCTGTGGCCCGTCGCCATCGAGGAATTGCTGCGCGCGTACGCGCCGGTGACCATGGCACGCGAAGTCACGAAGGACGTCGAGTTCCAGGGTTGCTCGATGAAGGCCGGCGATCCGCTGTTGTTGCCGTTCCCGTCGGCCAACCGCGACCCTGCGGTGTTCGACCGTGCGGATGAGGTGATCATTGATCGCGCCGAGAACCGTCACCTCGCGTTCGGCGTCGGCATCCACCGCTGCCTGGGCTCGAACCTCGCCCGGCTCGAAGTCGACGTCGCGGTCCGCACCTTTGTTGATCGGGTCGGACCCTTCACGCTCGCCGACCCAGACGGCGTGCGCTGGGCGAAGGGGCAGGTACGCGGCCCGCGTGTCTTGCCAATTGCCTTTTCCCGGTAACCGGTAGGGCTCGCGCCAACTCGTTAGCTTGGCCGGCGTGCCAAGCGAAGTTGTTTCCCCGCTCCAGGGCGTGGTGGTGTCGATTGCGGTCGAACTCGGCGCGGTGGTCCGAAAAGGCCAGACCGTCGTCATCATCGAATCGATGAAGATGGAGCACGTCATCGAGGCTGAAGAAGACGGCGTCGTCTTCGGCATCATCGTCGCCCCCGGCGATCACGTTGCCCCGGGCGACGTCCTCGTGACCCTCGCCGACCCAACGACTGAACTCTTTGCGTCGCTCCCCGCTGAGGGCGACAGCAACGAAAAGAGTCCGCCAGGTTTACGGGCCGAACTCGCCGAGATCATCGAGCGGCACGAAGTCGGGCTCGACGCGGCGCGGCCCGAGGCCGTGGCCCGTCGACGTAAGACCCATCAGCGGACGGCGCGGGAGAACGTGGCGGACCTGATCGACGACGGGACGCTGCTTGAGTACGGCCCGCTTGTAGTGGCCGCGCAGCGTCGACGCCGGCCAATGGAGGAATTGATCACGCAGACGCCAGCCGACGGGCTCGTCGGCGGCATCGCGAAGGTCGACGGGCACCCGACGGTGGTGATGTCGTATGACTACACCGTTCTCGCCGGAACCCAGGGTGGCCAGAACCACCGCAAGAAGGACCGCCTGTTCGAACTGACCGAGAGACTGCAAGTGCCCCTCGTGTTCTTCACTGAGGGCGGCGGTGGTCGGCCCGGCGACACCGACGGCATCGGTGGCAGCGGCCTCGACACGCTCGCCTTCCGCTACTTCGGCGAGCTGAGCGGGCTCGTCCCGCTTGTCGGCATCAACAGCGGCCGCTGCTTCGCCGGCAACGCGGCGATCCTCGGCTGCTGCGACGTGGTGATCGCCACCGCAAATTCCAACATCGGAATGGGTGGCCCGGCGATGGTTGAGGGTGGTGGACTGGGCGTCTTCACACCCGACGAGATCGGTCCGATGAGCGTTCAGGTGCCCAACGGCGTGGTCGACATCCCCGCGGCCGACGAGGCCGAAGCGGTGGCCGTCGCCAAGAAGTACCTGAGCTACTTCCACGGCCCGATCCAGGACTGGACCTACGGCGATCCCGAACGCATGCGCGACGTGGTGCCCGAGAACCGGCTGCGCGTCTACGACGTGCGCGCTGCGATCAACGCGATCGCAGACGACGGATCGGTGCTCGAACTGCGCGAACACTTTGGCCTCGGCATGGTGACCGCGCTCGTGCGCGTGGAAGGCCGTCCACTCGGCGTCATCGCCAACAACCCCACCCACCTCGCGGGCGCTATCGACGCCGACGGCGCGGACAAGGCGGCGCGGTTCATGCAGCTATGCGACGCACACGACATCGCCCTGCTCCAGCTGTGCGACACCCCAGGAATCATGGTTGGCCCCGAAGTCGAGAAGACCGCGCTCGTGCGCCACGTCAGCCGCATGTTCGTAGTCGGCGCGAGCGTGACCGTGCCGACGATGACGATCGTGCTGCGCAAGGGCTACGGCCTCGGCGCGATGACGATGGCCGCAGGGTGTTTCAAATCGCCGCTGTTCACCGTGTCGTGGCCGACGGGCGAGTTCGGCGGCATGGGTCTCGAAGGCGCCGTGCGCCTCGGCTACCGGCGAGAACTCGAAGCGATCGAAGACGACGCCGAGCGCGACCGCGTCTTTAACGAAATGGTCGAGCGCATGTACACCCACGGCAAGGCGATCAACTCGGCGTCCTACTTCGAGATCGACGACGTGATCGACCCTGCAGATAGCCGCCGCTGGATCGTGCAAGCCCTCGACGCCGCCGGCCCTCCCCCACCCCGCTCCGGGAAGAAGCGCCCCTGCATCGACACCTGGTAGCGACACCCATGCCGAACTGGGTCCGGTGAGGTCAGCGCGAGGCGAGGGCGTGTTCGGTTACGAGTTTGACGATGGGGGCCCACATTGCGGGCGGATAGTCGTGGCCCATGCCCGCGACTACTTCGAAGCGGGAGCCCGGGATGCACTCATGCGTGAGGC
>JBKJQZ010000220.1:0-3675 GCA_046594835.1 Acidimicrobiales bacterium | reverse complement strand
GCGACGCGTCGTAGGCGGCGCTGTGACGCGCCCGCACCACCGCGACCGCCACCCGAGGCGCTCCGACAACCACCCCAGCCACGAGTAAGGCCAGCACGGGGCCTGCCAGCGCTCCTGTAGCAACCACCACGACCCCAAACCCAATCTCGAAGTGACGCCACGCCCGCTCGCGAGGAGACACCACGCCCGCCAGGGCGAGGGCGTCGACAAACCACGCCGGCGGGTCCGTGAGCAGCGCGGCCCACCGGGTTGGAGACACCGCGCGTCCATCTCCATTTAGCGCGGCGCGCAAGTGAGCGGCGCGCACAACCCGCTGGCCGCGCTGGATGAGCGCACCGGTAGCCATGACGCCGAGAACAACGCGCACGCCAGCGATGGCACTAACGAGCGTCATCGGGCCGCTCGGGCCAGCGTGCCAACCACACGACCCGCGGTGACCACGGCGCGTACCCGCGGCGCGTTGGTCCCGGGCTCGGCCGGTTCGGCCACGGAAACAACACGACGTGCACCGCCATGCGCGCGTGCGACTTCAACGATTAGATCGACTGCGGCGTGGAGCTGATCGCGTACCGCGTCGAGCGGGAGTCCTTCGCCTGCTATCAGCACCATCGTTTCAAGCCGACGCAGCGCGTCATGGGGGCTGTTGGCGTGACAGGTGGACATCGAACCTTCGTGGCCAGTGTTCATGGCGCTCAACATGTCGAGCGCTTCGGCACCGCGGCACTCGCCCACCACGATCCGATCAGGCCGCATCCGCAACGCGTTGCGTACCAGTTCACGAATCGAGAACGCACCAACGCCCTCGGCGTTGGCGGGCCGAGCTTCGAGCCGCACCACGTGGTCTTGCGCGAGGCGCAGCTCAGCGGCGTCTTCGACCGTCACGATGCGCGTGGAGGCCGGAATCGCAGCGGCGAGCGCGTTGAGCAGCGTGGTCTTGCCAGACCCGGTGCCGCCGCACACCACAATGTTGCGGCGCCCAACCACAGCGGCGCGCAACAGTGCTCCCACCTCGGGAGAGCAGAACGCATCGAGGTCAACTCCAACCTCTCGGAATCGGCGGATCGTGAGGTAAGGCCCGTCGATAGCGAGCGGCGGAACGATTGCGTGCACGCGTGAACCATCAGCCAGCCGCGCGTCGACGGCGGGCGACGACCGGTCGACGCGGAGCCCGAGGGGCCCAACGATTCGCTCGATGAGGTGATAGATCTCGTCGGCGTCGAGACGAACCGTCGTTGGAAATACCGCCCCACTGCGCTCGACCCACACCGGCCCCGGGCCGTTGACCATCACTTCGGTAACAAGTTCGTCGGCGAGCAGCCTCTCAAGCGGACCGAGGCCAACCACATCGGCCAGCACTGCGGCCACCGCCGCGTCAGTTGCCTCGGCGTCGAGCAGGGGCGCCTCTTCCCGGACGAGCTGCTGCACCAGCGCATGGCGTACGACGGTGGACGGGTCGGCGTCGGCCACGAGCCGGGCCCGGACGCGCTCGGCCACCAGCGAGGTGGTCACGCGGCCACCTTTCGCAGCGCGTAGGAAAGACGCCGCGGCACGCGGGCGCGCAACAAGCCGGTGTCTACCGCATGCGCGATGGCCGGGTCCCACTCGATCACCGTTGCGACCGGCACGCCAAGGGCGTCTTCGATGTCGCGTACCGAAAGTGAGCGGCCTGGTTCGTTCACGACCACAACGGCGGTGGGTCGAGGCGCCGCGACTGCGCGGCGCAGCGCGAGATAGCAAGGACGCAGCACGAGAAGCGAACGGTCAGCGTGGCTGATGAAGGCGCGCACCGAGGCAACATGCGCGGTGCCACAGTCGGCCACGATGGGTCCGCCCAACGCCATGGCGCGCAACGCCGTCGCGAGTCGGGCCGCGCCTTCAAGATCGTTTTGGCCGACCCCGCTGACCCACTCTCCGCGCGGCACGACCGCGATGCCGGAGTCGTCCACCGTGGCGATCCGTCCGAGCCCGTCGGTCGGGACGCTGGTGCCTGCGTCGAGCCAGTTACACAGACCGGGCCCGACGGGCTCAGCCAAGCCCAACGCGGCAGGCAGATCTCCCGCGAAATCGGCGGCGGTGACGCGTCGGCCGTGCTGCGCCAACGCCATCGTCATCGACGCCGCAACGACCGTGGTGCCGCTACCGCCCTTTACTGACCAGCACGCTGTGAGCATGCGGCCTCCCTCGCAGATAGACGCGCCGAGCGCGTGGTGTGCCGAGGGGAAGCGGCGAAGTGTTCATGATGAAATCACGCACGTGTCGCCGGCGCAAGGCCCAACTTGTGGAACCCTTGCGTCGTGGAGGCAGCCTTCTTTGACCTCGACAAGACCGTCATTGCGAAGGCCTCGATGGTTGCGTTCGGGCGCGAGATCTACCGCGAGGGCCTCATATCCCGTCGCACCATCGTCCGCGGCATCTACGGGCACTTCGTGTTTCAGCACCTCGGGGCGAGCGAAGCCAAGCTCGAGGAAGTGCGCGAACAAGCTCTGGCGCTTACGAAGGGCTGGGACCAGGAACGCGTGAAGCAGATCGTGCGCGAGACGCTGCGCACCGTCGTCGAGCCGATCATCTACAGCGAGGCCGCCGACCTCATCGCCGAGCACAAAGCCGCAGGACGCATCGTTGCAATCGTTAGCGCGTCGCCGGAAGAAATCGTTGCGCCCCTCGCGGAGTTTCTCGGCGCGCACCGCGCGCTCGGGACCCGGGCGCGCATCGATGCCGACGGCAAGTACACCGGCCTGGTCGACTTTTACTGCGCGGGTCCCTACAAGCCCGTGGCCATGGCGGCACTCGCACAGGAGCTCGACATTGATCTCTCGGCGTCCTACGCCTACAGCGACTCAGCCACCGATGTCCCGATGATGGAAGCCGTTGGTCACCCCGTTGCCGTCAACCCCGACCGTGTGCTGGCTCGCATCGCGAAAGAACGTGACTGGCCGGTATTGCAGTTCACGCATCCGGTGCGTCTGCGCGATCGCATGCCGGCGCCGTCGGCCAAGTCATCGGCGGCGACCGCAGGTGTTGTGGCCGCCGCGCTCGCAGCGTGGATCGCATGGCAACACCGCGGCCGCCAAAAACGCTCCGCGTAATTCGGACCGCGCTGGAAATGAAAGAGGCGGGTGCTTCCGCACCCGCCTCTTTCGCGCTCGTGTCGCTGCTCGCTGCTAGCCCGTAAGGAGGTCGCGGGCGCCAGTATCGGAGCTCGGGTGGCGAAGCTTGCTCATCGCCCGAGCCTCGATCTGACGGATGCGCTCACGGGTGAGATTGAAGTGCTCGCCCACCTCTTCAAGCGTGCGGGGCTCGCCACGGTCAAGACCGAAGCGCAGGCGCAGGATCTCGCGCTCACGCTCATCGAGCGGGCCAAGCAGTCGCTGGATCTCTTCGGGCAGCAGCGAGGTCGCAGCCATCTCGAAGGGCGACTCGGCCGAACGATCCTCGACGACGTCGCCGAGCTCGGCATCTCCGTCTTCACGCAGCGGCTCGGAGAGCGACAGCGGCTCGGCCGCGAAGCGCAAGGCCTCCGTGACCTTGTCCTCGGGCATCTCCACTTCTGCGGAGAGCTCGGCCAGCGTGGCTGGACGACCGAGCTTCAGCTCGAGCCGGGCGCGGGCCTTCTGCAGCCGGGCGAGCGTGTCGCCCGCATGCACGGGCAGGCGGATCGTGCGGCCGGTGTTGGCG
>JBKJQZ010000313.1:0-4139 GCA_046594835.1 Acidimicrobiales bacterium | reverse complement strand
CGACGACCTTCTTGTTGAACACGCTCGGGACCACGTAGTGCGGCGATAGTTCGCTGTCGCTCACCGTCCGCGCAATGGCATCGGCCGCGGCCAGCTTCATGTTCTCCCTGATGGTGCGCGCACCCGCGTCGAGCGCGCCTCGCAAGATGCCGGGGAAGCACAACACGCTGTTGATCTGGTTGGGGTAGTCGCTGCGCCCCGTCGCGATGACTGCGGCGAGGCCGGCTGCTTCCTCAGGGAGGATCTCGGGGATCGGGTTGGCGAGGGCGAAGACGATCGCGTCCTTGGCCATGGTGCGCAGGTCGTCGCGGATTACGAGGCCGGGACCAGACACGCCAACGAACACGTCGGCGCCCGGCATGACCTCGTGGATCGCGCCCTTCCGCATCTCGGGGTTGGTGTGCTCGGCGAACCATTCCTTCGACGCGTCGAGTT
Source organism: Acidimicrobiales bacterium (assembly GCA_046594835.1). Lineage (GTDB taxonomy): Bacteria > Actinomycetota > Acidimicrobiia > Acidimicrobiales > JACCXE01 > JACCXE01. The sequence goes on along the minus strand of JBKJQZ010000313.1, from coordinate 3,704 downwards.
CGCCGCGGCCCGAGAAGATCGCGCCCTTGCGGTCGATGCCGATCACGTTGGGCACACCCGCGGCCTGGAGGATCTTGGTGATGGCGACGCCCGCAGCGCCGACACCGGCAATCACGACCTTGAGGTCTTCCATCTTCTTGTCGACGACCTTGAGCGCGTTGCGTAGGGCGGCGAGCACCACCACGGCGGTGCCGTGCTGATCGTCGTGGAACACGGGGATGTCGAGCAGCTCGCGCAGCCGGTCCTCGACTTCGAAGCATCGCGGCGCCGCGATGTCTTCGAGGTTGATACCACCGAAGACAGGCTCGAGGCGCTGCACGGTTTCGACCAACTCATCGGCCGACTTCACGTTCAGGCAGATCGGGAACGCGTCGATGTTGGCGAACTCCTTGAAGAGCATCGCCTTGCCCTCCATCACCGGCAGCGACGCGTGCGGCCCGATGTTGCCGAGGCCGAGAACGGCGGTGCCGTCGGTGACGATGCCCACCGTGTTCTGCTTGATCGTGAATTTGTGGACTTCGGCCGGGTTCTGCTCGATCGAGGTGCACACGCGGGCCACGCCCGGCGTATAGGCCATCGAGAGGTCATCACGGTTGTGGAGCGGCACCTTCGAGCGAACCTCGATCTTGCCGCCGACGTGCATCTGGAAGGTGCGGTCACGCACGTTCTTGACCGTCACGCCCTCCACCGCTTCCACGGCGGCACGGATGCGGCCGACGTGCTCCTCGTCGATCGCGAAGACGGTGACGTCCTCGACTATGTGAGCCGACTCGGTCTCTACGACGTCGAGCGCGGTGATGTTGCCACCGGCGTCCCCGATGGCGGTTGCGAGGCGACCGAGGGCACCGGGCGCGTTCGGAAGCTCGACGCGAAAACGGACTGAATACGAGGCGTTAGGACTACCCACCTCCCAAAGTTATTGGGGGGTCCTCGTTTTCCCCGAATCCAACCCTGGTCGCGTCTCTGCGCGAGCTCCCGTCTTTTCGTGTGACGGGACGCTCGCGCAGAGCACAAGGCTGCGGGGCTGGGGGAGGGCTCGCAGCCAGATTTGGTTTACAAGGTCGAACTAGTGGTGCTCGTCGTCCATGTTCTCCTGCATGTTCGCAAGAGCTTCGATTACTTCGGCCGCTCGAAAGCGACGATGACCACCAAGGGTCCGAATTGCGTTGATGCGGCCGGCACGCGCCCAACGAGTAACGGTCTTGGGATTAACACGAAACATTGCTGCCACCTCGGAGGGTGTGAGCAACTTTTCTTGTTGGTAGACCTGAGCCACTGGGTCGCCTTTCCATGAATCGTTCACGATCTTCCCGACAGTACGGATTGTCTGAGTTGTGGTCGATAGCCCGCGGTGACCAAAAAGCCCGCCCGAACTAACTAGTCATGGTTGTGGGGCACAATGCAGGCAATGGCTGCGAGCTTCCGCGGGTTTCCTGTCGACGAGCTGTTGTCGGATCTGAGGACAGCGCTAATTTCCCGTTGCCTCGACGACCGCGAAATCGCTTTGCAAAAACAGAGCCGGGTGTTCTTCCAGATCTCGGGCGCCGGCCACGAGGCCCTCCTGCTCGCACTAGGCCGCAGCCTGCGGCCGTCCTATGACTGGTTTTTTCCCTACTACCGAGACCGCGCGCTGATGCTCGCCCTCGGGATGACGCCGACCGAAATCCTCTACCAGGCGGTCGGCTCGGCCGCCGACCCGTCGTCGGGCGGACGCCAGATGCCCTGTCACTGGGGCCACAAGCGCCTCAACGTCGTGACCCAGACCAGTGCGACGGGCACGCAGTGCATACCGGCCGTTGGCTCCGCCGAAGCGGCCCGCTACATCGTGCGGCGCCCCCACCTTGGGCTGGCCGCCCATGGCGACGAGCTCACTTACGTAAGTCTCGGTGAAGGCGCGACCTCCGAAGGTGAGTTCTGGGAGAGCCTCAACACCGCGTGCGTGGAGCACCTACCCGTCCTCTATGTAGTGGCCGACAACGGGTTCGCGATCTCGGTGCCCTCGAGCGAGCAGGCGCCCGCGCCCGTCGCCGAATTGGTGATGGGTTTCCGCGGCCTCGCGGTGCACCGCTTTGATGGCTGCGACTACTTCGAGTCGCGTGCGCGTGGCGCGGAGGCGATCGCCCACGTGCGCGCCGGCGCGGGGCCTGCGTTGATCCACGCGTCGGTCACGCGTCCGTACTCGCACTCGGCCGCCGACACGCAGAGCAAGTACCGCTCGGTCGCGGAGCTCGCCGATGAAACCGCGCACGACCCGATCACGTTGCTCGAAGCTGCGCTGCTCGACGGTGGCGTGCTGAGCCCCGAGGAAGCGCAGGCGATACGCGACGAGGCGTTCCAGACCGTCGCCGACGCGGCCAAACAGGCAATGGCCGGGCCGCGACCCGACCCGTCGACCATCGCCGCGCACGTGACGGCGCTGCCGGATCTCACCGAGCGCGCCTATGACCCAGACACCGAGGGCGGCGAGGTCGTGCCCTTCGGCGAGGCGATCAAGCGCACCTTGCACGAGGTGATGGCCAAGGACGAACGCATCCGCGTGTTCGGCGAAGACGTGGGTGACGCGCGGGAAGACCTCATGAAAGACGTCGACGGCAAGGGCGGCGTGTTCGGCACGACGCACGGTTTGCAAAAGGAGTTCGGCCGAGCGCGCTGCTACAACACGCCGCTGTCGGAGGCGAATATCGTCGGCCGCGCGGTGGGCCAGGCCTTCCGCGGCCTGCGCCCCGCACCCGAGGTGCAGTTCTTTGACTACATATGGCCGGCGATGAGCCAGATCAAGACCGAGGCGGCGACGGCGCGGTGGCGATCCAACGGTGCGTTCAATGTGCCGATGGTGTTGCGAGTGCCGATCGGTGGCTACCTAACCGGAGGTGCGATCTGGCACTCGCAGTGCGGCGAGTCAATCTTCGCCCACGTGCCCGGCCTCACGGTGGGGTTTCCGTCACGCGCTCGCGACGCCGCGGGCATGCTGCGCGCCGCTTTCCTTGCCGAGGACCCGATCATGTTCCTCGAACACAAGCACCTCCTGCGCCAGCCCTACACGCGCGACGCCTTCCCGCCCGAGGATTACGTGGTGCCCTTCGGCTCGGGCACGGTCGATCGCTCGGGCCACGAACTGACGGTTGTCACCTACGGCGCCACGGTCGAGAAGTCGCGCAAAGCGGCGGACCAGTTGGGCGCGTCAATCGAGATCATCGACCTGCGCTGGATCGTGCCGTGGGACCAAGAACTTGTGGCGGAGTCCGTTGCCAAGACGGGCCGCTGTTTGGTGGTGCACGAAGACGTGATCACCTGCGGGTTTGGCGCGGAAATATCGGCTTGGGTGGGCGAGCACTGTTTCGCCGATCTCGACGCGCCGGTGCGACGCGTGGCCGCCATCGACACCCACGTTGCCTACGAGCCAACGCTGGAAAGCGCAGTGCTACCGCAGGTAGACGGCATCGCCAGCGCGATGAAGTCACTCCTCGCGTATTAGACGCCCGAAAAACGCGAGTTACGAACAATTGGTGCGTTGTCCCAATTGTGAGTTTCCCTGCACGCTCGTTGCCGCTGCGCGCCGCTCGGCGAGCGGGGCTGCGTGCGCTGCCGCCGGTGACAGATCACCGCAAGGCCGAGCCTCCCGTCGACACGGACGCGCACACCCGCGCCGTGATCGTGGCGACCGCCGACTACACGCTCACTCCCCACGCCCGGGTCATTGCGCT
>JBKJQZ010000310.1:0-7096 GCA_046594835.1 Acidimicrobiales bacterium | reverse complement strand
GCCGAACTAGCGGCCGGTGTGGGCGCGGCGGTCGCCGCTGAGTGAGCGCTTGTGCTCGATGAAGTCAACCAGCACGTAGTCGCCGAGGGTCTCGGGCGTCGTGAAGAAGGCGCGGCCTTGGTTGAGCTTGGTGAGCTTCTCGATGAACGCCTTGAGGTAGCTCGTGGCGTCGAGCATGAAGGTGTTGATCTTGATGCCGTCGCGGGTGAGGCGCAGCACTTCTTTGAACGTGGCGTCGATCGTCTCTTGCACCGGCGGGTAGCTGAAGAACACCTCGCCGTTGTCTTCGATGTGAGCGGTCGGTTCGCCGTCGGTGATCATGATGATCTGCTTGGTGCCGGATTGTTTCGACAGCAACTGCCGCGCCAGCAAGAAGCCGTGCTGCATGTTCGTGCCGTACACGAAGTCCCACGAGACCTCCGGCAGATCCCGCGGCTTGAGGACCCGCGCAACTTCGCTGAAGCCGACGATGCCGAGATAGTCGCGCGGGAACTGCGAGCTGATGAGACTGTGCAGCGCCATCGCAACCTTCTTGGCCGCGAGGAAGTTGTCGCGCATCGGCATCGACAGCGACAGGTCGACCATCAACACGGTGGAGCTGCGCGTGGTCGTCTCGGTGCGCTCGATTTCGAAGTCTTCGGGCGTTAGCCGCACGGGCGAGCCGGCCCCATTGCGGCGGATCGCGTTGCCAACCGTTGCCTCGATGTTGAGGTTGAAGTTGTCGCCGAACTCGTAGGGCTTGGTCTGGAAGCTGCGCTCGTGGCCGATGCCAAGTGGGTCCACGTCGTGGCTCCCCATGCGGTCCTTCGCCAGCTTGGAGAACAGTTCGCGCAGGGCGTTACTACCGATGCGCCGCATGCCCTTGGGCGTCAGCTCGAGGCGGCCTTCCTTCTGCTCGATCAACCCGGCCTGCTCGAGCTGCTTGGCCATGTCGGCGAGCTTCTCGAGCGATTTCGCGGCGTCGCTGCCGAGCAGTTCCGCGGCGCGATCAAGGTCAACGTCGGCGAGCGCGCCGGGCGAGCTCGCCTGACGCAGCAGATTCTCGAGCGAGTCGAGGTCGCCCAACTCGTTGAGCAGCGAAGACGCTTCGCCGAAGCCGAGCGGGTCTTGGCCCTGGAAGTTGTAGCGGCGCTCCCAGCCCGCGCCCGGAAACGCCTGCTGCAGGTTCGCGCTGAGGCGATCTACCTGCCACTTGAGGTCCATGTCCTCCATGAGGGCTTCGGCGAGGCCCTGGAGCTGCGCCCGTTGCTCGGGCGACATGGAGTTGAGCATCGCCTGCATGGCCGCCATCTGCTGAGCCATGCTCTCGAGCAGCTCGTCGAGCGTCTGCGGGTTGTCGGGGAAGTACTCGCCGTATTGCTGCATGAAGGCCTCGAAGGACGGATCGATCGGCTGGCCCGCTTCGCGCTGCTCGAGCATGCGGTTCAGGGCGTTGAACATGTCCTTCATGCCCTGCATCTGTTCGGGCGAGACGTCGCCCATCGAGCCCATCATCTGGTTGAACTGGGTATTGAGCAGCTCCTTCTTGAGCTCCTCCATCAATTCCTCGAAGCGTTCACGCGCTTCGCTTGATTCAAAGTTGTAGTTCTGCAGTTCGCGCACCTGCCCCGCGAGGTCGGGCGGCAGCAGGTTGAGCTGCATGTCTTTTTCGGCGGTCGATTGGTCGGCGGTCTCCTGACGGCGCGGGTCGCCCGACTTCTGCGCCTCCTGGCGGGCCTGCTCGAGGCCGTCACGCTCCATGTCGACGACCTCACGAAGGCGCTGCGCGATGTCTTCATACACACCGCCGAGGTCGTGCTTTTCGAGTTCGTCACGACGACGACGCCGAAGCTTCTCGAGCATCTCGCGGATGCCCTGAATGCGCTCACCGTTCGCGTCGCGCGCGCCCGACTGCATAAGGCGACGCAGCGCCGCGTTGAGGTCGCCGTGGTACAGCAGGTCATCGGTGACCTGGTCGAGGATGTCGTCGGCTCCAAGTTCGAAGCCGGTCTGTGACCCGTCCCAGCGGCTGTAGTTAAACCGCGTCATCGGGCGCGATAGGTCGCTTTACCCCCGGCGGAGTCTTTGTTGAGTCGCTTACTGAGGTGCAGGCCTTCGAGGATGAACTCGATGGCCGACGCAATCGCTGGCGGATCTTCCGAACCGGCGAGCTCGCGGGCCGGCGCGGCAAGCGACGGCACCATCTTCATCACGTCGGCGTAGCTCGACGCCGGCACGTCGTCGCCCGCGTGCACGATGGTGCCGGCCTCGAACGCCGCCGGCACGTCGCGGAACTGCTCGATCGGGCAGCGCTCCTTGAACACCGTGAGCACGGCGGACTTCACGAGCTTCTCGACCACCTGCTCGTCGCGCCCGTCGTCCATCGACTCGATCTCGATCTTGCCGCTGGTCGACGACGCGATCGCGTCGAGGTCGCTCACGCGGGGTACGGCCACGGGCTCGCCGAGGATCAGCGCGCGACGCAGCGCGTTGGCCACGATGGTCTCGGAGTTCGCAACCGTCAGACGCACCGACACACCCGAACGCTGGTTGATCTGGCTCGAGGCACGCGCGAGGTGGGTGAGCGTGGCGACGATGTCGTGCATGAAGTCGGGCACTTCGACCTTCACACCAACGTCGGGCGTTACTGCCTCCTGCTTGAGAACCGTGATTTCGGTCGCAACGTCGAGCGGATAGTGCGTGCGAACCTGCGCCCCGAAGCGGTCCTTGAGCGGGGTGATGATGCGGCCGCGATTGGTGTAGTCGTCGGGGTTCGCGGTCGCGACAAGCATGACGTCGAGCGGGAGACGGATCTTGTAGCCGCGCACCTGCACGTCGCGCTCCTCGAGCACGTTCAGCAGCCCAACCTGGATGCGCTCGGAAAGGTCGGGCAGTTCGTTGATTGCGAAGATGCCGCGGTTGGTGCGCGGGATCAGGCCGTAGTGGATCGTAAGTTCGTCCGACAGGTAGCGGCCTTCGGCCACCTTGATCGGGTCGACCTCACCAATGAGGTCGGCGATCGACGTGTCGGGCGTCGCCAACTTCTCGCCGTAACGGAAGCTGCGGTGTACCCACTCGATGGGGGTGGCGTCGCCGAGTTCCTCGATGAGGTTAAGGGCGTGACGCGACACGGGGTTGTACGGGTCGTCGTTGATTTCGCTGCCGGCGACGATCGGCATCCACTCGTCGAGCAACTCGATCAGGGACCGGATGATGCGGGTCTTGGCCTGGCCGCGCTCGCCGAGCAGCACCATGTCGTGGCCCGCCAGCAGCGCGTTGGCCACCTGCGGCAACACGGTGTCCTCGTAACCGAGCACGCCGTCGACCAGCGGCTCACCGGCCTTCAGTCTGATGACGGCGTTGCGCCGCACCTCTTCCTTGACCGGCACGGACTCCCAGCCCGAGTCCCGAAGTTCTTTCAGCGTCTGTGGACGGCTCATCTCCGGACAATACGCCAAGGTACGGAACCCCGTCTCCGCACCTGTGCCACGGTCGTTTGGCGTCACCGAGTTGTCTCGAATCGCAGGGCTGGTGGCCGATCACAACAAGTCGGAGTCGCGAAACCGCCGACCGACGACGCGCCCGTCGGTGGAGATAGGTAGCGTCCTCGGCTCGTGGAGGTCAGTAGCGAGTGGCGGGCGACGATCGCCGATGAGGAGCTACGGCGCCGCTACCCCGAGCCCGACTTCGACGACGGCGCGTGGAGCCCCATCGCCGCCAGCTCGCAGTGGCGGTCGACGCCCGAGTTCGCGCAGAGCGACGGGCCGCTGCTCTACCGCACCAACTTCGACGCTACGGCCGAACGCGACCGGTCGTGGCTGTGCCTCGACGGCATCTTCTATACGTCAGACGTGTGGCTCGACGGCAACTACGTGGGCGACACCGAGGGCTACTTCGTGCCCCACGCGTTCGAAGTCACCGAACAGTTGCAGGCGCGCAGCGAGCACACGCTCGCGCTCGAGGTGGCGTGCTCGCGGCCGAGTGACCGCACCGAGAAGCGCAGCATCACCGGCGTCTTTGAGCACTGGGACTGCCTCGATCCCGACGACAACCCCGGTGGTATTTGGCGGCCCATCCGGGTCGAGCACACCGGCCCGGTCCGCATCGCCACGTTGCGCGTCACGTGCCCACGCGCCGAGCTCGCGCGCGCCACGCTCGAACTCGCAGCGGATCTCGATGCGACCGAGGCCCGTTCGGTGCGGGTGCGCACGACCGTGCGCCACGGCGACGCCACCGTCGACCACGAGGCCGAACACCAGATTGCGGCGGGCCACAACGCGATCCGGTGGATGGTTGAGGTCGAGGAGCCGACGCTGTGGTGGCCGCACGCCCTCGGCGAGCCGAACCTTGCGCAGGTCACGGTTGCAGTGTTCGCGGGTGATGACGAGACCGAGACCGAGCCCCCCAGCGACGCGCGAGAAGTCACCACCGGGCTGCGCTCGGTGTCCATGCGCGACTTCCGCTGGACGATCAACGGCGAACGCCTATTCATCAAAGGCGTCAATCACGGCCCCGCCACCCAACGCCTCGCGGACGCCACGCCCGAGCAGGTGGCCCGCGACATCGAACTCGCGCGCGACGCCAACCTCGACCTCGTGCGCGTCCACGCCCACATCGCGCGGCCCGAGCTCTACGACGCAGCCGACCGCCTCGGCATGCTGCTGTGGCAAGACCTGCCGCTGCAGTGGGGCTATGCCCGCGGCATCCGCAAGCAAGCGACGCGCCAGGCGCGGGCCGCCGTCGACGTGCTCGGCCACCACCCATCGATTGCGCTGTGGTGCGGTCACAACGAGCCCTTCGCCATCGACACGACCAATCTCGACGAGTCGTCACGCGCCAAGGTGGTCCGCGCGTTCATCGTTGGCCAGCAGCTGCCAACGTGGAACAAGACCGTCCTCGACGCGTCGATCAAACGGGCCTTCGAGCGCGCCGACAGCAGCCGCCCGGTCATTGCGCACTCGGGCGTGCTGCCCCACGTCGGTCACGCCGGTACCGACACCCACGTGTACTTCGGCTGGTACCACGGCGTCGAGCGCGACTTCCCGACGTGGCTTCGGCGCGTGCCGCGCCTCGCACAGTTCGTAAGCGAGTTTGGATCCCAAGCCATCCCCGACACCGACGACTTCATGGACGCAAGCAACTGGCCCGATCTCGACTGGGATCGCCTTGCGCGCACCCACTGCCTGCAGCGCGAGCCCTTCGACAAGTACGTACCTCCCGCGGACTACCCCCGTTATGACGACTGGCGCGCCGCGACCCAGCGCTACCAGGCCACGATTCTTAAACACCACATCGAAACGCTGCGCCGCCTCAAGTACCGGCCCACGGGTGGCTTCGCCGCGTTCTTCTGGGCCGACGCCCACCCGGCGGTCACGTGGTCGGTTCTCGATCACGAGCGCACCCCGAAGCTCGGTTACTACGCGCTGGTCAACGCGTGCGCGCCCGTAATCGTCGTGGCCGAGCGGCCGGCGGAGACCTACCGGCCGGGCCAGGAGATCCACCTCGACGTGCACGTGATCTCGGATCTACGCGAGGCGCTGCCCGCAATGCGGACCGTGGCGACGGTCACCTTCGCGGACGGGTCAGTGCATCGACAGGGTTGGGACGGCGACGTGCCCGCCGACGGCTGCGTGCGCGTTGGGGCGATTACCGCTCCCGTGCCGTCGGCCGCAGGACCCGTCAGCATTGAGCTACACACAACGGGCGGCGGCCGCGAGACCACCAACCAGTACGTGGCACAAGTTCTCGTTTAAGGGGTTCTAGGCGCGAGGATGGAAATGTGACTGAAGCGACACTCTCACCAGGGATCAAACCTTCCGGGCCGCTGGTGCTGCGCACGTCGATCGGCAAGAAAGTCGCGATGGCGACTTCGGGCATCGTCCTGGTCGGTTTCGTGATCGCCCACATGGTCGGCAACCTCAAGTTCTTCTTCGGCGAAGTGCACTTCGACGAGTACGCCGCGTTCCTTCGCACCGTCGGCGAACCGATCCTTCCGCACTACTACCTCCTGTGGGGTCTGCGGGCCGCGCTCCTCGGTGCGGTAACCGTCCACATCTGGGCTGCCTGGTCAACCACCGTGCAATCCAAAAAGGCGCGGCCGATCCCCTACGCCCACACCGATTCGATCCAGGCCACCTACGCGTCGCGCACGATGCGCTGGGGCGGGATCATCCTGCTGCTGTTCATCGTGTTCCACCTGCTCGACCTCACCGTCGGCGCAGCCCACGTAGGAGCGTTCACGGAGACGACCGCCGAGCACGGACACGCCTACGGCAACGCGGTGTCTGGCTTCCAGAACCCCGCGGTCACCATCGCCTACACGCTGGCCATGGGCGCGTTGTGCTTGCACCTGTTTCACGGCATCTGGAGCATGTTCCAGACCTTCGGCCGTAACAACCACCGCATCACCAAGAAGCTGAAGACCCTCAGCGCGACCATTTCGGTTGTCGTGTGCCTCGGCTTCCTCGCGATGCCCTGGACGATCATGCTCGGAGGCCGGCCGTAATGACGATGACCGATCAGCGCTGGACCACCGGCTCGCCAGTCACCGACAACAAGATCCCCGACGGGCCGATCGAGGACGCGTGGGACACCCGCCGTTTCGATCTGAAACTCGTCAACCCGGCGAACCGTCGCAAGCACACCGTGCTCGTGGTCGGCACCGGCCTCGCCGGTGGTGCGGCCGCCGCCTCACTGGGTGAGATGGGTTACAACGTCAAGGCGTTTTGTTACCAGGACAGCCCCCGCCGCGCGCACTCCATTGCGGCCCAAGGCGGCATCAACGCGGCGAAGAACTACCGCAACGACGGCGACTCGATCTACCGCCTCTTCTACGACACCGTGAAGGGGGGCGACTTCCGCGCTCGCGAGCGCAACGTGTACCGCCTCGCGCAGTTGTCGGTTGAGATCATCGACCAGTGCGTGGCCCAGGGCGGCGTGAACGCCGCGAAGAACTATCCGAACGACGGCGACTCGATCTGGCGGCTGTTCTACGACACGGTCAAGGGCGGCGACTTCCGCGCGCGCGAGGCTAACGTCTACCGCCTCGCGCAGGTCTCGAACAGCATCATCGACCAGTGCGTGGCGCAGGGCGTGCCCTTCGCGCGCGAGTACGGCG
>JBKJQZ010000229.1:0-3953 GCA_046594835.1 Acidimicrobiales bacterium | reverse complement strand
ATTACGAGTGCGTTGCTCTACCGACTGAGCTATCCGGGCCTGCCGATTTCGGCGCCGTAAGTATGGCCCACGACGCCAGCTGCGGGGGAACCGAACTTTGGCGCAGCCGAGCCGTTGCGAATCGGCGCCCCCGAGCCAGATCGCAACGATTCGGTGGCGGAAAACTTGCTGTTACCCGCGGAGGCTGCGGTTACGAGAGGCGGGCGAGAAGTCCTTCGAGGAGAACCACCTCGGCTGGGTTGTATTGCATCTGGTCGGCCACGTCCGCGATCGCGTCGAGCGCGGTGAGCGCCCGACGGCCACCGCGCGTGTCGGCCTCGACGAGGCGCTCGCGGTAGGCACCGGCGAGCGTCGCCAAGCCCGCTCGGAGGTCGTCGGTCCGAGCGCGACGCTGCTCGCGTTTTTGTCGCGTCTCGATCTCGCGGCGCGGCAGGCCGGGTAAACCCGCCTTCGTCAGCTCGGCGGCCTCGGCGTCCTCGAGCTTGTGGCGCTCGGCAATCGGCGCCGCCGCCGCTTCGAGGGACGCCGCGAGCGCGCTGGCGAGTTCGACGACCTTGCCCGCCGTACCGTCGAGCAGTTCGGGCACGCTGCGCCACACCTGCATCCGGAGTCGCATGTCGTTGTCGTTCGCAATGGCGCGGGCCCGCTGCATTGAACCACGCGCCAGCTCGGCCGATTCGGCGGCGGTGGCATCGTCGACGCCCTCGGCACACAACGCTCCCGCGATCACTTCGGCGCTCAGCGGCGGGAAATCCACCACAACGCAACGCGACGCGATCGTTACCAACTGGGGTGTGATCTGGTCCGCGAGGATGCAGAACACCGCCGAGGGCGACGGCTCCTCGATCGTCTTCAGCAGCGCGGGTGCGGCCTCCTCGACTGCGTGAAAATCGGTGAGCACGAGCACCTTGCGCGTGCCTTCCATCGGTGAACGCATCGCGAGCCGCGAGACCTCACGCGCGTCGGCGACGAGGATCGACGCGCCCGCGCGTTCGATCAACGCGACATCGGGGTGCGTCGCCGCGCGCGCCCGCCGACAAGTGGAACAGTCGTTGCAACCACCATTGGGGCACAGCAGCGCCGCGGCGAATCCAAGCGCGGCGCTGCGCGCACCGGCGCCGTCGGGCCCGACGAAGAGGTACGCGTGGACGGGGCTCGCCGCGCTCGTGCGCAGGAACTCCACCGCCCGCTCTTGGCCGATGACGCCGTCGAATAACCCGAGCGCCGGTAGGTCAGTAACGCTCACTGCCCAACCAGCCACTTGTCGTAGGCGGCGTCGACGCGCTGCTCGACCTCGTCGATGGTGCCCACGCCATCGACCACGAGCCAGCGCTGCGGGTCACGTTGGGCAAGGGCGGTGAAACCCTCGTTGACGCGCCGGTGGAACTTCTTGCCGAGCCGTTCCATACGGTCGATCGGCCGCTGCAGCCGCTGTGCAGAAATCTCCGCGGGCACGTGCAGAAGCACCACCACGTCAGCGGGACGGCCGTTGGTCGCCCAGTGCGACAGCTGCACGAGCTCGTCGACGTCGAGGCCGTGCCCAAAGCCCTGGTACGCGAGCGACGAGCCGATGTAGCGATCGGTGACCACCGTCTCACCTAGCTGCAGTGCGGGCTCGATCACTTCAGCGACGTGCTGGGCGCGCGCGGCAGCCATCAGCATTGCCTCCGCGCGCGGATCAACCACGCCGACGGACGGATCGAGCACCACGGCCCGGATGCGCTCACCCAGCGGCGTGCCGCCCGGCTCACGGGTGAGGCGCGCGCCGAGACGTGCGGCGAGGCGCGCGGCCTGGGTCGACTTGCCCGAGCCTTCGCCGCCTTCGAACGCGATGAGCCGCCCCGTCATGACGCGGCTTCGACCTCGCCGGCGGGCTCGCGCAAAGACAGGATCGAGAGCATGCCGGCGAGACCGATGATGATGCCGACCAGCCACAAGGTGAGCCGCACGCCCGACACCTCAAAGCCGAGCGTCAGGCTGAGCGAGCCCAGTAGGCGGCTCAGGATCGGCGCAAGCGTGAACGCAAGCAACAGACACACGCGGATAAGCGTGTACAGCGTTGCGAAGGTTCGGCCCCGAAGCGCGTCGTCCACGTTGGTCTGCAGGATCGTGAAGCCGAGCACGTACACGGCGCCTGCGCACAGGCCGAGCCCGAACACCCACAGCACTGCGGGGAACATCGAGCCCGACGTCGCCCCGAGCGAGATGCACACTGCTGAGGCAAACACCGACCCGATGAACACCGGTTCGGGACGCAAGCGCCGCTGGAAGAACGAAAGCCCGACAACGCTGAGGGCGACACCGATGCCGAGCGCAGAGATAAGCGCACCGAAACCGGCGGGACCGCCGCCGAGGTCGTCCTTCGCGAACGTTTGACCGAGCGGGACCAGCATCCCGCCACCGAACAGGCCGGCACCGATACCGGCCATCACCGAGCGCACCCGCGGGCTTGACCCGATGAAGGCCAGGCCCTCGCGCATGTCGCGCATCACGTGCGGCTTGGCCTCGTCGTCGGCCACCGCCACCTTCTTCGGGAACGCAACCGAACTCACCAACAAGGCCGAGAGAATGAAGGTGAACCCGTCGGCCCACAGCGCGAGCGACTCCTGGTTGATGCGCAAACTCGCCAGCGCGTCGAAGCGCCCAAGCGCTTCGGCCAGCTTCGCCAGCAGCGCGAACGCAACCGAGCCGAGCGGGAAGGTGCCGTACGCGGCGGCGACCGACAGCGAGTTCGCGCTCGCGAGTTGGTCGACGGGCACCAAGTTCGGCACGGTCGCTTCTTTGGCCGAGGACCAACTGATCGACAGCGCCTCGAGGAACAGCGACGCGAACACCAATCCGATGACGGTGTCTACAAAAGGCAAGAACGCAAACACGAGCGCGCGGCCTGCGTCGCAGGCGAGCATCACGCGGCGACGGTCGAGCCGATCAAGCAAGACGCCGGCGATCGGGCCGAGGAAGAACCCGGGCAGAAGCCGAGCCGACAACACAAAGGCGACGGCGGTTTCGCCCGAGCCCTTCGACACGCGTGTCGCAAGCGCGATGACCGCGACGAACCCGATCCAGTCCCCAAAGCTCGACACCAACGACGCGGTCCACAGACGGCGAAAGTCCGGGTACGAGAAGACGCCTTTGCGAGTGGGAGAACCCTGTCCGGTGATGCGCGGCTCAGCCACGCGAAAACACTAGGTGCTGGTCTTGCGCGCCGCTGCCTTTGCCGCGGGCTTCTTCTTGGCCGGCGTCTTCTTCTTGCCTGGCGCCTTCTTGGCCGTGGTCTTGCGCGCCGCAGCCTTCTTCTTCGGCGCGGGGCCCTTTGCCCGCTTCTCGGCGAGCAACTCGATCGCCCGTTCTTCGGTGAGGGTTTCGATCTCCACCCCGGCCGGGATCGTTGCGTTGGTCTCGCCGTCGGTGACGTAGGGGCCGAAGCGGCCGTCTTTCACCACCATTGGCTTGCCGCTGATCGGATCTTCGCCGAAGGACGCGAGCGGGGGCTTCGGTGCGCCGCGCCGGCCCCACTGCTTGGGCTGGGAATAGATCGCAACCGCTTCGTCGAGAGTGATCGTGAGCAACTGCTCTTCGCTGTCGATCGTGCGGCTGTCGACGCCCTTGGTTAGGTATGGGCCGTAGCGCCCGTTTTGCGCGGTGATGACCTCGCCGTCGCCCGGGTCCACGCCGACTTCGCGCGGGAGCGACAGCAACCGGAGTGCGTCGCCGAGCTCGACGGTCTCGAGCGCCATTGACTGGAACAGGGACGCGTACTTGGGCTTGCTGATCGCTTTGCCCTTGTCGTTGAATTCGGCCTCGCCTAGCTGCACGTACGGGCCGTACTTGCCGGTCTTGGCCAACACGACCAGCCCGGTAGCGGGATCGGCACCGAGCTCGCGGTCGCTTGACGGCGCGTTGAACAGTTCGATCGCACGCTCGAGCGTCATTTCGTCGGGTGGGATCCTCGG
>JBKJQZ010000178.1:0-3069 GCA_046594835.1 Acidimicrobiales bacterium | reverse complement strand
CAGCACCATCTCGTTGTTGACGGGAGCGATCCGCAACAGGCGAGCCATGGGCCACAACGACGACACGTCGTATTCAGCAGTAAACGCGTATCCCCCAAATGTCTGGATGACCGAGTCCACGGTGTTGACCGCAGCCTCCGATGCGAGAAGTTTCGCAGCATTCGCGAGGTAACCGGCATCGCCCCCGTCATCGAAGGTCTTCGCGGCGGTGTACATCATCAGACGGGCTGCGTCGAGGTTGACCTTCGCACGGGCGAGCGGGTGCTGCAGGCCCTGGTACGCCCCAATCGGGGTACCGAAGGGCGCGCGCTCCGACGCGTAGTCAACGCCCTTCGCAAGTGCGTAGTCACCGATGCCACAAGCCCACGCCGCCGTAAGAACCCGCTCAGGGTTGAGCGCATCGAACATGTACCGGAAGCCCTGGCCCTCTTCGCCGATGAGCTGATCGGGCGTGACCACAACGTCGTCGAAGAACACGGTGTGCTGCAGGTCCGCGATGAGAATGCCGATGTCCTGAGGCTGCATGTCGATGCCCGCTTGATCGCAATCAAGCACGAACAACGACATGCCGGCGCGACGGTCCGCAACTTCGCCCGCGCGGGTGGTGCGGGCGACCACGAGCATGCGCTGCGCGGCGTCGGCGCCGGAGATGAAGATCTTCGAACCGTTGAGGCGGTATGTGCCGTCGTCCTGCAGCGCTGCGACCGACTCCATGTTGAAGGAGTTGGTGCCAGCATTGGGCTCGGTAATGGCGAAGCAGATCTTCTCTTCGCCCGTGGTAGTCGGCACTACGTAGCGCTGCTTCTGCTCCTCAGAGCCGTGGCGCAGAATTGCCTCGCGCGAGAACGCGGTGAGCAGATAGAGCGCGATCGGAATGCCGTTCGCGGCCATTGCTTCCATGGCGGCGACGACGGGCACAATGCCCTCGCCTGAGCCGCCGTATTCCTCGGGAACGCCGAGGGCGAGCAGGCCTTGGGTACCCATGAGGTCCCAGATCTCTTCGGGGAAGCGATGGTTCTTCGAGCACTCGACCCAAAAGGCGCGGTCGTACTTCTGTGCGATCCCGGCGGCGACTTCGCGGATCGCGTCGCGCACCTCGGTCAACTCAGGCGACAACACGGTGATTTCTTTGCTCATGCGGGGACTTTCTCTTGGGCAAGACGAGCTACCGCGGCCGCGGCGGCGACGATGTCATCGGAGGAACAGCCCCGTGACAGATCGACCCACGGATGACGCAGGCCGAGAACGAATGAACCAATCGCCCGAGCACCGCCGAGGCGCTCGGTGATCTTGTACGCAATGTTGCCCGCGCCGAGGTCGGGGAACACGAACACGTTCGCGTTACCCGCCACCTTCGACTCAGGGCACTTGCGAGCTGCGACTGCGGCGTCGATGGCCACGTCGAACTGGAACTCGCCCTCGATAGTGAGCTCCGGTCGACGGTTCTGCGCGAGCTTCAGCGCGTGGCGAACCTTGTCGACCTCGGGGTGCTGGGCGCTGCCAAGGGTCGAGAACGACAGCATGGCTACGAGGGGCTCTTCTCCGGTGAAGCGACGGTGGGCGTCCGCCGCCTCGATGGCGATCGACGCAAGCTGCTCCGCGCTCGGCGTCGGCACGACCGAGGGATCGGCGTAGGTCAGGACGTGGTCGCCGAAGTCCATGAAGAAGCACCCGCAGGCGACACCGCCCGGTTGCGCAGTGCCGAGGCCCTTGATCGCGGCGCGAACGCACTCGGCACTCGTGGTGATGCTGCCGGCGATGCCTGCGTCTGCCTCGCCGCCACGGACCAGTTCCGCCGCGCGCATGACGTTCGCAACGAGGACAGGCGTGATCGTGGGGTGCGTACGCGTCAACTCTTCGACGGCCGCGACGACTCGATCGTCTTCGACGTCCGCGAAGGCAATGCGCACGGGCATCACGCGCTGGGGATCTCCATGAGCAACAGGCCGTTGCCGTAGGTCTTTCCCTGCGCGTCGGTCCGCAGCGATGCGCTGGCCCCGCCGTCGAGCGAGTCGCGCAGGATGAAATTGAGCGCGCGGAGCTTGGGCAGCTCGTAGCGCACCACGTCGCCATGACACACGGCAGCGAAGTGTGTCTTCACACGCTCGGCGGTGAGGTGCTCCGCGAGACGCGCGTAGTCCTCGTCGGTCTGGGCCCACACGCCGACATTCGCGTCGGCGCCCTTGTCGCCGCTGCGGGCCATCGCGATGTCGCCAACCTTGACGGTGCCTCCGATTGGGCTTCCCGCTGTGCTCATTTCACGACCTCCACGTTGGTCGACCACGAGATGGCGTCACGAGAAATGAGGGCAGGCCAGTAGGCCACGATCTCGGTCGCCTTGGGCCGACCGCCGGCGAAGCCGGTGAGAGCAGGCGGGCCGCTCGTTAAGAGGCTCGCAAGTTCCATGCCCCAGCGATCGAGCTTGCGCTTGTTGTCGCTGCGCACACCCACACGCATGACGACTTCACTCGGATCGGTCGGGTTGTCGGTCATGCCGCTGTAGAGCACGTTGTTGCCGACGAGTTCCACGTGACGCTCGTGGGCCTCGAAGCGCACGCCGTCGAGCTCGAGTCGCCTAAAGAGCAACTCGGCCGTGTAGTGCGCCTTCTCGATCGCGTCGGGCCCGCCGACGGTCAATTCGCCCTGGGCCTTGTAGCCACCTTCCGTCGCGATCGACACCTTGAGCGTCTCGGTCGGCGCGGCTCCGGTGACGCCGCTTACGCGCACGCGGTCGGGCCCGTCCTGCGCGAGTTCGATGGTGGTGAAGTCAGCTACGCAGTCCGGCGTGAGGTAGCGATGCGGATCGCCGAGTTCGTACAGCAACTGCGCGGTAATGGTGTCGGTCGTGACGGCGCCGCCCGTCCCCTTGTGCTTGGTCACGACAAAAGTGCCGTCGGGGTAGGCCTCGACGATCGGATAGCCGATGGTGGTGAGGTCACCAACTTCACGCCAGTGGGTGAAGTTGCCACCGGTGCACTGGGTGCCGCATTCGATGATGTGGCCCGCGACCGTGCCCGCGGCCAGCTTGTCGTAGTCACTCATCGACCAGCCGAACTCGTAGACCATCGG
>JBKJQZ010000020.1:0-11126 GCA_046594835.1 Acidimicrobiales bacterium | reverse complement strand
CGAGCGCGGGATCGAGACCGTTGGGCAGCGCCATCATGAACGCTTCCTCAACCACGACGCGTTCGGCGTAGGCGCCGGGCGCCGAGGCGGACAGCCCGATGGCGTGCATGCCGTTGTCCTTGCGAATCAGTGGCAGGGCCACGACCGAAGTGCCGGGCTTGATCTTCTTCGCAGTGTTGACTCCGTAGTCGAGGACGGCGCCGCAGAACTCGTGGCCGAAGACGACCTGCTCGTGGGAGCGGCCGAAGCCGTCGTAGCCGGCCTCGGCGAGCACGTCGGCTTGGGCATCGGCATGGCGGCGGGCGTGGAGGTCCGACCCGCAGATCCCGCAGCCGGTGACCTCGAGCAGTACCTGGCCTGGACCCGGTTCGGGTTCGGGGAGATCGACGACGTCGAGCCGGCCGTTCTGGCAGGCGACGGCTTTCATGACGGCAGCATCGTGTCGTCGAACGCGGGCAGCGGCTTGATGAACGGCTCGAGCAGCTTGCCGGCCTGCTCGGCGCTCAGCACGTCGGCCGGGTCGAGCTTGAACAGCCCGGCCTCGGCGGTGTCGAACTCCCACACGTCTTCACCGATGAGGCGGCACTGGTCGTCGTAGGGCCAGAGCATCATGATCTGGGACTTCTTGAGGTACATGGCTTCGGGGTCGACGTCGAGTCCGGCCGCCGCGAGTTCGGAGCCGAGGGTCTGCTGATAGCCGATGCCGCGACCCACGACCATGTGGTCACCGACGGCGACGTCTTCGTCCTCGACGTAGAACACGCACTGATTCGTTGCCGTCCAGTGTCCGTAGAGCATGCCGACTTGGTCCTTGCCCTCGAGCGTGAACGGCGCCTGGCCCGCAACGTTGAACCGATAGTGGGGCACGTCGACGGTCAGGGTCGGGTCGAGGATTTCTTCCCACCTCCCGGCGGACTCCAGGTAGCGGTGCCGGAGGTAGGCCTGCAACAGGTACCGGTGGCGCGGGTTGTCGGTGTGCTCGAGCACCTTCTCCACAGCCACGTTCTGCTTCGTGATGTCGAGGCGGCTCATGTCGATTTCAGATGCCATTCCTCTATTATACGTATAGTCAATAACGCCTGTTGTAAAGATGGTCAACAGCAGAGAGCGGTCAGCGGATGCGAGGTGACAACACGAGCCAGGTAGACGAGCCGCCAACGCGGCGACGGTTGTCGCTCGAGGACCGCCGGTCCGAACTCATAGCTGCGTGCCTTCGCCTTATCGGCGCCCGGCCCTGGGATGAGGTCACCATGACCGACGTCGCCGACGAAGCCGGAGCATCCAAGCCGTTGCTGTACCACTACTTCGCGACCAAGGGGGAGCTGTACCTGGCCACGGTTCGCTCGGCCGCCGACGAGCTGCGTGAGGTCACCCGACCGGACCCGACGCTCCCCATCGGCCCGCGTCTGCGGTCGGCGCTGGACGCGCACCTCGCGTGGATCGAGACGAACTCCCTCGCCTACCGCGCCATCCTCCAGGGCGGCATCAGCTCCGACCACGACGTGCAGGCGATCGTCGAAGCGTCGCGCAACGAAACTGTCGAGCGCCTCGCCGACGCCTACGGCTTTGCGAACCCGAGCCCCGCGGAGCGCATTGCCCTGCGCGGGTGGGTCGGGTACCTCGAGGCGGCCAGCCTGGAGTGGTTGGCCACAACCGCAGTGAGTCGCGCCCGTCTCGCCCAGATGCTCGAGGCCTCCGTCAGCGGAGCGCTACGCGCCGCTGACGTCGCGCGCCGTTCGCCCTAACTCGCGGCCGGCGTCCGCGCGAAGTTGGACTCAGGCGGTTATGGCGTCGAGCGCGTCGGCGGGTGCCATGCGTTCGAGGTAGTTCGGGTCGACGTGGCGGGCGCGCACCATGCCGTTGGTGTCGAGCACGTTCTGACCGCGACGGTTGACGAATGGGAACTCGTCAAGCGCGCCAATCTCGACGTGGTGTTCCACGGCCTGCGGGCGACGAGTTGGCCGAGTTCACCGCAGTGCTGCTCGACGGGCGGAGCCGCTTCCAGACCGGCCAGTTCTTCTCGTTCTCCGGCGGTTGGTCGACCTAATGCACTACGCGATGCGTAGCTCCGTTCACGGTCGGTTGTTTCACTGCTTCGTGGGCGAGAGCGGTGCTTGGAGGCTGGCCCGGTCGAGCCGTGCCGCGACCCCGGCCCAGTCGACGATCTCCCAGATGGCGTCGAAGAACGCCCGCTTGTTGTTCTCGTACTGCAGGTAGTACGCGTGTTCCCACGCGTCGATGGCGAGGATCGGCACCGTCCCCTGACCGTGGTTGCCCTGATGGTCATAGGTCTGCTCGATCACGACGCGACGCCCGGTCGGTTCCCACGACGCCAGCGCCCACCCCGAGCCTTGGATGGTGCTTGCCGCTTCGATCATGTGGGTCTTGAACGGGGCGAACCCTCCAAAGTTTGCGTCGAGTTGCTCGGCCACCCAACCGGTCGGTTCGCCGCCCCCGTCGGGGGAGAGGCACTCCCAGAACAAGCTGTGCAGGACGTGGCCCGACAAGTTGAACGCGAGGTTCTTCTCCAACATTGACAGCTGCGTGAAGTCACTGCCGGTCCTGGCCTCGTGTAGGTGTTCCATCGCCGCGTTAGCGCCGTTGACGTACGCGGCGTGGTGCTTCGAGTGATGCAGTTCCATGATGCGAGCTGAAATATGTGGTTCGAGAGCGGCATAGTCGTAGCCAAGGTCAGGCAGGTGGTAGATCTCCTCGTGGGAGTCATTATCTGGGGTCATGGGTGAGTTTCCTATCGGGTTGGAGTGGTCGTTGCAGTCCGCCGGCGGCGGCAGTGGTCGCCTGGCGGGCGTCGTTCTCGTAGGCGATGCCGACGTCGAACTCGAGGCGATGAACGGCTTTATCCGTGTGAACCCGGATCACGGCTGGCGGAACAGCAACGGCATCCCGGCGAGGGTCAGCTTCGACCTAGCCGGCGCCGCGCAGCGCTCAGAGTCTGTTGGCGGTCCGTGGACCTTGAGCGCGCTCGGTGCCAGGCCAGTTTGGCGGCCTCCCACATGACCGCGCCGATGACCAGCGTCACCACCAGCAAGAGCCACTGGGGCATCTCGAAGTCGAACCAAAGCCACTGCACTCCGGTGGAGTGGCCGTTCTGGACAATCAGCAATACCGCGGCGACCGTGGCAACCGCCCCGACGAGTAAGCCCCAACGGAACGGTCGGCGCTTCTCGATCGAGCGAAGGCCATCGGCCAGCGCGCGGCGCGGTGGGGTCGGGTGCGACGAACTTTCATCCCCCGTACCCGTCATAACTGCTCGCCGCGCTCCACCGTCGGCGGTACCGCCGTGTGATGTTCCATGCCTTCTCCTACTCATACCCACGTGTACAAGCATCGAACGCGGGGGTTCCGGGCTCGAACGCTGGCTGCCTTTGGCAATACCCCGAGAGTCGTTCCGATAGCCCGGCGAGCGCCTCAGCCCTGGCGGGCCTGCTGATCGATCCGATCGGCGGTGACTTGCCGGAGTCAGTGCACCCGTAGGTCCAGTCCGGCTGCTTGTCCGTCTGGCGCCGATCGCCAGCCAGTCCTCTGCCTGCCCCCAATCGCCCTCCCGCGAACCACGGCCTCGTCGGGCTTGGTGGGGTCATGATGGGTGGCGTGCATTTGCGACTTAGCGCGTTGGCGGAGCGGCTGCGGGCCAGCCTGTTCTTTGTTCCGATGATCGCGGTCGCTGGCGCAATCGCCGCGGGCTTGTTCGGCCTGTCCATAGATCGACACCTCGACGATCAGGCCACCCTGCCGATTGGTTTTACCTCAACGGTCGAAAGCGCCCGTGCCGTGCTGACCACGATCGCAGGAGCCACCATCACCTTTGCGGGCATTGCGTTCTCCATTTCGCTGCTGATCATCCAGCTCGCCTCGAGCCAGTATTCGCCCCGCGTAGTGCACACCTTGTTCCGGGACCCGTTCAACAAGCGTGTGATGGCCCTCGTCGTAGGCACGTTCACTTACTGCCTCATCGTGCTCCGCTCCGTCCGATCTCCCCTCGAAGACGATGGACGGGCGGTCATACCGAACCTGTCGGTTGCGGTTGCGGTACTGCTTGGCATCGTCACCATCCTTGCCATCGTGGCCTTCATCAACCACAGCGCCCACGCCATGGACGTCAGCGAGATCCTGCACCGCGTGGGAAGCGAGGCCATCGATCACGTGCGCAGCGAGTGGGAGCCGTCTGACCCCGGAACCGACGACCCCGTGGCGGTGCCGGTGTTGAGCGGGCCGCGCTGGGTAGCGCACTTCGGTCGCAGCGGCTGGGTGCAGCAGATTGATCGCGAAGCGCTCCTTCAGGCGATACCGGCTGCGTCGACGTTGCTGCTCGACACCTTCCCAGGCCGCTACGCGATCAAAGGAACACCGCTCGCCGCTCTGTCGCCGCCACCTGCTGATCCTGACAAGATCGAGCGAGACCTCCGCGCCGCGATCGCGATCGGCCGCACCCGCACCATGCAACAAGAGGTCTCCTACGGCTTACGACAGCTCGCCGACGTGGCCCTCAAGGCCCTGTCACCCGGAATCAACGATCCCACCACCGCGCAGGACGCCATCTTCCACGCCGCCGCGGTCCTCGCCGAACTCCTCCGACGAGACCCGCCCCCGCGGGTGCAGCACGGACCCCACGGCCAGCAATTCGTTGTCGTCCAACAACCGACCCATGATGAACTCGTCGCCCTCGCCTTCGACGAGACCCGCCGGGCCGCAGCCGCACAACCCACGGTGTGTGTGTATCTGCTCGAAGCACTGCACCTGCTGAAAGAATCGCTGAGCGCGTGCGGTCTCGATGGCCGGATCGGTCCGCTTGCCGCCCAGGCGAGGTTGACCGTTGCCGGTTGCGAGGCCGCCGACCTCCTCCCCGCCGATATCGAGCTGGTGCGGCGGGCGTTCTCCAAACGCTTCGGCTCTTCCGCGCAAGCTTGATCTATCTGACCCGGGATCGGCCACGTTGGCCCCTCGCGGCAGACTGGATCCCACGGAGACCATGCTCGAAGCCTGGACCGTCTGCAGCAGTCCTGCGCGCGATCTAAGTGCCCGCTTGAGACTTCGCTAAGCGCTTTTCGGCGGGTGGTGCCTCGACGGATCGAAGTAGTTGGTCGGCCCAGTGTTCGATGTCATTGTTTTCGATTTGCACCGCCATAACGGACAAACGCTTGCGTCGATCGTCTTCGTCCATTTCGATGGCCTGCTCGATGGCGTCGGCAGTGCCGTCGATGTCATAGGGATTGCACAGGATAGCGTCGGTCAACTCGGCCGCGGCGCCTGCGAATTCACTCAGCACCAGCGCCCCCGCACCCTTCGCCGCGGTCTGCGTAACGACGTATTCCTTTGCCACGAGATTCATTCCGTCACGCAAGGGAGTCACTAGCGCGACGTCGGCCGCGACGTAATACGCCATCAACTGCTCTTGACTGACCGCGCGATGCAAGTACCGGAACGGAACGTCATTGCCGGGCGTCGTGAATCGGCCGTTCAGTCGGCCGATCTCGCCTTCCACCGTTGCCCGAAGGCGTCGATACTCGGGGACCTTTTCGCGGCTGGGGTGCGCGACCTGCACGTAGACCACGCGTCGTCGCAGGTCGCTACGGCGAGTGAGTAGGAGCTCCAGTGCCTTGAGCCGTTCCGGAATGCCCTTCGTGTAGTCGAGCCTCTCCACGCCAAAGAGCATGATCCGGTTGTCGAATCGCTCACGCAGCAGCGCGGCCCGCTTCAGTACCGCTGGGTTGCGAGCGTCGCTCCGGAAACTCGCGGCGTCGATTGAGGCTGGCACGGCCACAGTCGACGGCGCCTTGCCTTGTCCAAAGAGCGACCAAGTGGTCTCGAACCGCTGGCGATCGCCCTCGGTGTGAAAGCCGACGAGGTCCGCGCCTGACAGACCCTGGATCAACTCTCGGCGTTGCGGCAGGCGCGCGAAAACAGCCGGCGACGGGAATGGCGTGTGCAGGAAGAACGACACCGGGTTCTGTACCCCGAGTGAGCGCAGCCGTTCGGGGACCAGCATCAGGTGATAGTCGTGGACCCACACCGTCGAGTCGTCGCCCACCTGGTCAAGGGCCACTCTCGTTGTGAGCGCACATGCGTCGTTGGCGTTGGCGTAGCCGCTCCACCACGTCGAATTGAACACTGGTTGAACGACCATGTCGTGGAACAGCGGCCAGAGCGTCCGGTTGGCAAATCCACTGTAAAAGCCGTCGGCGTCTCGCTTGGCGAGATCGAAGGTGAAGAGTTCGAACGGAACGTTTTCGATGGAGCGGGGCGGCCACGTTGCGCCCGCCCCGCTCCAACTCACCCACGCGCCGCCGCGATCGCCAAGCGCTCGCCGCACTATGGGTGCCAGCCCCCCCGGCGCCGACACCCACGTTCCGTTGGTTTGTACAACGGGCGGACGGCTAGACAGCGAGACGACCCGCGGCCGTGGGAGACCGGGTGATTTGCTGTCCCCGACCCCCGTCGCCGATGGTGCCGCAACCGGGGAGTCACGAGGCGTCAGAGGCGTCGGCTCGCTACAAGTCGATGCCTGTTCGGTCTCGAGGGACGGGGACATGAGTTCAGTCTTCTTGGCCCAAGCGACGACAAGGTCGCGTTTAGGTAACGGTCTGTTGACGATCCGCGTGCGCTACGGAACAGCCTTATAGCCAAGACCTCGGACGGTCACGACATGTTTGGGCGCGGTCGGATCGCGTTCGATTTTCGAACGCAGCCGATACACGTGCACGTCGACCAGTTTTGTGTCCCCGAAGTGCTCGTATCCCCATACCGTGTCGAGCAGTGCCTCGCGCGAGAACACGCGACCGGGAGCGGCGGCCAGCTCGCACAGCAGCCGAAACTCGGTGCGAGTCAAGTGGACGTCGGCGCCGTCAACTCGCACCCGTCCTTCGTCCGGAATGACATCGAGACGGGTGCCCAGGCGAATCACCGCGGGGTTCGTGCCGAAGCCGTGGGCGCGCCGCAGCATTGCGCGAATGCGCGCCGACAGTTCCTTGGGCTCGAATGGCTTCGAGAGGTAGTCATCGGCGCCCGCCTCGAGCCCCGCCACAACGTCGAAGCTGTCGGCGCGTGCACTCACGATGATGACCGGCACGTCGCTTTGGCCGCGGATACGACGGCATACCTCGAAGCCGTCTATGTCGGGAAGCATTACGTCCAACAGGACGCAGTCGCATGATCGCGAGCTGAGCCGGGCCAGCCCTGTTGCACCATTGGCGGCCTCGTCGACGTCGTAGCCCTCGTCGCGTAGGAGTTGCGCAACGCTCGCGCGGATGTCCTCGTCGTCCTCGATGATCAAAATTCGTCCGGGCATCAGAGCAGTGATCGATAGTCGTCGCGTGAGACCGCATCCGCGGTCAGTGATCCGTCGCCGCGCGGCACCTCGATCGGAGTGTCGCCGATCGAGAAGGCAACCTGCCCCACGCCCGGGCGCGAAGTGAGCGTGCAGACGAGTTGCGCGATGGCCAGGAGCTGGTTGCCGCCACCGAGCGAGGCGACGCTGTCGTTTAGGTCGACTTGGACCACGCCGGCCTGGAGCCGAACGCTCGACACGAGCCCGGCTTGGTCAACGGCTGTTCGCAGCGCTCGGGGATCGGCGGTGGGCGGTTCCACGAGTGCCTGCACGACATCGGTCAAGGAGACGGGGGCGCTGAGGGGTCTCTCGACGGCGGCGAGTTTGTCGTCGGTAACGAAACAGAGCAACACACTTTCAGTACTTAGGGCCGTCGAGGTCGGCACCAACGCGGGAGCGTCTGGCTTGAGGAGGCCAAACGGCACCTGGCCATCGCGCGCCAACTTTGGCGAATCTTGTGCGCTGACACAGGCCCCGGCTGTCCCGGCCGCGATGCTTAGTGCTGCAATCAGTAGGCGGCGCGCCTTAGACATCGGTCGCTCCTGGGATCTCGATGACGAACCGGGCCCCGCCTTCGGGGCTGTCCTCAAGGGTGACGGTGCCTCGGTGCAACCGGATGTGCTCGGTTACGAGCGCAAGGCCTAGCCCGGTGCCACTCGACGAGCCGGCCTCGTATCCGGCCGAACCCCGGGCGAACCGGCCAAAGATGGCCACCCGTTCGGCTGCGGGTATGCCCGGTCCCGCGTCGTCGAGCATAAAAAGAAGTGCTCCTTCTGGGCCCCTCGACACACTTATCTGGGTGACGCCACCGGCGTAGTTCCGTGCGTTATCCATCACGTTTCCCAGGGCTTGCCCGAGCCGAAGCCGATCCGCCAGAAATCGCGGCGGAACGTCGGCGTCGATCGACACGCGCGCGGGGTCAACTCCGTGTCCCGTGGCCAGCGCGCGAAGGAACAAGGAGGTGTCGAGCTGCTCTGGGATCAACGGCGCGCTGCCCGCGTCCAGGCGCGAGATCTCCAAGAGGTCAAGCACCATCTGTTGAAACAAGCGGATCTTCTTGGCGAGAACGGTGAACGCTTCGGTTACCTGCGGCGGGAGCTGATCACGGCGACGTTCAATGATCTCGACGGCCGCCGCGACGGCTGTGAGCGGGGATCGCAGCTCATGGCTTACGTCGGCCGCGAAGCGCGCTTCGCGTTCAATGCGTGCTTCAAGAGCGGCGGCCATGGCATTGAACGCATGCGAGAGTTTCCTCAGATCGGGGTCCGCGGCTTCGTCAAGGCGCGTGTCGAGTGCGCCATCGGCGATTCGTTCGGCTGCGTCGGCGACTGGCGCGAGCGGTCGGACAAGACGGTTCGCCGCCGTGCGGCCAACGGCGGCCGCGACGAGCACCGAAGCACCTGCGCCCACCATCAACGCGCGGGCGAGTAGCCCGAGAGTGCGATCGAGTTCGCCGAGGGGAAACACCTCGAAGTAGGACGCGTCAATCGCCGCGATCGGCACGCCAACGACGAGGTCGAGCTCACCGCCGGCCGCCTTGAAGCGCTGGTGGCCGGCGCGTCCGTTAGCGACCACGGTGATAAGCCCGTTGGGGAGCGACGTCGAACCGAAGGCAACGGAGGTGGAGAACCACTCACCGCGATAGCGAAGCGCAGAGTTCGAAACCGAACCACCACCGAGGCCGGACAGAAACGCGGGCACGTCGGCATTCGGGTTTCGGAGAACGGTGCGCGCGAGACGAGCGTTTACGTAGGCCTGCTGTGTTGCCGCGGACTCGCGTTGCGCGATGAGATACCCGCGGGCAACCGCAAAGGTGATGCCGGCGAGTCCGAAGGCAACCACGAGACCGGTGAGCCCGAACGCGAGCGTGGCGCGCGCTCGTAGCCCGACGCGGGGGTGACCGAACACGAACCGCTGCTACCCGATGTCCGAATCGCGGGTGTCGCGTTGGTATGCCGATGCTGACGTCCTGCCTACCAGCAGCTGACTCGAGGCCGCCGCGATGAGTCCAGGCACGATAAATCCGGGCCGGCCCGTTGACTCGGCGACGAACATGATCGCGGCCAGCGGGACGTGGTACCCGGCGCCGAGGAACGCGGCCACGCCGAGTACCGGAAACAGCGCGCCAGCGGGAGCGTCGATGATCCCGCCGAGAAGGCTGCCGAGAAGCGCGCCCTGCACGACAAGAGGAATGAACAACCCACCTACTCCGCCCGCGGCTACCGCAGCGGTGGTTGCGCCCGCGCGCAGAAGGAATACCGCAACTATTACCGCCACCGCGTGGTGAGGCTCTAGCGCCCAACCGATCGCGCGGTAGCCCGATCCGAGGGTGAGAGATTCGCCGGTGAGGACGCGGCTGGCTACAAAAAACAACGCGATGGACACCGCGGCGGCCGCCACGCGCAGCGGCGTACGACCGTGGCGCGCGAGCGACTTTGCCCATTTCAGGGCCGCGTTAAACACACGCGCAAGAAACCCGCATGCCAAGCCGAGCAGCGCGGCCCCGCCGATGTCGCGCAGGTCGAACGGCGGCGCGCCCGCGATTGGAATCAGTGGGGCTGTTCCGTTGATTGCAGCGAACACGACGTAGCTCGACGCCGCCGCAAACATCGCGGGCAGCAACATGCGCCGCGCCAGGTCTTGTTGGTATGGAACTTCGAGAGCAAACACGACTCCGGTGGCCGGTGCCTTGAAGATCGCGGCTACTCCGGCCGCCGCGCCGCAAACGAGCAACACCTTGCCGTCCATAGGCGCAAAGAATCGCCCGAATCGACGCTGCATCCAGGATCCGACGACTGCGCCGATATAAATCGACGGGCCTTCAAAGCCAAGCGCGGCGCCGCCGCCCAGTGTGGCCGCCCCAGCTAGGAGACTGCCGGGTGCGAGGCGCTGGTCGATTTGTCGGCCCGGCTCGTGGAAATCTTTGATGTACTCGTCGGCCAGACCCGGCGAAGCGCCACGGGCGAGGAAGCGCATCGATAGCGCTGCGCACGCGAGACCAAGGCCCGGCCCGATCGCCTGCAGCCAGAGCGGGGCGCGTAGCACCGCATCGAATATGCCCGTGCCGACTACGCGCTCGAACACTGCGACGCCGCCACCCGTGATGACGCCGGTGACTACCGCCAGCAGACCGGTCTGTCTCGCCCGATCTCGTATGTGTCGCAATTCCTCGGCGCGGTGCCGCGGGGACAGACGATGTCGCATGGTCATTTTGTCCTCGGGCTTCACAGATCCCATCCTGTCGCCCACGCCTGTTCGGGCACTTCGCCAGCGGCTGACGCGAAGCGGGTGAGGGCGTGCACCATGGAAGCGCGTTCAGCGCGCGGCACCTGCTTGACGATTCGCGCGATCTCGTGCCGACGGTAGGCGGTGACCCGTTCCACCAGATCCCGCGCCTCGGCGGTTACTGACACCTCGACCTCACGCCGGTTCTCAGCACGATGATCACGGTCGAGAAGGCCCTTGCGTACCAGTCGGTCACACAGCCTTGTGGTTGTGGAAGGCGAACACGCCAGAAATTCAGTGAGTGCCGTCATACCGAGCGAGCCATGGGCGCAGAGAACAACAAGCGCCCGATACTGCGGCAGGGTTACGTCTTCGGCGACCGCCGCTAGCGAGCGGGCCGCTACAGCAACGAGGGCCCGTGAGGCCGACAGCACCGCGTCGGTAAGAACGTCTGCGGACAAAGATTGCACTATGCAATTATAACGCCGTCCAGCAGGGTCAGCCGGTTGGCGCGCTGTGATCGGCCGCGTTGAGCAGGGCCTGTTCCTCGACCTCG
>JBKJQZ010000287.1:0-14419 GCA_046594835.1 Acidimicrobiales bacterium | reverse complement strand
GTGAGCGGCGCCACCACGCCCGCGCGCCCGACCGACAACGCGCGGTAAAGCAATCCGAGCCCCACCGCTGCACTAACGCCCGCCCCAACACCCCACGCGATATCGGTCCCCTCATGCGTGCCGGTCACGACAAACGCGGCCCCAATCGCAAGCGCGCAGGCAGCGACCTGCGACCACATCAGAACGCGTCGCACATCGACACCGACCGCGGCGCGTCCGCCGAGGTAATCACCACCGCCGTAAAGGACTGCCGCTACCAGTCCAAGGACCACTCCCATCGCGGCGGCAACGTTAGGTTGCGTCCGTGGGAACGATCCGAACCCGGGTGTATGCCGATGGTCATCTCGAGGCGGAGGACTTCGCGCTCGCCGATGTTTCTGACCATCTGGAGCGACCGAACACGGTCGTGTGGGTTGACCTCCTCGCCCCCGACGCGGCGCAACTTGGCGAGTTGGCCGCCGAGCTCGGGCTGCACGAGTTGGCGGTGGAGGACGCACTTTCTCCGCACCAGCGCCCCAAGCTCGATCGCTATGACGACCATCTGTTCCTGTCGTGCCACGCGCTGTCTGCTGACCTCGACCACGGCGAACTCGACGAGACGGAGCTGAACGCGTTTATCAACCCGCGCTGGTTCATCACCGTGCGCAAGAACGATCACTTCGAGATGGCGCACGTCGTCGCCCGCTGGGATCGTTCGCCCGACCTCGCACGCCACGGCGTGAGCTTTCTCCTCTATGGGCTGCTCGACGTCGTGGTCGACGGATACTTCGACGCGTTGCAGGCCTTCGACGAGTACTACGACGAGATCAGCGAGGGGCTCTTCAACGAGGAGCCGCTCGAACCGGCGAAGCAGAAGGAGTGGTTCACCGTGCGACGCGCCGCGGTGCGCTTTCACCGCCTCGTGATTCCACTTCGCGAAGTGGTCAGCAGCTTGATGCGCCGGGACAACGACGCGGTCGACGAAAAGCTGTACCCCTACTTCCAAGACGTCTACGACCACGTGCTGCGCATCAGCGAGTCGTCGGACTCGATGCGGGATCTTGTCGCCACGATCGTCGAGACGAACCTAAGCCTGCGCGACTACCACCAAAACCTGATCGTCAAAAAGGTTTCGAGTTGGGCCGCGATCGCGCTCGCGCCAACACTGATAACCGGCTACTACGGCATGAACGTGCCGTATCCAGGCTTCGGTTCGCACGCCGGGGTGCTTTGGTCAGGTGGCGTGTCGATAGCGGTGGTCGGCATGCTTTACTCCGTGTTCCGCTCGCGTGATTGGCTGTAGGACATGAAGAAGACGGCAACGCTCCTTGTGGCAGCGCTCATGCTCGTACTCGGCGCGTGCGGCGGCGATAAAAACGACGACGGCACGGTCGGCGAACCGGTCACGACCACCACCACCCAATCGCAGCCGACCACGACTATCGCAGGCGTTGCGGCGATCGCGATGTGGCCCGCGGCCGACGCGGTGTTTGCTACGCCGGAGGCCGCAGCGCGCGACTTCGTGGCCAAGGTCCTCGACGTGCCACCGTCGCTCGGCGAGTTTCGCCAAGGCGACGCGCGTAGCGGCGAGATCGATGTGTTCTCACCCGGCGAGGGTGGCACCCAACGCATCAAGCGCGCCACGCTCGTGCTGCGTCAGCTGGGCGCGAAGAACGGTTGGTTCGTGATCTCGGCCGGCAGTGACGGCGCGTCGATCACCAATCTGTCGACGGGCGACACCGTGTCGCCGGGCAAGGTCACTGTCGAAGGCAAGGCGCGCGGATTCGAAGGCAACGTCGTCGTGCGGGGCTACGTGGCCGGCGACGACGTCGAACTCGGCAAGGTCGTTACCCAAGGTGGCTCGATGGCCGACACCGCGCCGTACAAGGTTTCGCTCGACCTCACCGGCGCAACGTCGGGTTCGACGGTATTCATCGTCGTCCGCGGTGGTGTCGGCCTTGAAACTGATCCGGGCGAATTCGCGGCCGTCCCTCTCCGAGTGCGCTAGGCGGGGCTGACGTTGACGGTCAGCTTCATGCCCGCGGCGTAGTGGCCGGGTTCGTGGCATCCGATGAGTAGACCGTCGTCGTCTTTGTTGAACGTGTAGCGCAGCGATTCGGTCTTTCCCGGCTCGACAGAAACCGCGTTGCCGGCGCTGCCACCGTGCTGCATGTGCTCGTCATTCATCATCGACTCGTGCCCAGCTTGCGCCTTGGCGTCGCCAATGAACGCGTCGTGGGGGACCTTCCCGGCGTTGTGGAACCGGATCTCGACAGCCTCGCCAGAGGTGACGTCGATCGACGCGGGCACGTACTTGACGTCGCGCATCTCGATCTCCATGACCCGCGCGGCGGGCGAGCCTCCCTTGGATCCCCCGCCCCCGCACGCGCCCAAGACCACCAACGCCACGGCGACAACGACGAGGCGCTTCATGACCTCACCAGCCGCTTGATCGCCGCGCTGGCCTCGGCGACTTTTGCCGTCGCCTCGTCGCCACCTTGGGCCACTGCATGCGCGACGCAGTGCGACAGGTGCTCCTCGACGAGCTGGAGAGCGACAGCCTGGAGCGCCTTGGTGGCGGCGGAGACCTGATCGAGAATGTCGATGCAGTATTTGTCGTCTTCGACCATGCCTTGGAGTCCCCGTACCTGGCCTTCCACCCGCCGGAGGCGTTTCAGGATTGCGTCTTTATCTTTTTCGTAACCGTGCATTGCGTCACTATACCCCAAGGGGGTATGCTATGTCCATGACTACGAAGACCTACATCGTCAAGGGCATGACCTGCGGGCACTGCGTTACCGCGGTGAAGGGCGAGGTCGAAACCATTTCGGGGGTCAGCGCCGTGAGCGTAGACCTCGACTCCGGCGCCGTCATCGTGACCAGCGCGTCCGAGATCAGCCTCGACGCCATACGCGCTGCGGTCGACGAAGCGGGCTACGAGCTCGTTCAATGACCACCACCCGCGACGTCGAGCTGCAGATAACCGGCATGACCTGCGCGTCGTGCGCCGCGCGCATCGAGAAGAAGCTGAACAAACTCGACGGTGTCACCGCTGCGGTGAACCTTGCGACGGAGCAGGCGCGGGTGACCGTGCCCGACGGCTTCGATGCCGCGCGTCTCATTTCGCAGATCGAGGCCGTGGGATATGGCGCGGCGCTCCCCGACCACGCTCACCACGGCGGCCACGACCATCCGGTTGAAACGCCCGAGGAAGTTGTCGCGCTGCGCCGTCGGCTTCTCATCTCTGCCGCGCTAGCCGCTCCCGTGGTCGCAATGGCGATGAGCCCTGCGCTGCAGGTCGACCATTGGCAGTGGTACTCGCTCGCGCTCGCAACGCCCGTTGTCAGCTGGGGCGCGTGGCCCTTCCACAAAGTCGCGTGGGCCAACGCGAAGCACGCGGCGGCGTCGATGGACACACTGATCTCGATCGGCGTGCTCGCCGCGTTCGGATGGTCGCTGTGGGCGCTGCTCGTGGGCGACGCCGGCATGGTCGGCATGAAGATGGCCTTCAGCCTCAACGTGCGCCGCGGTAGTGGCCTGCACGAGATTTACCTCGAGGTCGCGAGTGCGGTAACGGTGTTCATTCTCACCGGTCGCTACCTCGAAGCGCGCGCCAAGCGTCGTGCCGGTGCCGCGCTGCGGGCGCTGCTCGAACTCGGCGCCAAGGAAGTTGTGGTGCTTCGCGACGGCGCCGAGGTGCGCATCCCGGTCGACGACCTGCGCGTCGGCGACCACTTCGTGGTGCGCCCGGGCGAGAAGGTCGCCACTGACGGGGTCGTCACTGAGGGCTCCTCGGCGATCGATGCGTCGTTGCTCACCGGCGAGAGCGTGCCCGTCGACGTCACCCCCGGCGATCGCGTGGCGGGTGCAACCATCAACACCTCGGGTCGACTCGTGATCGAGGCGACCGGCGTCGGGGCCAGCACCAAGCTCGCGCAAATGGCACGTCTGGTCTCAGACGCGCAGATGGGCAAGGCGCCGATCCAGCGCCTCGCCGACCGTATTTCGGCGGTCTTCGTGCCGATCGTCCTCGTGGTGTCGGTAGCGACGCTCGGCGTGTGGCTTGGGATAGGCGCCGACTCCGCCACGGCCTTTACCGCAGCGGTCGCAGTGCTGATCATCGCCTGCCCGTGCGCGCTCGGTCTTGCCACGCCGACGGCAATCCTCGTCGGTACCGGGCGCGGCGCGCAGCTCGGCGTCCTCATCAAGGGCCCCGAAGTGCTCGAGTCCACCCGGCGCGTCGACACGGTTGTGCTCGACAAGACGGGCACCGTGACGACCGGCCAGATGGCCCTCGTTGCTGTGGTTGTCGCTCCCACCACTACGCGCGTCGAAGCGCTCCGCATCGTTGGTTCGCTAGAGCACGCGTCCGAGCATCCCATCGCGCAGGCAATCGCCCGCGCCGCGGCGGCAGAGGTTGGCCCGCTTGCAGGCGTCGAATCGTTCGAGAACAAGCAAGGCCTTGGCGTGACCGGCGTCGTCGAGGGCCACGGGGTAGTCGCAGGGCGCCCACGCCTGCTCGACGACTGGGGCCTGACCCTCACTCCGGCGCTCCAAGGCGCCATCGCCGACGCGCAGGCGGTTGGCCGCACTGCAATCGCTGCGGGTTGGGACGGCGAGGTGCGCGCCGTGTTCGTAGTCGCAGACACCGTGAAGCCAACCTCGGCGCGCGCCGTGGCGATGCTGCGCGACCTCGGGCTGCGGCCGGTGTTGTTGACCGGCGACAACGCCGCCACCGCGCACGCGATTGCCGCTGAGGTCGGCATCGACGAGGTCATCGCTGACGTGTTGCCCGAGGACAAGCTCAACGTGGTCCGTCGCCTGCAGTCCGAAGGCCGCGTGGTCGCGATGGTGGGCGACGGCGTGAACGACGCCGCCGCGCTGGCGGGCGCCGACCTCGGGTTGGCTATGGGTACCGGCACCGACGTCGCCATTGAGGCCTCGGACATCACGCTCGTGCGTGGCGACCTCCTGGCTGCGGTCGACGCGATCCGACTGTCCCGTCAGACGCTGCGCACCATCAAGGGCAATCTGTTTTGGGCCTTCGCATACAACATCGCTGCGCTGCCCCTCGCGGCGGCTGGGTTCCTCAACCCGATGATCGCGGGTGCCGCCATGGCGTTCTCGAGTGTGTTCGTTGTCACCAACAGCTTGCGCCTCCGCCGCTTCCGCTCCGCGACCTAGCGCTCAGTCGCCTAAGAAGGCCGCGGCCACCGTAGCGACTTGTTTGTCACGAAGATCACCCCTGCGGTGTCTTCAAAGCAATGCAAGCTGTGGCAGTGGTGGGTAAAGCGGCGACGACGACGGACGCGTCGGTCTTTGCGTCGCTGTATCCGGCGCTGCGGCGTTTCGCAGCGGTAACGGGGGCGGTCGACGCCGAGCCCGACGACCTCGTGCAGGAGGCGGTGGCGCGCACGCTGGTCAAGCACCGCCTCGTCGACCTCGACGACGCCGGCGCGTACCTCCGACGCGCCATCGTCAACCTCGCGGCCAACCAACGCCGATCTAAGGCGCGTTGGCGCCTCGCGGTTGCGCGCCTCGATCGGACCGCCGAGGCCAAGCCCGACGAGTACGCGAGCGACCTGGCCGATCTCTTGCAACTCGCGCCAAGCGACCGCGCGCTGCTGTACATGGTCGAGGTGGAGGGCCACTCCTACGCGGCGGCGGCCGACGTGCTGGGCATCAGCGAAGAGGCGGCGCGCACCCGCGCCCGGCGCGCCAGGCGGGCTTTACGCGCCGGCATTGAAGGAGCAAACGATGAATGAACTTCCCGATCGACTACGACGCCTCGCCCAGCGCGGCACCGAGCGCGGCGCCGACGCCGTCTTCGCAGCCGCGCAGGCCGACGCGCACGCAATCGTTGATCAGAAACCGCACCTGACGCGATTGCACAACACAGGTTTGATGACGGCGATCGCGGCGGCCGTCTTGCTGGTCGCGGGCGTTGCTGGCGCGATCGTGATCGACACCAAACACGACCCGACAGTGAAGCAGCCGGCGTTTGCCGCGGGCACGACCACGACGACGGAGGCCGACGCACCGACTACCTCGGCGCTTCCGCCGGCACCGTCAACGCCGAAGATTTACCTGGCCTCGACGCGCTTGGTTCGGTTCGACGCGTGCCCGAGCTTGGTCAAGTTCGCGCAGCGACGCGCCCTCGACACCGTCGGCCCCTACGGGCTGCCCTACAGCGGTGGCTACGGCGGCGCCATAGCGACCGATGCCCGCACCGCCGGCGGCGCCCCGCCTGCCAACGACGCAGCCGGCGGCGGCTCCAGCGCTCCGGCCGCCGCGAAGGCGGCGTCGCCCGAGTTCTCCGGCACCAACGTGCAAGAGGCCGGCATCGACGAGCCTGATTCGGTCAAGACCGACGGCAAGACGATCTTCGCGGTATCCAGCAACAAAGTCTTCGCGACTTCAGCGGGCCCCAGTCCGGCGCTCGTCGGCTCGGTCGACGTGCCGAACGCGCAGGAGCTTCTG
Source organism: Acidimicrobiales bacterium (assembly GCA_046594835.1). Classification (GTDB taxonomy): domain Bacteria; phylum Actinomycetota; class Acidimicrobiia; order Acidimicrobiales; family JACCXE01; genus JACCXE01. The sequence goes on along the minus strand of JBKJQZ010000287.1, from coordinate 7,960 downwards.
CTGATTGGTTCCAAGCTGATCGTGATTAGCGGCGGCGGCGTTTACGCAACAGACGCGGTTGGCGGTGGCAGCGGCACGTCCTCGTTGCGCGCCGCGGGCCCGTACTCCCCGCAGCCGTCACGCTTCTCGGTCTTCGACGTGAGCAACCCCGCCGCGATGCGCTTCACCGGTAGCTTCGACGTAGACGGCTCATACATCTCGGCGCGGCTCGTCGACGGCGTCGCCCGCTTCGCGGTGCGCTCGTACCCGACGATGCAGTTCACCTACCCGGCCGACGGCACCCCCGAGGCCCAAGCTGCCGCGGTCGCGCACAACCGTGACGTCATTCGTGCGACCAACTCCGACGCGTGGCTCCCCCACTTCACCACGACAAATGCGAGCGGTCAGTCCACCAAGACCAAGGCGCTCACCACCTGCGCCGATAGCTACCGGCCTCCGGCCTTCTCGGGCTTCGGCATGCTGAGCGTGATCACGTTCAACACGAACACCCCGGCCGATTCCCACGCCACCTCGGTGATGGCCGACGGGCAGATCGTGTATTCGTCGGCCGAGCGTATGTACGTAGCCACAAACGCGTGGGACAAGGTCGAGAACAACTCGGTTGAGGCCGCGCCCACCACGCTGGTGCACGCCTTCGACATCCGAGACACGACCGCCGCGCAGTACCTCGCGTCGGGCAAGGTGCGCGGCACGCTGCTGAACCAGTTCTCGCTGTCGGAGCGCAACGGCCTCCTGCGCATGGCGACCACCGATGCGTCGGGCGGTTCGGAGTCGTTCCTCACCGTGTTGCAGAACAACGGCGAGGCGCTCGTGCCTATCGGCGAGGTCGGCGGCCTCGGACACGGCGAACGCATCTACGGCGTGCGCTTCATCGATGAGGCCGCCTACGTGGTGACGTTCCGTCAGATCGACCCGCTCTACGTAGTGGACTTATCGGACCCAACCAAGCCCACCGTCAAGGGCGAACTGAAGATCACCGGCTATTCCGCCTACCTCCATCCCATCGGACCGGGTCGGCTGCTCGGCATTGGTTCGGAAGCAACGCCCGAAGGCCGGCGTGCAGGCGTGCAGGCGTCGATCTTCGACGTCTCGGATCCATCCGCCCCTCGGCTCGTCTCACGCAACGTGGTAGGCGGGCAGTCCTCCACGAACGCCGAGTACGACCACCACGCGTTCTTGTACTGGGCACCCGCCAAGCTCGCCGTGATCCCTCTGTCGGTCTACAGCGAGTCCGAACAGTTCAACGGTGCGATCGGCATGCACGTGGGCGACGACGCGATCACCGAAATCGGTCGCATGCAGCCGCCCAAGCAGGACAACTACGGCCCCGGCTTCGAGCGCAGCCTCGTGATCGGCGACCGCCTCTACGCGCTCTCCTCCACCGGCGTGCTCGTGAACACGCTCGATCTGAAGGCAACGAGCTGGGTGCCGTATTCCTAGGCGGCGGCCCGGGGAATCAGGAACGACCAGAGGTCGCGGCGCTCGAGGCGAGCGCCGTCGAGCAAGACACGTTGGCCGAGCCGAAGCGAACCAACCGTGCGCATCGCCTCGCCGGGGGACGAGGCGAGCAACTCGAAGCTTCGTGCCGCGTCGCCGCGCGCGCGTGCCGCGAGACGAACGCGCCCGTCGGCCGGCGTAGCGACACGGCCGCGGAGTTCACCGGGGGCACCGAGCAGTTCGACGATCGGGCGGCGCAGGCTGAACTCGTAGCTAGGCGAGTCGCCTCCGTCGTAGACGCACGCGTGGAGACCAACCACGTGCGAGCCCGCGAGTCCGTGCGACAGCCGGACCACCGCCGTATGGGTGCCGCACAGAAATTCCAGAGCGTGCGCGCCCGCATCGATCACCACAACAGCGTCGTACGCCTCGTTCGCGGCACCAAGCATGGGTTTGCGATACCCCGCGACGGTGGGGCTAACCCACCCGTCCCTACGCCAGTCAGCACCATTGGCCCAAACCCGGCGATCTGATTGAGTAACGCGAATGGGGACAACCGCGACCTGGGCTCACGTCGTTCGGAGCTGCGCGGTGCTCAGTTCGGTCATAGCGCTTGGACGGGGGCTCGCAATGTTGGACCGCGAGTCCATTGCGGTTGGCGCGGCGCTCGCCGTGGCGACGGCGCTGACCTTCACGGGCTCGGCGCGGCTACGTCGCCTTGGGTGGGTCGCGGTCGCTGCACTTTTTCTCAACCAGGCGGCTTGGATGATCGGCGCCACCTGGAGCCTGACGAGCGCGGCCCCCTCGACCGCGGGGGCCGCAGTACCCGCAGTCTTGGCCGTAGCAGCCACCCTGGGGCTTGTTGCCTCGGTCGCCCGCGCCCGCAACCTCTCCCCGACCCTCGCGATGACTACCGCGATCAGCGGCGTAGTCCTGGCGGCGATGTTGTCGGTGGCCGTGCCGGCGGCTGGCGCGAACGCCTTAGACGCACGATCGAGCGACTTGCGGGTGACCGCAAGTGACCTCTCCTTTGGACCCAACCATTTACGCGCAGCTGCGGGCGATGTAGGTGTGATCGTGCGAAACGATGACCTCTTCTGGCACACCTTCACCGTGAAGGAGACCAACGCAAGCGTGCGCATCGCCACCGGTGGTCGAAGGCGAATCGCGCTCGAGCGCCTAGCTCCGGGCACGTACCACTTCGTCTGCGCGATTCCAGGCCATGAGAGCGCGGGTATGAGAGGCGTCCTCGTCGTCGAGTAAATAACGGTGATGCGTTCCGTCACTGCCTACGCCACCCCCGGCCCGTCCGAACCGTTCGTCAAGACCACAACCGATCGGCGTGACCCGCTCCCCCGTGACGTGGTGGTGAAAATCGCCTACGCAGGGATCTGCCACTCCGACATCCATACCGGCCGCGGCGAGTGGGGCGAGGTGCCTTACCCGCTCGTGCCCGGCCACGAGATCGCAGGCACCGTGGAAGCCGTCGGGTCGGCGGTCACTCGCTTCGCGGTGGGCGACCGCGTCGGCGTCGGCGTGATTGTCGACTCGTGCGGCACCTGTGAGGCCTGCGTCGATGGCGACGAGCAGTACTGCGAAAACGGCGCGACCGAGACCTACGGGATGCAGGACCGCCACGGCCAGATTACGGCGGGCGGCTACTCGACCCACATCGTCGTGGACGAGGGCTTCGTGCTGCGGGTCCCCGACGCGCTCGCGCTCGACGTTGCGGCGCCCCTGCTGTGCGCGGGCATCACGCTCTACTCGCCGCTGCGCCACTGGGGGGCCGGGCCGGGCACACGCGTGGCCATTGTCGGGCTCGGCGGTCTCGGTCACCTCGGCGTGAAGATCGCCGCGGCAATGGGTGCCGAGGTGGCCGTGCTGTCGCAGTCGCTAGCCAAGGAGGCCGACGGCCGACGCATGGGTGCCAGCGCGTACTACGCGACCACCGACCCCGCCACGTTTGCATCGCTGGCCAACAGCTTCGACCTCATCATCAACACGGTGTCGGTACCACTTCCGATCGACGACTACCTCGGTCTCCTGCGACGCAATGGCTCGCTGGTGATGGTGGGCCTACCCCCCGAGCCCCTCACCCTCCACGCCAACCAACTGCTGACGAACCGACGCCGTTTCGGAGGCTCGGGCATCGGCGGCATGCAAGAAACCCAAGACATGCTCGACTTCTGCGCCCAGCACGACATTGGAGCCGACATCGAGACAGTCAGTGGCGACCAGATCGATGCCGCGTGGGAGCGCGTGGTCAAGAGCGACGTGCGTTACCGCTTCGTTATCGACGTCGCGACGTTTTAGACCAGCCGGCCCTCGATGCGGGCGTTGCGCCCGATTACCGCAACGTTGTGGGCTTGGCTAGCTGTAGATCTCGAACAGGCCGGCTGCGCCCTGTCCGCCACCGATGCACATAGTGACGACGCCCCACTTGGCGCCCCGACGCTTGCCTTCTTGGAGGATGTGGCCGGCGCAGCGGGCGCCCGTCATTCCGAAGGGGTGGCCAATCGAGATAGAGCCGCCGTTGACGTTGTATTTCTCGGGATCAATGCCGAGCTTGTCGCGGCTGTAGAGGCACTGCGACGCGAACGCCTCGTTCAGCTCCCACAGATCGATGTCGTCGACCTTGAGGCCGTGGCGCGCAAGCAGCTTCGGCACCGCGAACACTGGGCCGATTCCCATTTCGTCGGGCTCGCAACCCGCAACCGCCCAGCCCTTGAACGCGCCGAGGGGCTCGAGGCCGCGACGCTCGGCTTCCTTGTCGCTCATCAGCACCACGGCGGCGCCGCCATCAGAAAGCTGGCTGGCGTTACCGGCGGTGATGAACTTGCCTTCGCCCTTGATCGGCGGGAGCTTCTGCAGGCTCTCGATGGTGGTCTCGGGCCGATTGCACTCGTCGCGATTTACTGTGACGTCGACGAAGGACTCTTCCTTGGTCTCCTTGTTCACGATCTTCTGGATCGTCTCCATCGGAACGATCTCGTCCTCGAACTTGCCCGACGCCTGGGCGGCGGCGGTGCGCTGCTGGGACATGAGCGAGTACTCGTCCTGGTACTCACGGCTGATGCCATAGCGCTCAGCGACGATGTCGGCGGTGTCAATCATGGCCATGAAGACGGCCGGGTACTCCTCGACCAGCTTCTTGTCGACGCCGCCGATGCCGCCACCGGGCTGCGAGATCGCCTCGACGCCCGCACCAACGACGATGTCGGCGCCGTCGGACTTGATGTAGTTGGCCGCTAGTGCAATTGCGTTCAGGCCCGATGAGCAGTGGCGCTGCACCGTAGATCCGCCGGTGGTGACGGGCAGACCGGCGAGCAGGCCCGCAAGACGACCAAGGTTGCCGCCGCCGTGCGCGCCGTTCCCGAGGTACACGTCCTCGACGTCCGCCGGGTCAACCCCAGACTTGGCGACCGCGTGCTTGATCGCGTGCGCGGCCATCGACATCGCCGGCGTGTTGTTGAACCCACCCCGATGTGACTTGGCCAGGCCCGTGCGGGCATACGAAACGATGACTGCTTCGCGCATTGTGCGTCCCTTCAAATTGACTACGGCGCAAATTAGCCCGCAGGACCCGTCGGGTTCGCTTGCTGATCTACTTCTGTGCGGGATTTGGGTCCGAGGTCGACGCGAATCCCGCACAGAATGGGTTCGTGCCCAAACGCAGCGCCGGACTTCTGCTCTACCGCCGCATCACTCCGGTGATCGAGGTCTTGCTCGTGCATCCGGGCGGACCGCTGTGGGCCAAGAAGGACGCAGGCGTGTGGTCGGTGTGCAAGGGCGAGTACGAGCCCGACGAGGATCCATGGGCCACGGCGCTACGAGAGTTCGAGGAGGAGATCGGGCAGGCTCCTCCGACCGGCGTGCCGTTCGATCTCGGCGAGTGCACGCAGAAGAGCGGCAAGGTCGTGCGTTGCTTCGCAGTGGAGGCCGACGTTGACGTGTCGCACATCAGCAGCAACACGTTCGAAATGGAGTGGCCACCGCGCTCGGGTCGCACCGAGCGGTTCCCCGAGGTCGACCGGGCCGAGTGGATGACGATCCCCGAAGCGCGCACCAAGGCGAACCCGGCGCAGTGCGTGTTCTTCGACGCGCTAGTCGCCGCGCTGGAGCGCTGACTTCAGCACCTTGCCCATCGCGTTGCGGGGCAGCGCCTCGACCCATCGCACTTCGCGCGGTCGCTTGTGAACGCTGAGCACGTCGGCCACGTACTGCGCGAGATCCGGATCACCCGCGTTGTCGCCCACGACGAAGGCGACGATGCGTTGTCCAAGGTCGTCGTCGGGCACGCCCACGACCGCCGCCTCGCGCACGGCGGGATGGGTGAGCAAGGCGTTCTCAACCTCGCCCGCACCGATCCGGTAGCCGCCGCTCTTGATCAGGTCGACCGACAGGCGCCCCACGATGCAAAAGCGACCCGCCTCGTCGAGAGCCACCGCATCGCCCGTGCGGAACCAGCCGTCGTCGGTCCACCCCGCTGCGGTCGCGTCCGGGTTGTTGAGGTAGCCGTCAAACATCCACGGCGTGCGCACCTGCAATTCGTCGTCAACGACCCGCGTTTCGACGCCAGGCAACGGCCGACCGACGGAGCCGACAATGCGCTCGTCGTCGTGGCGCGCCGCGATCGTGATGAGCGATTCGGTCATGCCGTAGCGCTCAACGGGTACGTGCCCGCACAATGCCGAGAGCGAGTCGGCTGTCGCAGGCGGTAAACCCGCGCTGCCCGATACGAGCAGACGGGCGCCGCGCATCGCCTTCGCACTTTCGAGATCGGCCGCGACGCGGGACCACACGGTGGGCACCCCGAAGTAGAGCGAGCCACCAGCCTGCGCGTACGCGGCCGGTTCGGGGCGCCCAGTGTGAATGAGCGCGGAGCCGGCGCGCAGCGCACCAAGTACGCCGAGAATCAGCCCGTGCACGTGGAACAACGGGAGGCCGTGCACGAGCGTGTCGTCGGGGGTCCAGCCCCACGCGTCGATCAGCGCGTCGAGGTTGCGGCCTAGCGCGTCGCCCGCAAGCACCACACCCTTCGGTAAGCCCGTCGTCCCGCTCGTATACATCACGCACGCGACACCCCCGCCGGCGGTAGTCGTGATGGTGGTCGAAGCCGGTTTAGCGCGATGTGCCAACACAACTTCGGCGTTGAGGATCATCGTGGTGCCCGAGTCACGCAGGATGTGGTCGCGCTCGAGGGGGCCGGCGTCGGGGGCGATAGGCACGAAAGGCACGCCCGCCTCGATGCAGGCGACTACTGCGACGACCGTGTCGATGGTTGGGGTCGCGTGGATGGCAACGATCGATTCGTCACCGATGTCCTGCGCAACGCGCGCGGCGGCGCTGAAGAGTTGGTCGCGAGTGAGACGTTGGCCGTCAACGGTGACATCGCCGCCATCGCCGCGCAGTAGTCGCGTCACGCGCGCGTCGTCGGCATCGCTGCGGCCGCAGTCTGCAAGAGATCGTGCACAATGCCGGACATGTCGGCGCCCAGGTCGTCAGCGACCTGACCTGCGTTCGTGCGAAGGATCACCGCCAAGTGTCTAGCGTGCCGACATGCGCATCGGACTGCCGGGTGGCGGCGCCACCGTCGACAAGATCATCGAGCAAGCTCAGAAGGCTGAGGCCGACGGATTCACGTCGCTTTGGTACGCCAGTGCGACGGGCGGCGGTGACCCGATGGCCGCCATCACCGCTGCGGGCCGCGCCACCAGCACGATCGAGATGGGCACCTCAGTGCTCGTGACCTACGCGTGCCAACCGACCCTGCAGGCCTACCGGTCGGCCGCCGTCGCCGCCGCGATCGGCGCGGGGCGTTTCACGCTCGGCCTCGGCCCGTCGCACCAGCCCGTCATCGAGGGCATGTTCGGCCTTCCCTACGACACCGCAGGCCGCAACACCGACGAGTACATCCAGGTTGTCGCGCCGCTGTTGCGGGGCGAGGCGGTGAGCTTCAGTGGCGAGGAATACCGAGTGAACGCGCCCGCCGCGCAACTGATCGACGACACACCGGTGCCGGTGCTCGTGGCCGCACTCGCTCCGAGGCTGTTGCGTGTCGCGGGCGAGCACGCCGACGGCACCATCTTGTGGATGGGCAACGCCAAGTCGATCGAGACGCACGTCGCTCCACGCATCACCAAGGCCGCGGCAGAGGCCGGTCGTCCCGCGCCGCGTATCGTTGCGGGCCTGCCCGTCGCGGTGCACGACGACGTCGACGCCGCGCGCGCCGAAGCCGCCAAGCAGTTCGTGATGTACGGCCAGCTCCCGAACTACCGCCGCATCCTCGATCACGGCGACGCAGTCGGCCCCGGTGATGCCGCCATCGTCGGAAACGAGGCCAGTGTCGCTGCCCAGATTGAAGCGCTCTTCGCAGCCGGGGCCACCGACGTGTGGGGCGCCCCCTTCCCCGTCGGCGACGACCGCTCCGAATCCCGGCGCCGCACCCGCGCCCTCCTGAAAGAACTCGCGCAGAGCTAACTCCGGCGGCCTGTGATTATTGGTAGCGGTCTTTGCTACCAAT
>JBKJQZ010000129.1:0-3405 GCA_046594835.1 Acidimicrobiales bacterium | reverse complement strand
CCCGCCCCGGTGCCCTGGCCCACGACGATGTCGCAGCCCGCCTCCACGGCAAGGACCGCGTGGTGGACCTTGCCGCACATGCTCGTGGTGAGCATGTGCGGCAAGGTCCACCACGCGGTCCTTGCGGTGGAGGCGGGCTGCGACATCGTCGTGGCCCAGGGCACCGAGGCGGGTGGCCACACTGGCCAGGTCGCCACGATGCCGCTCGTGCCCCAGATCGTCGACGCGGTCGGCGATCGTGCGCTCGTTGTGGCCGCCGGCGGCATCGTCGATGGCCGCGGCCTCGCCGCCGCCCTGTGCCTCGGCGCCGACGGCGTATGGATCGGGACGCGCTTCATCGCCACCCCCGAAGCCCAGAGCGTGATCGGTTACAAGGAAGCGTTGATCAACCTCACCGACGACGGCACCACCATTAGCCGCGCCTACACCGGCAAGACCTGTCGAGTGGTGCGCAACGAGTACACGCAGTGGTGGGAGGACAACCCCGGCGAACTACAGAAGTTCCCGGGCCAGGTTGGCCGCGCCATGAACGACGGCGTGTTTCATATGGGTGGCGACCTCACGACCGAGGGCGTCAACCCGGCGAAGGAATTCTTCCCGGCCGGTCAGGGTGCCGGCGCGATCAAGGATCTGATTCCGGCGGGCGACATCGTCCGCACGATGGTGTCCGACGCCGAGTCGATCCTGGTCAAGTCCGTCTCGCTACTCGGTTAAGAGCATCGACGAGCAGGTCTACCGGGTGCGCTACGCGGGCGGGTAGACGCCCGGCTGGGTCTTGACCGCGTCGCGGATCACTTCGCGCAGCACGTCGCGCAGCGCGCGGGCAGGCGCGGCGGGCAGGCCGCGACGTCGTACGGCGACGCCGACGCGGCGGCGGGGGAGTCCATTGACCGCAATCGGCTTCCACAGACCTTGGGGTAGCCACTGCGGGATCGCGGTCGCCGGAAGGATTGCGGGGCCGTGGCCTTCGAAGGTGAGCGAGGCCATCAGGCGCACCCCGTCGATCTGACCCTTCGGAATCAGCGTGATGCCCGCCGCGTTTGATGCCGCGTCGAGCTCTTGGCGGTAGGCCGTGTTGGGTGCGGCCATCAGCAGCTCGAGCCCGTCGAGGTCACCGATGCTCACCTTGTCGCGCGTGGCGAGAGGATGATCCATCGGCACTACCAGCACGAGGTCTTCGTCGAAGAGTGCCTCGGCGACGAGGTCAGGAGCGGGCATCGGCAGGTTGATCACGGCGAGGTCGAGCTGGCCGCTGCCCAGCTGCGGTTCAAGGCTGGTCGAGGTCGCGTCGACGATGAAGAGCTGCACCTGCGGGTGTTGTTCGGCCATCGCCGCCAGCATGCGCGGAACAAGCCAGCGCGCCGTGGTGCCGATCACGCCGATGTGCACGGTGCCCGAGACAACGTCGTGCAACGCCGCGACATCAGCGATCAGCGCGTCGAGTTCGACCTTGATGCGCCGAGCCCGGTTGGCGACCGCTTCGCCTTCTTCAGTGAGCCGGCCCGCGCTGCGATCCACGAGCACCGAGTGCAGTTCTTTTTCGAGGCGAGCGATGTGGGTGGACACGTTCGACTGCACCGTGTGCAACGCAGTGGCGGCCGCAGAGAAACTGCCCTCGTCTGCGACGGCGACGAGGGCGGAGAGTTGGCGCAGATCCATCACTTAAAACGATAGCAAGTATCACCGTAAACTGCTGGACAGATAGGGCTGGCGTCGGCACAATGAGTCCCAGCAGTTCACACGAAAGGGCCGGTACCCCCCCCACCGGCCCTTTCGTCGCGTCTGGGGTCAGGTTCGGTCCTTCGAACAGAATCGGCTTAGTTGCTGTGGTACTTCGCCCGGATCACGTTGAGGGCGCCACCGGCGCGGAACCAGGCGATGTGCTCGGGGCTCATCGTGTGATTAGCGGTGAAGGTTTCGCTCGTGCCATCGGCGTGATGCAACACGCACGTGACGGGTTGATCGGGAGCGAGGTCGGCGAGACCACGCACGGAAATCGTGTCGTCCTCGAGCACGCGGTCATAGACCGACGGATCGGCGAAGGTCAGGGGCAAGACGCCCTGCTTCTTCAGGTTCGTCTCGTGGATGCGGGCGAAGCTGCGTACCAAGATCGCCTTGGCACCCCGATAGCGCGGCTCCATGGCGGCGTGCTCGCGAGAGGAGCCTTCGCCCCAGTTCTCGTCGCCCACCGCAATCCAACTGATGCCAGCGGCCGACGCAGCCTTGGCGATGTCGGGGAACGGGTGGGACGCGCCGTCGACGAAGGAGCGGCCCTGGCCCGCGGCGCCGTCGTACGCGTTGATTGCGCCGAGAAACAGGTTCCCGCTGATGTTCTCGAGGTGGCCGCGGTACTTGAGCCACGGACCGGCCGCCGAGATGTGGTCGGTCGTGCACTTGCCCTTGGCCTTGAGCAGGATGGGCAGCTTCTCGAAGTCCTTGCCGTCCCACGCCGCGAACGGTGCGAGCAACTGCAGACGGTCACTGGCCGGGTCCACGACAACGGTCACGGCGTCGCCGTTCGCGGGCGGCGCAATGAAGCCGTCCTCGCCTCCTTCGAAGCCGGCCGCGGGAAGTTCTTCGCCGACGGGCTCGTCGAGGCGGAGGCCTTGGATCTCGTCCGTGCGGGGGTCAACGTCGAGGGTGCCGGCAAGTGCGAACGCCATGACAGTTTCGGGTGACGTGACGAAGCACAGCGTGTTGGCCGAGCCGTCGTTGCGCTTCGGAAAGTTGCGGTTGTAACTCGTCACGATGACGTTGACGTCCTCAGGGCTGACGTCGTCGCGCTGCCACTGACCAATGCAGGGTCCGCACGCATTGGCGAGCACGGTGGCGCCGATCGCTTCGAGATCGGCGAGCAAACCGTCGCGTTCGATGGTGGCGCGCACGCGCTCGGAACCGGGGGTCACCAGCAGCGGCGTCTTGACCCGCAGGCCCGCGGCTGCGGCCTGACGCGCGATCGACGCGGTGCGCGTGATGTCTTCATACGAGGAGTTCGTGCACGAGCCGATGAGCGTTGAACTGATCTCAAGCGGCCAGCCCGCGGCGCGGGCGTCGTCACCGATCTTTTGGACGGAGTGGGCGAGGTCGGGGGAGTGCGGGCCGTTGATCATCGGCGCGAGTTCGTCGAGGTTGATCTCGATGAGCTGATCAAAAACGAGCTCCGCGTTCGCGAACGCGTCGTCGTCGGTACGCAGGTGCGCAATGACTTTGTCGGCGGCGTCGGCGATGGCCTCGCGGCCTGTTGCCTTGAGGTAGCCCGCGGCCTTGTCGTCGTAGCCGAACAATGACGTGGTGGCGCCGATCTCTGCACCCATGTTGCAGATCGTGGCGCGACCCGTTGCGCTGATGGTCTCGGCGCCGGGGCCGAAGTACTCGACGATCGCGCCGGTGCCGCCCTTTACCGTA
>JBKJQZ010000341.1:0-15221 GCA_046594835.1 Acidimicrobiales bacterium | reverse complement strand
GTTCGTTCTGCTGATTCCGAACTATGCCGCAGGCTTGGCGTGGTTGGGGCCGCTCGGGAGTCGGTTCGAGTTGTTTGTTGTCAACACAGATGGTTCCGGTTTGCGGCCGGTCCTGCCGCAGCACGCAAGCTATCTGCGCCGCCCCGTGTGGTCACCAAATGGGAAGGTGCTCGCCTACGAAAGTGACGCGAGCGGCGTCGGTTCGATCTTCACGGTGCGCGTTGATCGTCCTGCGCTGTCTAAGCGGGTGAGTCCTCTCAACGTTGCGTTCGCGGGCAGCACGGCGTGGTCGCGTGATGGGCGTCAGATCGCGTTCGTTGGCAACGACGTGCCCGAACTGCTCACGGGCCAACGTCTTTGGGTCGTCAACGCCGACGGGTCAAATCCCACAATGGTTCTGCGCGATCAATCCTTATCCGCGCCCACGTGGTCGCCCGATCGTACTGAACTGGTTACGAGCGGCCACCGCGGTTTACAAATCGTGGGGGTGCGTGGACCGAGTACAGGCAGCGTTCGACGAATAACCACGAGCGCTGACTATTACCCAGTGTGGTCTTCGAGCGGCACGATCGCGTATGTGCACGACTTGTACTGCCGCGGCCCGGCGAGCCCCTCGCGTCCTTGCGGGATTTGGTTGACCGACAGGCTCGGTAACACGCGACCGCTTTCACCGCTCGCTGATGTCGGACCGCTCGTCTGGTCGCGGTAACCCCACTATTTAGGCGCTGACTTGCCAGAATGGCGCCGTGACGATTCGGGTCGTGCTCGCCGAGGACCACGTCCTGTTTCGCGAGGGGATACATCAGCTGGTTGATCGACAGGCCGACCTTGAAGTCGTTGGCGTCGCCGCGACCGAGGACGAACTCCTCGCGCTCGTGGACGACCTCTCGCCCGACGTCGTGGTCACCGATATCCGGATGCCGCCAACGGGCACCGACGAGGGCGTGCGCGCCGCCGCCCGCTTTTCTGAAAGCCACCCCAAGATGGGCGTGGTCGTGCTCAGCCAGTTCGCCAGCCCGGCTTACGCGGTCGCGTTGCTCGATCGCGGCACCGCCGGTCGCGCCTACCTGCTCAAGGAACGGGTCGCCGATGTCGACCAGCTCGTCCACGCGATCCGCTCCGTAGCCGAAGGCGGGTCCGTGATTGATCCCGCGGTCGTCGACGCGCTCGTGGACGCGCGCTCGAAGGCCAGCAGTGGGGTCGAGCGGCTCACACCGCGCGAATACGAAGTGCTGGGCGAAATTGCGCAGGGCAAAAGCAACGGGGCGATCGCGGCTGCACTCGTATTGTCCGAGCGCGCCGTGGAAAAACACATCAACTCGATCTTCTCCAAGCTCGGTTTGACCGAAGAACCCCACACCAACCGTCGGGTTAAAGCGGTGCTGTTGCTTCTCGCATCTGACGCCAGCCAGAGCTAGCCGCCCGGTTTGGGGGTGTAGGTAGCACCACCCCTTATTCGCAAGTCCGCATCCTTTCAATGACCTTTGTCACGCGGGCACACTTCGACAGTGGAAGGAGTGTCAACAGTGAAGGTTCTGATCGTGGATGACCAAGACCCCTTTCGCGACGCGGCCCGCGCCGTGGTCGATCGGGCCAATGGTTTCGATGTAATCGCCGAAGCCGCGTCGGGTGAAGAAGCGGTCGCAACCGTCGATTCGCACGCGCCCGACCTCGTGCTGATGGACATCAACATGGGTGGCATCTCCGGCATCGAAGCGACTAGAGCGATTACTGCTGCGCACCCCGAGGTAACGGTCTTTCTTTTGTCGACTTACAACGTCGAGGACCTTCCCGCCGACGTATCGACCTGCGGCGCAAGCGCGTACCTCAACAAAGAGGAGTTCGGCGGCCGCGTGCTGCGCTCCACGTGGGAAGCCGGCGGCCAAGACGGCTGGCGCACCCGCACGTCCGCCTAAGCGGAGACCCCTACTGGATCGCCAGGATCTTGAAGGCGTGCACGAGAGCCTCGCGGCCCTTCACCTGCTGCGGCTCGAGGTCGATCACGTCCGGCTTGGTGACGAGATCGTTCATCGTCGGCTCCGACAGCACCGTCTCGCCTTCGGACGCGAACTGCTGCAGGCGTTGCGACAGGTTCACCGTGTCGCCCACGACCGTGTACTCGATGCGCTCTTCAGAGCCCAGCAGCGCTGCCGCAACGTCGCCGGTCGACACGCCGATGCCGAGCCCGAAAGCCGGTAAACCTTCGGTTGCCCACTTGGCGTTCAGCGTGGCTTGCTGGGAGTGCATCGCCGCGGCGGCTTCAACCGCCTTCGCCGCGTGCTCGTTCATCGACACCGGCGCGCCGAACACGGCCATCACGGCGTCGCCGACGAACTGCATCACGGTGCCGCCTGCGTGGATGATCGCCCGGTTCATCTCGGCGCGGTGTGCGTTGAGTTGGCCGGCTAGGCGGGCGGGATCGGCTTTCTCAGCGAGCGTGGTGTAGCCGCGGATGTCCGACATCAGCACGGTGACGCGCAGGTTCTCGGTTTCGCCTATCCGGCCACCCTCGCGTCGCACCTTCTCGGCGAGGCCGCCCGGGAGCAGTCGGCTCAGCGTCTCGCCCTGCTCCTCGCTAGCCACGATTGCGTCGTGCAACGTGCGCAGACGCCGAAGCGACGCGCCACCTCCGCCCGATGATGCGTCCTGCGCGAGCTTGAGGAAGAGCTTGTCGACTTCGGCGGCGGCGGCGGCCGGGGTGATGTGGAGCGACACCGCCATCGCCTTGATCGAGCGGCCTTCGGCGACGAGCTGGAGTAGCGACTCCTCGGCGGGCGAAAGTTCACCGTCCTTGCTGACCGGACGGATCAGCATCGACACGATGCTTGGGTCGAGCATGGAACCGCCGCTCGCGACCTCAACGATCGCGCGAATCAGCTGTTTGCCTTCGTCGATGCGGTCCTTCAACAGATAGGCGTAGCCCGACGCGTCTTCTTGCAGCAACGACACCGCGTAGTCGGGATCGTCGTACTGCGACAGGATCACGACGCCAGTACCGGGGTGACGCTTGCGGATTTCCTTGGCAGCGTCGATGCCTTCCCGAGCGAAGTTCGGAGGCATGCGAATGTCAGTTACCACGACGTTGGGCTCCATGGCCTCGGCGCCCGCGACCAGCTCGTCGTAGTCGGCGGCAACGCCGACGACCTCGATGGTGTCATTCAGCGCCAACAGCGCGCGGACGCCTTCGCGCACGATGAGGTTGTCATCGGCGAGAAAGACCGTGATGCGTTCATCCCCCACGAAAGAGATTGTCCCCGTATTTGGGCTCCACAAACAAGCCGGACGCCTTCCCTATCTCGAGGGGTGCCAGCACCACTGCGAAACACCTGCATGCACCATGTGACGCGCTAGGCCCCGCGCGTACGTTGCAGATGTGCAAAAGGTGATCGGAGCACTGGCGCTCCTCGCGGCGTTTCTGTTCGTCGGCGGCTGTGCCGGTGACAGCGCGCACGAGGGCGCCATAGTCGTGGCGAAGGAAATGACCTTCTCTCCGACCTCGGCGGTGTTGCACGCGGGCTCACAGCAGATCGTCGTACGTAACGACGGAAAGCTACGCCATACATTCAGCATCAACCGCTTGGGTGAAGAAGTGACCATCAACCCAGGCGACACCGAGACGCTCACGGTGGACTTCGCGCCCGGTGCCTACCGCTACGTGTGCCGGATCCTCGATCACGAGGGCTTGGGTATGCACGGAGTGATCAGAGTGCGGGCAACCGCGTGACGGAACAACCAGAGGAGGACCAATGCGCATCGAGTCATCAGTAACCGCAGTTTCGTGGATCCCGTCGGAGGCCATCACGGCGAAGGCGTTCAAGATTCCGATGGAGATCGGTATTTCGCACTACGACGATCCATTGCCGGACCACATCGACGACTTGATCGCTTTGCGCGACGCGGACAAGTTCCGCATCGGCAACGTGCTGAGTGCGTGGGTCGACGTGAGCGACGGCGGTGAGATCCTCAACTGCGGCTATTCCGGCGGCGCGGTGATCGGCGCAACGACGCTCAAGCTCGGCAAGAGGGGTGTGACCTTCGCAGCCACGGCCTACCCGGACCTCCAGCAGGAACCAGTGGTAACACCGAAGTCGGTCACGTTTGTGCAGACCTGTGGTGGCTGCACCGGAGCGCCGATGCCTCGGCGCGTCAACGGTCCACCGTTCGTGCAGTGGCAGGCACCCACCGCGTGGTCCACGCTGTCGCTCACGATCAACAACGACGGCACGTCGACGGGCGAGTTGATCGGAGCGAGCCCGTTTCCGCGTCACTGGGTCTACGACAACAACATGGACCTCGCCGCGAAGACCGGCATTATCGACTTCAAGGACTGGTTCCGTCACTCCTTCGACAGCCACTCGCCGTGGGGAGACGAGGACTCGCCCGCATTCGTCACGACCATCGAAACGGCTCTTGAGCGCGAGCTGTCGCGTCAGCTGATGCGCGACGGCGCGAAGCCCAAGATCAAGAAGCTGAAGAAGGACGAGTTCCTCGTCAAGCAGGGCGAGTCCGGCGACGAGATGTTCGTGTTGCTCGACGGCATGCTCGACGTGATCGTCGACGGCGAGAAGGTCGCCGAACTCGGGCCCGGTGCTGTGCTGGGCGAGCGCGCTCTGATCGAGGGCGGCGCGCGTACCTCAACGCTGATGGCGATCACGAAGGTGAAGGTTGCGGCGGTGGCCGCGGCCGACGTCACACCGGAAGCGCTCGCCGAATTAGCCGCATCGCACAAGCGGGAAGACGGCTGAGTTGAGCGGCGCCGACCACGCGGACGCGATCGTCATCGGATCGGGGCCCAACGGCCTCACCGCGGCGACGCTGCTCGCGCGCGCCGGATGGTCGGTGACCGTGCTCGAGGGCAACCCGGTCATCGGTGGGGCAGTGGCGTCGGAGGAGATGACGGTTCCGGGTTACGTCCACGACCCGTTCTCGGCGTTCTACGGGGTCTTGCACTGCTCGCCGGTGTTCGAGGAACTCAATCTGGCGCGACGCGTCGACTGGGCCACCTTCGACGTGCCGGTTGCCGCGTCCGTGTCGCCCGAGCGGGCCGGGCTTTGCTACGCCGACGCCGAACAGACCGCGAAGGGACTCGGTGCGATCGCCCCGCGCGACGCCGGCGCGTGGCGCGACATGGTCGCGTGGTGGGACAAGGTTGGCCGCCACTTCTTCCGGATGGTCACCTCGCCGCTGGGAGCGCTCGGTCCAACATTGCGCGTCGGTGCCGCGGTGAAGCTCCGCGGTGGGCTGGAGCTAGCGCAGACGATGCTGGCGCCGATCGACGCCGTCGCCGCCGCCAAGTTCGACTCCGACGAAGCGCAACTCCTTATCTCCGCCGGTGCGAGTCACGCCAACGTCTCAACGTCTGCGACCGGCAGCGCGCCGGGCGCGTTGATCCTCGCGCTCGCCGCGCAGACCAAGAACATGCCGATTCCTGTTGGCGGCGCTGGTCGTTTGGCCGAGGGATTCGCGGCCGCCGCGATCGAAGCCGGTGTCACGATCGTGGTCAACGCTTCAGTTGCTCGCGTCGTTGTAAAGAACGGACGCGCGGTTGGCGTCGAGACCACGGACGGGCGGGCCTTTTCGGCCAAGCGTGCGGTGGTGGCCGACACGCACGCCCGCAACCTGTTCGGCGGCCTCGTGACCGAAGACGAGTTGCCTCCGGAGTTCGTTTCCGCACTGCGCTGGTTTCGTCCGGGCTCGGGCATCTTCAAGCTCGACCTTGCGCTGAACGGGCTGCCGAACTGGCAGGTCGAGGGCTTGCAACGCGCGGGAGTCGTGCACGTGCTCGGCACCACCGCCGACATGGCCCGGACGTACGGTCAGATCGAGTCCGGTGTGCTGCCGAGCGCACCGATGCTGATCGTGGGTCAGCAGTCGATTGTAGATCGCTCACGAGCCCCCGAAGGCGGCCAGACGCTGTGGATCGAGACCCACGTCCCGGCGCGTCCGGCCGAAGGCTCCTGGTCACAATGCGCAGACATGTTCAAAGAGCGCGTGATCGATCGTCTGGACGCACACGCGCCCGGCCTACGCGAGCAGATCGTGGGAGCGGCGGTGCACACACCACCGGACCTCGAAGCACGCAACCCCAACCTCGTCGACGGTGATCTCGGCGGCGGCGGCGTGGGGATGCATCAGCAACTTGTGTTCCGGCCTGTTCGGGGCTGGTTCCGGTACAGCACCCCAGTGAAGGGGCTGTACCTGTGTTCCGCGTCGGCGCATCCAGGCGGCGGCGTGCACGGTATGGGTGGACGCAACTGCGCGCAGCGCGTGTTGCGCCACCGCTATGTGACGGGGAGGTCACGATGAACCTGAATTCGTACTGCAAGACCGGCAAGATAGGGGCCAAGTGATGAGCAAACGAACACTCCTGGTGGTTGCGTTCTTGGCGCTGGCCAGCCTCAACCTCTCGGCCTGTGGAGGTAGCTCCGGCAGCGGCTCGCGCACCATCGAGGTCGATTACCACTCCGACGATTTCGCCGGCTCCTTCCTGGGCTACTACCCGCGAGAAGTCACGGTGACGCCGGGCATGACGCTTAAGTTCCACCAGACGTGGACAGGCGAGCCCCACTCGGTCAGCTTCGGCAAGCTCATCGATGGCGCGATCACACCGATCCTGCCGTTGCTTGACGACGTGGCCGCCGGCAAGGCGCCGTTGCCCGACGAACCGCCCGACACCTACAACGCGGGCGTTTTCGACGAGACGCTGCCGAACCTCTTCGGCCCCGGCGATGGTCTCGGCCAGGCCGCGGCCTACCCCTGCTACGCGAAGTCGAAGTCCGACCTCCCGTTGCACAACCCGGAGAAGCCCGCCACGAACAAGGCGTGCAAGAAGTCCGATCAAAGTCAGCCCGACTTCGACGGTTCGTACGCGTACTACTCCAGCGGCTTCATTCCCTTCGACGGCCCGCGCGGCAACACGTTCGAGATGAAGATCGCGGACGACACTAAGGACGGCACGTACTTCTATTACTGCAACGTCCACGGCATCCCGATGGGCGGCAAGGTCACGGTCAAAGACGGCGCTGACGTCGAGTCGCAGGCGACCCTCAACCGTCGGGGCAAGGCCGAGTCCGAGCGCACCAGCAAGCCGCTTGCGTCGGTCTACAACAAGGAGAAGGCGAACAAGGGCGAGTTCAAACAGCCGCTTGCGGGTTCGGGCGACGAGTCCACCGGAGGTCTTGAAGGGATCATCAACGAGTTCACGCCCCGCACGGTCGACACCAAGCTCGGCGAGAAGGTCACCTGGACCTTTATCGGCGACCACTCGATCAGCTTCAACGTGCCGCCCTACACACCGCTGTTCCGCTTCGACAAGAAGGGCATTTTCGAGTTCAACGGATCGCTCGACAAGGCCGCCGGAGGCTGGCCGGGTGCGCCCGCAGAACGCAAGGACATCCACGACGGCCCACCACCGCCGGTTGCCACGGTCGACGCCGGCAATTTCGACGGGTCCGGAGGGCTGAAATCCTCAGGCATCGGGTGGACAAACGGCGATAAGTACAGCGTCACGTTCACGAAGGCGGGCACGTACCCCTACGCCTGTCTGATCCACCCCGGCATGATCGGCAAAGTCGTCGTCAAGTGAGGCTCGTGCGGACGCTGCTCGTCGCTGTGCTCGGCGTCGCTGGATTCAATCTGGCGGCGTGTTCGAGCGGCGACGGCGGCGCCACGCGCACGGTCGAGGTTGATTACAACTTCGACGACTTTGTCGGCTCATTCCTCGCCTACTTTCCGCGCAACGTGACGGTGCGTCCCGGCACCACGGTGAAGTTCCATCAGACGTGGACGGGCGCACCGCACTCGGTCACCTTCGGAGCGGCGCTCGACGCCAAGGTCAAGCCGGTGCTCGGGCTTCTCCAAAAAACCAGGAATGGCGAGCGGGTGAAGGAAACGCCGAGCGAGTTCGACTCGGCGTTCTTCGCGACGACGTTGCCGACGTTCTTTCGCAACCGTCAGGTTGCGCAAGACGCAGCGCAACCCTGCTTCGTGAAGTCGCTCGATGAGCTTCCGCTCGATCACACGGCTTGCGCCGATGCCGACCAGGTGCAACCAGAGTTCGACGGTTCCTACGCGTACTACTCGAGCGGACTCATTCGTCCTGAAGGATCCAACGCCAACCGCTTCGAGATGAAGATTGCCGATGACGCGAAGGACGGCAGCTACTTCTATTACTGCAATCTTCACGGACTCACGATGTCGGGCTTCGTGACGGTGTCGAAGTCCGCCGAGATCGCGTCTCAGCGCGCCATTAACAAGGTCGGTCGCGACGAAGCCAAGGCCACCGCCGCGCCGCTGCTCGCCGAGTACAAGAAGGAGCTCGCGGGTACCTCGATCTACAACGGCAACCTCGCGGGTTCTGGTGATCCGTCAACCCAAGGGATTGCCGCTGAGATCAACGAATTCACGCCGCGCACGGTCCACGCCACTATCGGGTCGAAGGTCACGTGGACCTTCGTGGGCAACCACTCGGTCAGTTTTAACGTGCCCGCCTTCACGCCGTTGTTCACCAAGAACGACGACGGCGACATCGTGATCGTGGAGGGCCTCGACAAGCCTGCGGGCGGGTGGCCCGGGCCGCCTGATGGCCACAAGTCGTATCCGTTCATCAGCGACCAGAAGGTCTTCCGTGACGCAGGTACCTTCGACGGCACCGGGGGGCTCAAGTCTTCGGGAATCGGCTGGAACACCGGCGACACGTACTCAGTGGCCTTCACCAAGGCTGGCACCTATCCGTACGCATGTCTGATTCACCCAGGCATGATCGGCAAGGTCGTGGTCAAGTAACCGCTCTAGCGCTCCCCGTGGATGCGACCACGGAGGAGCCCGCCGCCGCCGCCGTGTTGCAGATGCCCCCGCGGGCGCTGCTGTTCATGCGCACGACCTTCTTCGTGGTGTTCCTGGTGTCGATCGCGCTGATCAGCCTCGGGGTGGCGGCGCAGTATGCGTCGTACTCGCACAGCTTTCTCGAGCGTTTGCGCGACGTCGGCCTCAACCCGAACTTCACTGGCCAGGTCGCGAACCGCGTGGCCGACGCATCGCGCGCCGCGCAGAGCGGACCGCAGTTCGGCCTCGACCTCGCGTTCAGTTTCGTCAACCTCGGCCTTGCCGCGTTCCTGGCGTGGCTGCGACCGCGCGACGTGGCGGGGCCGCTGCTCGCGTTCGCGCTCGTTGGCACCGCGGCGGTGTGCAACCTTGGCGCCCACACCGTCTATGACGCCGTCCCCGCTGTGGGTTGGCAACCGGTCTCCCACGACATCTTCGTCGTGGGTACAGCGATCCTCTATGCGTTCGCTGTGTTGGTGTTTCCAGATGGCCGGTTGGTGCCGGTGTGGTCGCCGGGCAAACGTCTTGTTCTCTACGCAGCTGTCGGGGTTGGTCTCGCCACGCTTGCGCTGAACTCCAGCGGCTCGGGTCGAGCCACGGCGTTGGTCACCGTCTTCGGCGTGGGAGTTCCCTCCGTCGGCCTCGCCGCGCAGGCCTACCGCTACCGCCACCCCGCGACCGCCACCCACCGCCAGCTTTCGCGCCTGCTCGTGCTCGCCCTGAGCGTCGCTGTGCTCATCGGCGTGTTCGCAGTGGCCAAGGGCGTGCAGAACGCGAACCAGCCGGTGTTCGAAGGACGCGGCATCCAGACCGTGCCGCTCACCCTGTATCGGGTGTTCCAGTTGGCACTCACGATCGTGCCCCTCGCCTTGTTCGCGGGCATCTTCCGCTACCGGCTCTTCTCGGTCGACACGCTGGTTACGCGCACCCTCGTCTACGGCGCGCTCGGCGGTTTCGTGTCGGTCGTCTACATCTCGGTTGTGGTCGGCGTAGGTGGCGCGTTCGGCGCGGGCACCAATGGCAACCTGCCACTGTCGGTGTTAGCCACCTTCCTTGTCGCGGTCGCGTTCGAACCGGCGAAGGGACGCATGGAGCGCCTCGCCAACCGCATCGTCTATGGCCACCGCGCGACGCCTTACGAAGTGCTCTCTGAGTTTTCCGAACGCGTCGCGGAGTCGGTCGCGTCGGAAGAACTCCTCGGCCGCATGGCGCGGGTCCTCGGTGAAGGCACCGGCGCGGTGCGCGCGGACGTGTGGCTCGCCGTCGACGGCGAACTGTGGCCAACGGCGGTGTGGCCCGAAGGAGGCGTGGCACGCGAGCCGCTACCGATCACCGGACCCCAGATCCCCTGGATCGACGGCGTCGCCAACGCAGTGGCGGTGCGCCACCAAGGTGAGCTCTTCGGAGCGTTGTCCGTGGTCAAGGCCGGCAACGAAGCGCTCACGCCGACTGAAGAGAAATTGATGGCCGACCTCGGCCGCCAAGCCGGGCTGGTGCTGCGCAACATTCGTCTTACCGCCGAACTGCGGGCGCGGCTCGAAGAACTCCGCGCCTCGCGTCAGCGCATCGTGGTGGCCGGCGACGAAGAGCGCCGCCGCCTCGAGCGCAACCTGCACGACGGGGCCCAGCAGGAACTCGTCGCACTCAAAGTGCAGCTGTCGATGGCCGAGGACATGGCCGATGAACTCGGCGGCGACAACGAACCGCTGCTCCAATTGCTCGCCAAGCTCAAGGCGCAGACGGGCGACGCGGTGGAGAGCTTGCGCGACCTCGCGCGCGGGATTTACCCGCCGCTGCTCGCGGCCGAGGGACTGCATGTTGCCCTGCGCGCACAGGCCCGCAAGTCGCCGCTCGACATCGAAGTCGAAGCCGAGGTTGGTCGTTACCCGCAAGACCTCGAAGCGGCTATCTACTTCTGCTGCCTGGAGGCATTTCAAAACGCCGCGAAATACGCCGGTGACTGTTCGGTCCTGACGACGTTGCGCGAGGAAGACGGCAATCTCGTCTTCGAGGTGAAGGACAACGGCTGCGGCTTCGATGCGTCGACGGTGGAGCGGGGCATGGGCTCACGCAATATGGCTGACCGCGTTGAGTCCCTCGACGGCACCCTCACGATTTCCTCGTCCAAGGGTGGCGGCACCACCGTGACGGGAAAGGTGCCGCTCCAGAGTTCCTAAAGTCTCCCCGTGCCGCGGATCAGCGACTACGGGCTAATCGGCGACTGTCACACGGTCGCGCTCGTCGCGCGCAGCGGGTCGATCGACTGGTGGTGCCCCGAACGTTTCGATCGCCCGTCCGTGTTCGCGCGATTGCTCGATCCCGACGCCGGTCACTGCTCGATCCGCATCGATCACCAGCGGGCGTCGAGTCGCTTTTACGTGCAGGACACCAACGTGCTCACGACGGTGCTCTCCAATGACGACGGCGACATCGAGCTGACCGATTGCATGCCCGTGGCCGCCTTCGACGAGTCACAACCCGCGCTCGTTTCGACCTCGCACTGCATCCTCCGGCGTATCCGTTGCCTCTCCGGTGAGGTGGTGGTCTCGGTGGAGGTGTCGGTGATGCCCGACTACGCCCGCCCCGATCCTGACCCGGCGCTCGTGGGTGTGGTGACCGCCACCGCCACCCGGGGCCTCGACGCGACACCCACCGGTTATGCCGCAACCTGGTCGCTGTCGGCGGGCGAGACCGTGTGGCTTCGCATTGACGGGCCGAACGCAACGCGTCCGCCCCTGATCGACCATGACGCGGCGAACGACCTCATGCACACGATTGGGTTTTGGCGTTCGTGGCTCAACGAGTGCAGTTATCGCGGGGCCTACGAGGACCACGTCCGGCGTAGCGCCCTGGTGCTCAAGGCGCTGATCTACTCGCCCACGGGAGCCGTGGTTGCTGCACCGACCACATCGCTGCCCGAGGCGATCGGCGGCGAACGGAACTGGGACTACCGCTACACCTGGATCCGCGACGCCACGCTCACGCTGATCTCGCTGCGCATCCTGGGCTACCGAGCCGAAGCTGACGCGTTCAAGACCTGGTTGGAGCGCGCGATGGTCGCGGGCCCCGACGCCTTGCAGATCATGTACGGCGTGGCGGGGGAGCGTGAGCTGACCGAGTTCGAGTTGCCGCACCTACGCGGCCACCGAGACTCCAAACCGGTGCGGATCGGCAACGGGGCCGCGACCCAAACCCAAAACGACAGCTACGGGCAGATCGTCGAAGCCGCATGGCTCTACGTACGCGGCGGTGGCACCCTCGCGAAGTCGAACCGCGTCTACCTCGCGGCACTGGTGGACAAGGTGGCGCGTCAGTGGCGCAAGCCCGACCACGGCATCTGGGAGATCCGCGCCGATCCACGGCAGTTCGTGCACTCGACACTGCACTGCTGGGTCGCCCTCGATCGGGCCATTGACCTCGTCGAATCCGGCGACCTCGACGGCGACCTCGACGCGTGGTCCGCCGAGCGCGACGAGTGTCGCGACCACCTGCTCGACCTTGCGAAGCGCTGTGGCTGGTTCCCGCAGGCGTCGGGCTCCGAGGAATGGGAACAGGCCGCCGACGCCGCGGCGCTACTCGTTCCGGCCATGGGCTTTCTCCCGTCCGATGACCCGGCCGTGATCGCAACGGTCGAACGTGTGCGCCAAGACCTCAACGAGCACGGCCTGCTGCTGCGCTACCGCGCGGATGACGGCATCGAGGGCGAGGAGGGTGTCTTCCTGCTCTGCTCGTTCTGGCTCATCGACGTGTTGACCCACCAGAACCACCTCGACGAGTCCGAAGCGATGTTGGAACGGCTTATCGGTCTTTCAAACGACCTCGGCCTGTTCGCCGAGGAGACCGACGCCCCCACCGGTGAAGCGCTCGGCAATTTTCCGCAGGCCTTCACGCACATGGGCCTGATCACGTCGTGCGCACACGTGACCGCTGCGCGCGAAGGGCGCGTCCCCGCGCCCTCGGCGGCTCACGACTACGCGGCGTCCGCGCTCGCCCGCCTCGTGGTCGAGGGCCGCGCCTAACTCAGAGCGCGAGATGCACTCGCAGCGCGTCGTCGAGCGCCAGGATCTCCGCAGCGCCGAGTGCGCCGATCCGGTCACCCAGTCGCTCGATCGAAACGGATCGAACCTGCTCGGCCTGCGCCTTGGAGTCGCAGGCGAGGCCGGTCCGGTTCGCCCGCAGCATCACCTGGAATGGGAAGACGCGGTCCGCGCCCGAAGTGATCGGGACCACCGTGACCACACCGTGCCCCAGTCGACTCGCCGACGCGTTCGCTCCGTCGTTGCTCACGACTACCGCGGGTCGGCGTTTGTTGGACTTAGCGCCGAGCACCGGTTCGAGGTCTACCCAACGAATCTCACCTCGACGCATCACCCGATCCCGTCAGTGCCGACGGCGTCCCAGAGCTCGGCGTCTTCGCTCGCAGCCCAGGTCGTCCACGCTTCCTCGTAGGCCGCGCCAAGCTCGGAGGCGCGCAAGAGGCGGACGGCCTTGTGCAATGCGGCAGACCGAGAGTCGAGGCCCTGTGTCGCGGCGTATGCGTCGAGGTAGGCGACGTCATCGTCAGGCAGGCTCACGCTGACCTTCATACTAGAATCCTACCCTGGGTAGGAATGAAGTAGTACCCGTTAGATCAATCGCTGCATTACGGCGACGTCGAGCCATTGGCCGAACTTGCGGCCGACTTCTCTTTCGATGCCGATGGTCTCGAAGCCACACTTCTCGTGCAGACGGATCGACGCGTCGTGGCCACCCACGATCCGGGCGAACATCGCGTGGAACCCGTGATCGGCCGCCAGCTTCACCAGCGACGTAAGGATCAAGTTTCCGACCCCTTTGCCCTGATAGCTCCGGTGGACGTACACCGAGTCCTCCACCGAGGTCCGGTAGGCGGGTCGCTCTTTATACGCGGTCAAGGCGCCAAACCCGCAGATCACGCCTTCTGACTCAGCGACGATGGCGGGGTGCGCGCCGGCGTGGGCGTCGATCCAGGCCTGCTGCTCCGCCAGCGAACGCGGAACGAGGTCAAATGTGACCGTCGATTCGAGGACTTCGGGGTTGTAAATGCCGCGGATTGCCTCGGCGTCGTCCAAGGTGGCCAGCCGGATCCGCATCACTTGCTCCTGGGTCGCATTAATGCGACCCAGGAGAACGACGCCGTCGGTCTTCCGATAAATCGGTGGAGAATGTCAGAACGCCTGAGCGTAAATGGAAGACAGGCGGCTTAGTTCTCCTGGATCGCATTACCCAACCCTAGGGAACATCTCCTACAATTCTCCGGCCCATCGCAGGACCACGGGCAGGCCCTCTTAGCTCAGTCGGTAGAGCACCTCCATGGTAAGGAGGTTGTCGTCGGTTCGATTCCGACAGAGGGCTCGCAATTCCAAGGCGGCGTAGCTCAGGTGGTTAGAGCACACGGCTCATAATCGTGTTGTCGTCAGTTCGAGTCTGACCGCCGCTACTAAAAAGCATCAAGGAAAGAACACATGGCTAAGAACGAAAAGCGCATCAAGGTCACGCTCGCCTGCGAGGAGTGCAAGCGGCGTAACTACATCACGGTCAAAAACAAGATCAACGACCGCGAGCGCATCGAGATGAAAAAATTCTGCAAGTGGGACCGGAAGCACACGTCCCACAAGGAAACGCGCTAACCCGCCGTAACGTTTTCCACAGGCTCAGAGTCCAAAAGCCGATGACAGCCGATCTGGCGGATCGGGTCGCCGCCGCAAAGGCGGGGGACCGATCCGCCTTCGACGATCTGGTACGAGCAACGCACGCTGATGCGTACACGCTTGCGTACCGGTTAGTCGGCAACGAAGAGGACGCTAGAGACGTGGTGCAAGAGGCCTACTTGAGGGCGTTTAAGTCCATCAAGAAGTTCCGTGAAGACGCCGCCTTTTCAACCTGGCTGTACCGGATCGTGGCCAATTGCGCGTCCACGTCGCTTTCTAAGCGGTCCCGCCACCGTCACGAGATCCTCGACGACGACGTAATGATCGAAGAGACGCGGGTCGAAGCCGATCCCGTCGCCCGTCACGAGGCGCTCGCTGAGCGCGACCGTCTCACGGCCGCCCTCAATGGCCTGCCCGACCAGTTGCGCCAGGTGGTCGTGCTGCGCGACGTCTATGACCTTCCCCACGAGGCAATTGCCGCTGAGCTGGGAATTTCCGAAGCCAACGCGAAGGTCCGGCTCCACCGGGCCCGGCGCAAGCTCCGGGAAACGCTGTATCCCCTGCGAGGAGAGGACCAGGCCCATGCCGTCTGACGCCATCACCACTTCCCCCGTCTGCGACGAGATTGCATCCTCTCTCGGCGATTACATCGAAGGAGTCGAGTCCGCCCCGTCCGACGTGCGCGTGCACGTCGAGTCGTGCTTGCGCTGCCAAGCCGAACTCGTGCAA
>JBKJQZ010000290.1:0-15855 GCA_046594835.1 Acidimicrobiales bacterium | reverse complement strand
GTACGGCGTGCACGCGCAGGTGCTGTACCCCAACCTCATCGGCTTTTCGACCAGTGCATTCATGAGTGTGAGCCCGGAGTTTGCGCTCGCGTGCACCCAGGCGTACAACGACTTTCTTGTCGAGTTCGCCAGCACCGACCCGCAGCGATTCATCCCGATCATGATGGTCCCGTTCTGGGACGTGGACGCCGCCGTCGCCGAGATGAAGCGCTGCCGCGAGACGGGCCACAAGGGCATCCTGTTCGCGAACTGTTACGAGAAGATCGGCCTGCCCGACTTCACCTCCGAGCACTGGGACCCGATTTACAAGGCTGCGGCCGACCTCGACTTCCCGGTCAATTTCCACGTGGGTTTCTCGGACAACCCGACCGACGGAATGAGCCTGGACGCAATGCTCGCCGCGTTCGAAGCACGCTCCGCCGCGATGTTCACGTCGCTCTCGCTGATGTCCAACGCGAACACGCTGGCGCGTCTCTTAACCAGCGGCCTGCTCGACCGATTCCCGATGCTGAAGTTCGTCTCGGTGGAGAGTGGGTTGGGGTACGTGCCGTACCTGCTGGAAAACCTGGACTGGCACTGGAAGGGCTACGGCGCCTACCGCAACTATCCGACCCTGCCGAGCGAGTACTTCGCCCGCCAGTGCTACGGATCCTTCTGGTTCGAGAAGACCACCCTGCCGCTGCTGGAGTTGTTCCCGGACAACTTCATGTTCGAGACCGACTATCCGCACCCCACCAGCCTGTCGCCCGGGCCGGCGTCGCCTGCCGACAACCCCGCGGAACACATCGCCAAGGGGTTTGTTGGCCGAGTTACCGCGGACACCGCGCGCAAGGCGCTGCGAGACAACGCGGTGAAGGTCTACGGGCTCGATCCCGTTTGACCTGACCGCCTACGCGGGTGCCGAAATAGCCTCTCCGTAGGTACGTTTCGTGCCCTGGAACTGTTGCGATCAGCCGCTGATCTCGGCCTTGGTCTCAAGTGGTGAGCGCGACAGCTCCTGATTTGGGAGGTGTCGTATGGGCAGGAGACCGTGGCTTGATGAGGATGCGGTTGCTGTGGCGTTGGAGATGGTCATCGGCGGAGCGAGGTATGCCGATGCCGCGGTCGCGACTGGGATCTCGATCCGAGGAATACAGGACCGGCTGAAGAAGTCGGGCCGGGTTCGACGGCGTCGTGGCACGCCAGGCCGGCCAGGGCCCTCACCGGAGAAGCTGCGTGAGGCGCTGCTGTTGGTTGCGGGCGGCGCGCTGATCAAAGACGCTGCTGCGGCGGTTGGCATGCCGGCATCCACCCTGGGCAACCATGTCCACAAGCAGGGTGTGGTCATGGTGCGACCACGCAAGCAGCGTCGGGGTGCTCTCACGCTCGAGGAGCGCGAAGAGATCCGGATCGGGATCGAGAACGACGAGTCCGACACCGACATCGCGAGACGGCTCGGCCGCCATCGCGGCACGATCGGCCGAGAGATCGCCCGCAACAGCGGACGTGGCGCCTATCGGGCATGGGCGGCCGACCAGCACGCCGCCGATAAGGCCCGACGGTGCCGAAGGCGCTGGTTCGAACAGCGGCAATGGTTGTGGGATCACGTCGTGATCGCCATGCGCGACGACACCTGGTCGCCCCAAGGGATCGCTCACAAGCTGCGAGAAGAGCGCCCCGACGAGCCAGAGTGGTGGGTGTCGCACGAGGCGATCTATCAGGCCGTCTATCTCCAAGCGCGGGGCGAGCTGCGCAAAGAGCTGCTCACCTGCCTGCGCTCGGGCCGGGTGCGGCGCAAGCCGCAGGGCCGCGCCCACCGCAGCGAATCGAAGATCGTCGGGTTGGTCAGCATCTCGGAACGCCCGCCCGAGGTGTGGGATCGCGCAGTGCCGGGTCACTTTGAGGGCGATCTCATCGTTGGCGCCGACTCGAAGTCCTACGTGGCCACCTTGGTCGAACGCACCAGCCGCTACGGAATGATGGTCAAGCTCGACTCCAAGAACGCCGAGCACGTCGCCGCCCGCATCGCCGAACACATCGTCACGCTGCCCAAGCATCTCGTGCGTTCGCTGACCTGGGATCGCGGCACCGAACTCGCCGGGCACGCAACCTTCACGGTCGTCACCGGCGCACCGGTGTACTTCGCCGACCCGCACTCGCCCTGGCAGCGACCATCGAACGAGAACTGGAACGGCCTCGCTCGTTACTTCCTCCCGAAGGGCACCGACCTGTCAGTGCACTCCCAAGAAGACCTCGACACCTACGCCCGCAAGATCAACGGAAGACCCCGCCCCGTCCTCGAATGGAAGACTGCCGCCGAAGTATTCAACGAGCTTGTCGCGTCCACCGGTTGAGCCCGCCGGCCGGCGTACAACGATTCGAGAGCGCTAAACGCGCTCCGCTCCGCTCGGCGAGCTAGGCGAGCGTGGCGACGAACCTGAGCACGTCGCGCACGAAGCGGTCGGCGCACTCCTCATGCGGAAGGTGACCACAGCGTTCGTAGGTGACCACCTGCGCATGTGCGAGCGGTGGCGCCTTGGCCCAGCGGTCGGAGTCGCCGAGTACCACGAGCGTCGGCGTGTCTGCGAGCGCGTGCCAATCGAGTGGAACCGTCCCGTGCGCGGCGGTCATCGCGCACATCGACTCGGCCACGCCCGGTCGCAACAGCGGAGCCCGAAAGCCTTCGACCACCTCGCTGGTCACTCGGTCCTTGTTGACCCACGTCTGGCGCAGGGCTCGATCGAGGCCCACTCTCACGGCGACACGCAACAACGCGGGAGCGACGTCGCGCACGACCGGCGCGCCCGCGATCGCGCGCGCAATCGGGGGAGGGCCGCCGCCGATAACCGGCGCGCACAACACGAGACCACGCACAGCCGACGGGTCACGGGCGGCCAGATGCGCTGCGAGCTCAGCCCCCGCCGAGTGGCCGACGAGCATGACCTCGTTCCAGCCCAGGGCATTGAGCGCACCGGCGGTCACCTCTACCGCCGCTCGCAGCGGAACGAACGGTCGCTCCAGCGCCACGACGTCGTGGCCTGCATCGCGCAACGGGCCTTCCACGTCGCGCCAGGTGAAGTTGGTGGCGGCAAAACCGTGCAGTAGTGCGACCGTTGCCATCGTCAGTCGGTGCGCCGACTAAGGAGGCAGCACTCGTTGCCTTCGCGATCCGCGAGAACGATCCACGGCACGTCGCTCTGGCCTATTTCTGCACGCGTCGCGCCGAGGCCGAGCAGGCGTTTTAGTCCGTCGGCGTTTAAGGCCCCGGGCATGTCTCTTCTCCTCCTGAAGGAAAGATCGGATACGCAGCATTACCCGCCATCGACGCGAACTCGTCGGGCAGCAACGGTGTGGTCCAGGACGAATCGGGCGCCCAGTTCAGCCAGCTGTCGTCATACGGGGGCAATCGCCGCTGCATTGCATCGAAAACCACCTCGCCGTGTGAGCGGATCACATGGGCCTCGGCCGCCGAGAAGTAGCCCACCGAGACCGCAGCCTCAAGTTCGTCCTCGTCCTTCCATCCGACGGTTCCGCTCGCGTCGACCCACACATCGAGGAGGTGGTCGATCGTGTGCACACGGTTGTCGACGCGACGCAGCGGGTCTTCCAGGTTTCCGTACCAACCCCAGAACGAACCGTCACCATGACGGAACAGCCAGCTCGAGTGTGCGTCACCGGGATACGCGAGGCGGAGGGTGCCGGCGCCAAACCATTCCCGGATCGCGAACACGCGCTCACACGTGAAGCGTTCGCTGACGGGGCGGTCGCGTAGGTCGCGACCGTCGGCGGGCACGCAGGTGAGGAGCGACGTGCCGGGGGCGACCCACACAGCCAGGTACTCGTCGTCGTGTACAACCCGCGCGGGGATGACCTCGCGCCGGTAACACCAGAGGATCTCTTCGCCCGGAGCCCACGACATCGCGATCACCGTACGCGCATACGGTGAGGCCATGACCGCGCTCACCGGCAAGGCCGCCGCGTTCCTCGCCCGTCACGTCGTCGGCGATCCGCTCCTGCAGCCCAACGCGTGGGACGCCGGTTCGGCCAAGATCCTCGAATCACTCGGCTTCGACGCAATCGCGACAACCAGCAGCGGTTTCGCGGGCACCCTCGGTCGCCTCGACGGGCGGATGACCCTGGACGAAGTGCTCGCGCACTGCCAAGCCCTGGTTATGGCCGTTGCCATCCCGGTGGCCGCCGATTTCGAGAACGGGTTCGCCGACGACCCTGAGGGCGTTGCCGCGAACGTGACCCGTGCCAGCGAGACGGGCCTCGCCGGCTGTTCGGTCGAGGACTGGTCAGGCACCGAGATCTACGAATTGGGCCACGCCGTCGAGCGGGTCGCGGCAGCAGCGGAGGCCGCACACAACGCTGCGTCGCCACTGGTACTTACCGCGAGGGCCGAGAACCTCATCCACGGCGTGGTGGACTTCGACGACACGATCGCTCGCCTCAACGCCTACCGCGCCGCGGGCGCCGACGTGCTGTTCGCGCCGGGCTTGCAATCGGTCGACACGATCAAGGCGATTACCGAGGCGGTCGACGGCCCCGTCAACGTGTTGCTCAGCGCGGGCGCGCCGTCGGTCGGCGAGGCCGCGGCCGCAGGAGCGGCGCGCATCTCGGTCGGTGGATCGCTCTCGATCGTTGCCTACGCGGCGCTGGTTGGCGCCGCGACGGAACTGCGCGACCGCGGCACCAACGAGCGCATCACGGCTGCGATGCCCGCGGCGGCCGCGATCCGCAAGGCGTTCAACTAAGCCATGCGCGTCGGCGTCTGCATCCTGCCCGAGGACACGTGGGCCGTCGCGTCACAGAAGTGGCGGGGCGCGGAAGCATGGGGATTCGATCACGCGTGGACCTACGACCACCTTGCCTGGCGTGACCTGCGCGACGGGCCGTGGCACGCGTCGATCCCAACGCTCACGGCCGCGGCGATGGTCACGAACACCATTCGTCTCGGCACGCTCGTGGCGTCGCCGAACTTTCGCCACCCCGTCTCGCTTGCTCGTGAGGTCGTGACCCTTGACGACATCAGTAACGGTCGCTTCACGCTCGGTATCGGCGCGGGTGGCGACGGGTGGGACGCAACGATGTTGGGTCAACAACCGTGGTCGTCGCGGGAACGAGCGGACCGCTACGAAGAGTTCGTCATCCAACTCGACACGCTCCTCGTTGATCGTGAAGCAACCTTTGCGGGGCAGTTCTGGCATGCGCTCGACGCCCGGGCGTATCCGGGTTGTGTGCAGCAGCCGCGTGCGCCGTTCGCGCTCGCGGCAACGGGTCCACGCGGCATGCGCCTCGCCGCTCGCTATGCGGACACGTGGGTGACCACGGGGGAGCGCGTGTTCGACGAGCAGCTCCACCCTGTCCTAGGTGCGAGCGTTGTGGCCGGGCAGATGCGCGCCCTGGACGACGCGTGCGAGGCCGAAGGACGCGACCCGGCCACGCTCAAGCGCCTCGTACTCACCGACTTCCAGCTCCGACCGGACCTCGAGGATTTCGCGACCACACGAGCCGCCTACAGCGCAGTAGGGGTAACCGATCTCGTCGTGCACTGGCCGCGAGCGACGGATCCCTTCGCCGGAGACCCTGAGGTGCTGCGAACAATCAACATGTGATAAAAACATCACATGTCAGATGCGGTGTGGAAGGCCCTCGCCAACCCGCAGCGACGCGCCCTGCTCGACGCCATGCGCAATGGTCCGCGCACCACCGGTGACCTGGTTGCGGCGCTGCCGGAGTTGAGCCGGTTCGCCGTGATGCAGCACCTTGGCGTGCTTACCGACGCCGGCCTGGTGCTCGCGCGCAAGGACGGTCGCAACCGACAGAACTTCCTCAATGCGGTGCCCATCCAGGAGGCCTACGAACGCTGGGTGCCCGCCCTCGCACAAGGAGCGGCCACCTCGGCCGTGGCCCTCCGCAACTACCTCGAAAGAACCAAGCCCATGACCGAACGCAGCTTCAGGCTGGTCCAATTCCAAAACAGCATCGACATTGCCGCGCCGCGCGAGCGCGTGTGGCAGGCGTTTCTGTTCGAACAGGCGAGTTGGTATCCCTACAGCTACGGGGGTGACCGTGTGCGGTCGATCACCTTCGAGCCCTTTGTCGGCGGTCGGTGCCTCGAGGACTGGGGCGACGATGCCGGTCAGCTGTACAGCTTCGTGTGGCACTACGACCCACCCGAGCGCGTCTGCTTGCGTGGCTTCCTCGCAAACGGCGTCAACCTCGAGAACTGGTTCTTCCTGCTCGACAACGGCGACGGCACCACCACGCTCGAACAGTCGCTCACTGCGAGTGGAGCGCTAAACGATGACGACGCGGTGGGTATTCGTGAGCACGGCGACATGACGCTGCACGCCGACGCGCTCAGCGCGTACCTCGGCGTCTAGGACTGCTGGTTACGACTGGCTGGCGACGATGTTGACCATCCAGTTGATGCCGAACTTGTCGGTCAACTGTCCGAACGCGTCACCCCACGGCGCGATCTCGAGAGGCATCGTGATTTCGCCGCCGGCGCTGAGCTTTTCGAAGAAGCCGCGCAGAACCGCGTCGTCGTCGCCGCTGAGGGAGATCGATCCGTTGAACGGCGTGAAGTCCGTTCCGTTGGGTAGGTCGCCGGCCATCAGCACCAGACCGTTTTCGCCCGTGAGCATCGAATGCATCACTTTGTCGGCCTCGGCGGCTTCGGTTTCCATCGCGGGCATGTCTGCATAGGTGTTGATCACGAGGTCACCGCCAAACACGGATTGGTAGTGCTCCATTGCCGCGCGTGCGGTGTCGCGGAAGGTGAGGTACGGGTTCAGGATCACGGTCATCCGCGAAGTGTTACACCGCTGGCTACGGTCCATGCCATGGCGATCAAGGTTGGGGTGCAGCTGCACCCACAGGACTGCACAATCGAACAGCTCCGCACGGCGTGGAAGGAAGCCGATGCGATGGGTGTGGACTCGATCTGGGTGTGGGATCACTTCTACCCGCTCTACGGAAGTCCCGACGCGAGTCACTTCGAAGGCTGGTCGCTACTGGCCGCGATCGCGTGCGAGACGAGCCACGCACACTTCGGTGCACTCGTGTCCTGTAACAGTTACCGCAACCCGGAGTTGCTCGCGGACATGGCTCGGACGGTTGACCACCTGAGCAATGGACGCGCCATTCTCGGTATCGGGTCAGGCTGGTTCGAACGCGACTACGACGAGTACGGCTACGAGTTCGGCACCGCGCCGTCGCGCCTGCGCGACCTCGCGGCTGCTCTGCCGCGCATCAAGGAGCGCCTCGGCAAGCTCACGCCCGCGCCGGTCGGCAGTCTGCCGATCATGATCGGTGGTGGCGGCGAGAAGGTCACGCTTCGCCTCGTGGCCGAGTACGCCGACATGTGGAACACCGGCGGTAGCCCGCGCGACTTCACGCACAAGAACAACGTGCTGAACGAGTGGTGCGCCAAGGTCGGTCGTGCGCCGGAGTCGATCGAGCGCACGGTGATGTCGGTTGGGCCTTCGGACGAGATCGTCGAGAAGTTCATCGATGCCGGAGTGGATCACCTCATCGTGAGCGTTGGATCCCCTTTCGATCTCGACGTCGTCGCGGCCGCGATGAAGGCCGCGGGCAAGTAGCTAGATCGAGAAGGCGAGGCCGACACCGATCACGGTGATGACGGTCGCGTTGTAGGCGAGATGGGCCCGTGTGCTCTCCATGAGCCCGCCGCGCAGATACGCCCACGTGAAGTAGAGCCCGCCGATCGAGAGGGCGAGCCCGACGCCGATCGGGATCCCGATGAGGCAGTGGACCAGGCCGAACTCAACCGCGCGCCGTACCCGCCGCCTCCGTGACCAGCCTTCGGCGCCGAGGCGGAACATGCGTTCCTCCGATTCGGCGAACAACGGCAGCGCCGGGATCAGCAGCAGCACGAAGACCGTCGGTACGAGCCACTCCAGTGGGGTGCCTGCGCTCGACTCGGACGCGCCAAACACTGGGCTGCCAACTCCGCCTATGGCGCTCCACCAACCCCACGACAGCCCGGGCACGAGCGTGAGTAGCGACGCCGCGGTAATGACGACAACGAGGACCGGTACCGCAAGCGCGAAGTGGCGGATGCGAAGGCCGCGCACAATCGCGATCACGTGCCGGCGCACATCTGGCCGCGCAATCAGCCTCGTGCCGCTCACGAGCCGGACGCCCATGAACGCCAACACGGCGATGGACAGCACGTCGAGCACACCCAAAGGGTGGCACGTCTTTGCTAGGCGTCTTCCATCACGGCGCGTTCGGCGAGGCCGATGGGAAGTGCCCCGGAACCAGCGAGGCGGTTGTGGAATTCGCGCAGGTCGCCCCGGCCTGCGTCGAGAAAGCGGCCGCGAATGCGTTCGATCTCGAGGCAGCCCGTGAGGTACGACGCAGCTTGGGTGGGCCACGCGCAGTAGCGCTTCACTTCGGCAACGGCCGTGGCATCAGACAGCGCAGTGTTCGACGTCATGTAGCTTGCCGCCTCGTCGAAGCTCATTTCGCCGGTGTGCAGCGAGGTGTCGACGATGATCCGCGCGGCGCGGAAGATGCGTGCGTCAAGGTGGCCAAGCACTTCCTCATCGTTCTTGAAAAACCCGTGCTCGTACATCACGCGCTCGGCGTAGAGGCCCCAGCCTTCGGAGAAATACGGCGTCGTGTGCATCTTGCGCAGCGGTCGCGGGTTGCCCTGCATCCACGTGAGGTGCCAGTGGTGACCGGGGTAGGCCTCGTGTGCAGTGATGGTCGGAATGGAGTGAAGGCTGTTGGACGCAAGGCGCTGCGCAACCTCTGCCGCGCTCGTTCCATCGGGCGGGTACGGCACGAAGAAGTGTCCGGTCAAGGTCGGTTTGAACGCGGGCGGCGTGGCGTAAGACGCCACCGCGAGCACCGGGCGTTGGAACGGAGGTGACGGCTCGACGAGGCACTCCTCGCCGTCGGCGAGCGTTACGAGGCCGTGGTCGATAAGGAACTGTCGGGCCTCCGCGGTGCAGGCCTCGTAGGTTGCGCGCATGTCCTCGGGTGACGACGGGTGGCGATCGGTGAGCCGCTTGTTGATTGTGCGCCAATCCGACGACGCGTCGATGCGGCCTGCGCACTCCACCAACTCGGCTTCCACCGCGGCGAAGGCCCGATGGCCAAGTTCGTTTAGTCCCGCCGTGTCGAACCCGAGGACTTCTTTGTCCTGTAGCAACGCGCTGTAGCGCTGCTCGCCGAAGACCCAGTCGCCCTTCGCCTTAGGCGCGAGGTCTCCGAGCCAACCGAGGTAGTCCTCGAGCGCGCCCGCGGCTGTTGCGCCCGCGTCAGCGACCTTTGAGCGCAAGGTGTCGTCTGCAATCTCCTGCGGTACGAGGTTGCGGAAGTAGCCGATGCCGGCGCGGCACGGCCCTACGGCACGCTCGACAAACAGTGGCGGCACGAGCTCCGGCGCGATGTTCTTCTTGGCGTCCTCGAGCAGCGTCGGCAGCGCCTCCATGCGCGCGATAGCGAAGCGTGCGAGGTCGGCCTCGGCGTGCACTCGATGCAGAAACAACGAGAACACACCCTGCAGGCCAACGGTCGGGTACGCACCGGGGTCACGGCGCCAGCCGAGCCACGAGCGGTTGATGACGCGTCCGATCAGCGTCGACTCGAGTAGACCGCGGTCGATGCGCTCCGCAAAGCTCAGTGTCGTTTCGTCGATGGCCTTAACCCGCGCTAGCCACGCATCGTCGGCCGCGTCACGCCGCTCGTGCCCCGCTTCGCTGTAGTCGCCGAGCTGCTCGTCGTAGCCGTCGATGCCGAGTGCGGTGGCGCGTACGGGCACCTCGCGCAGCTCGTATTGGATCCACTCGTCGAGCAATGCGTCGAACTCAGTCATGGGTGGAACGTAGACTCACCGCCATGTTGATGCACGGGGAGCCTCCGAGTCGTGCGCCGCGCCTTCGATTGGCGACGGTTCGTCGCGTTTCTCGGCCCCGACCTTTCGGTCGTGGGTCAGAGCCTCGTCGCGCTCGCGCTCAATAGCTCCACCAGCCTCGTGGCGGGCGCCATGCTCGGCGCCATCACGGGCACGTTCAATCGCCTCCCCGGTTTACTCATTCTCGTGCCGCCTGCGATCGGCCTGCGTGGCAACGTCTTTTCTGCGCTCGGGAACCGGCTGAGCACCGCGATCCACAGCGGCCAGTTCCGCCCCACCCTGCGCCGCGGCACAGTCCTCGGCGACAACGTCGTCGCCTCGCTGCTGCTCACGTCTGGCTTGTCGCTCGCGCTCGCAGTAGTTGCAAAGGTGGTCGCAGTCGCGGTTGGTGTGCATGCGTCGATCTCGATCCTCGACCTCGCGACGATCTCCATCCTTGGCGGGCTGCTTGCCTCAGCCATTGTGCTGGCCGCAACCGTGCTCCTCGCGTTCGGCGCGGTGCGCTTTGGCTGGGACCTCGACAACCTCGTTGCCCCGATCGTCTCGACGCTGGGCGACGTGCTCACGCTTCCGGCGCTTTGGGCCGCAGCGCACCTCGTGCAACACGGGTGGGGATCGACGCTGCTCGGCTGGGTCATCGGCGTGGTGACGGCCATCGGCGTGGTCTACGGCTGGCGTACGCGGCAGCGCTTGCTGCGCGAGATCGTGCGCCAGTCCTGGCCGATCTTGTTTGCGGGCCTCACCCTGAGCACGTTCGCCGGCGTGGTCATCGAGAAGCGCCTGACCACACTCTCCGCGTTCCCGGCGTTGCTGATCCTCGTGCCTGCCTTCGTTAGTTCAGCTGGCGCGCTCGGCGGGATCCTGTCGAGCCGCCTCAGCAGCGGGCTCAACCTGGGCATGGTCGTGCCCGCCGGGTTCCCGCCACGATCGGTGCGACGCGACGCAGCGCTGCTCGCCGGCCTTGCCGTACCTATTTACGTGTTCAATGGTCTCGGCGCACATGCGATCGCGCTGATGCTGGGCCAAGCGAGCCCGGGAGCGGGTTCGATGTTGGCGGTTGCCTTGCTCGGAGCCGTCGGCGCCGTAGCCTTCGTGATCGTCGTTGCGTACTACGGCAGCGTCACCGCCTACCGGCTCCGGCTCGATCCCGACACCTATGGCGTGCCAACAATCACCTCATCTGTCGACTTCATTGGCGCCCTCGTGTTGGTGTCTGTGATCGTCGTGCTCGGGATCGCTTGAGGAATGGCCTACATTTTGGGAAGCCCCAGGGCTGAATATGGACGCTGACAAACCCCGCAACCTGCGGACCTTGCTGTCCGAGGCGAAAGACACCTCGGAGCTAATGGTCGACCTGGCCTACGCCGCGTTGTATTTCGGCGATCCTGGAATGGCGGACGAAGTGGTCGAACTGGGCCAACGGCTCGGCGAACTCAGCCAGGACCTTCGCGCTACGGCAGTGATCGCAGCGCGTGCGCCACGCGACGCGGAAGCCATGGCGTCGGTGCTTTCGGTCATCAGTGCGATCGAGAAGGTCGGAGACGCTGCGGTCGACATCGGATCGATCGTGACCCGCCGCCTCGGCATTCCGCGAGCACTCGTGGCTGACCTGTCGGCCGCCGAGGAAGTGTCGCACCGCGTGCGCGTGCGCGAAACCTCGCACATGGCGCACCGGCCGCTGTGCGACCTCGAGTTGCCAACGGTCACGGGAATGCGCGTCGTCGCGATTCGGCGCGTGCGCGACTGGATCACGAAAATCGACGGCAACATCGTGCTGCTCCCTGAGGACGTGCTCTTCATGCAGGGTGCCTCGGCGGGCATTCCGCGTCTGCGGGCGATGGCGGGCGCGCCGAGCTACGAACCGCCCCACGTCGCAGCGGAAGAAGTGCCATCAGACCTCGATCGCGCCATCGATGTGCTGGTCGAAATGAAGAACCTGTCCGAGGTGGCAGTTGGCCTCGCCTACTCCGCGCTCGTCCTGCGCGACCGCGGCCTCGCGGCCGAAGTCGAGCACCTCGAGTCGCGCCTCGACGACATGAAGGAGCGTCTCGAACTCTGGGTGCTGCGCTCGGCCGACGGCCAGATCGACCCGTCGCCCCTACGCGGCTTGTTGCACCTTGCCCAAGCGTCGGAAGAGATCACCGATGCTGCGCAGAGCATGGTCAAGCTCGTGACCGATGGCGAAGCACTGCACCCGATCCTTGCGGTCGCCTTCGGCGACTCCGATGAGGTGGTTGTGCGCGTGCCCGTCGCCAAGGGATCGACTGCGGAAGGCAAGACCCTCGGCGCGCTTCGCCTTGAGACCGAAACCGGCTTCTACCTGCTCGCCATCCGGCGGGGCGGGCGCTACATCTACCGCCCGCGCAAGGAAGTTGTGTTGGAGCACACGGACGAACTCATCGCCACCGGTCCCGACGAAGGCCACACGATCCTGGCGCATCTCTGTGGCTACCGGCTCATTGAAGACGACGAGACCGGCGCCGACGAACTGATTCCGGTCAGCTTCTCGTAGCCGCGTACATCGCGATCGCATGTGCGGCCGCGATGTTCAACGACGACGCCGTTCCGCGCATCGGGATCGCGACGGTCGCATCCGCAGCGTCGCGTAGCGCGCGACCGAGACCGGCCGCTTCGTTACCCATCAACAGCGCGAGTGGGGGAGCAGCGATGGCTTCCAGCGAAGTGTCGCCGGTCTCGTCGGTCGCGACCAGCGTGACGCCCGAACTCCTGGCCCACGCGCATAGCTGCTCGACGCTGTCAACTTCTACGACCGGCAGCGCAAAGAACGAACCGGTACTCGCCCGAATTGACCGCGGGTCATAAGGATCAGCGGCGTGGCCGAAGGTGAGCACGGCGTGGCCGCCCAACGCGTCGCACGTGCGCAGGATCGTGCCGATGTTGCCGGGGTAGCTCGGCCGATCGAGGACGGTCGCGACGAAGCCGTCGGTTACGTCGAGATCGGCGAGGTCGTGGTTCCGTTTCTCGACCACGAGCAGCACCTCGGGCGTGTCGTCACGATCGGTAAGCGCGCCGAATAGGTCCGGGGCCAACTCGACCACGTCGTCGGCGCCCTCGCACACAGTTTCCGCCCAGGCCGAACGCTTCGCTCCCGCTTGCACCAGCACTGAACGCACGCCCCACCCGTTGGCGAATGCTGCGTCGATATTGCGCACACCTTCGACGATGAACGCGCCCTCGCGGTTGCGCTTCTGGCGGTTGGCGCGCAGCGCGTCGAGGACTTGGAACTCTGCGTCGGCGGAGCGGATCGAGCGTCTGGTCACGAGAAGACGCTGAAGCGTGCGAGCTGTCGGCTCTGCGCGATGAGCACGCCGTTCTCGGACCACACTTCGCCGTCTTCCTCTACGTATCCGCCGCTGAGGACCTTTGACTCGAAGCTGCACCAGTTCCAGCCCGGCTCGGGCGCGTGGCGGAAGTGGACCGTCAGTTCAATGGTCGGCGACATGCCTGGCCCGTGGCGACGGAACATCGGCGGGGGCCAGCAGTCGCAGAACAGTGGCACGGCGAGATCGTCGAGCGCGCGGTCAATCAGGCGCGTCCAGCCCCCGACTTTCGCAGGCCCGTCGGGCGAGCCGCGGAACATATCGGTGCCCGTGGGGTCGCGGTAGTCGAAGCGTTCCAGGAAGCTCATCGGGAACATGGCCGGGCCCGCTGCTTCGCGCGACTGGCCGTCACCCGGCGCTCCGACGGCGGGGGAGTCGCGCAGGATGTCAACGAGTCCCGCCCGCCGCTGACCAAACACGGCGATCGCGTGCGCGCGCACGGTGCCGTCCTGGGTGAGGGTTGCGCGCAGGAACGCGTGGCTCTTTGTGGCGGAGGTGATTGCCACCGCGACCTCGCACGGCCCGGGCTCGGGCCGGCCCGCGTAATGAACCGTGATGCTGAGCGGATCGGGGTTGGGCGCGATGGCCTTGAGGGCCCGCATAAGGAACGCCGCGATGTAGCCACCGTTGGGTCCACCACCGATCATCCACCGGTCGGTGACGGTTCCGTGGAACCTCCCGTCGCCCGCCGGTTCCAGCGCCGTGTCGGAGTCAAACTCGCTCATGGCGTCAGTTTCGCACGGCAACTTGACTGGTCGGTCAAGTACGCTCCCGCCACCATGAGCACCACGACACAGGACTCGGTCCGCGAAGAAGTTCTCGGCTGGCTGCGGGCCAATCTTCCCACCGAATGGGTTGATGGGATCGAGAACAACGACACCGTCAAGCTGGCCGAAGCCCGCAAGCAGGTTGACTACAGCGACTGGTGTGCGCGCCTGGGTGAGGCCGGTTACGCGACCCCGAGCTGGCCCAAAGAGTACGGCGGCGCCGGCCTTGCGCCCGAAGGTGTGCGCGTTGTGACCGAACTGCTCGACACGTACAAGGTGCCGCGCAGCTTCAACGTGATCGGCATTGGCATGGGTGGACCAACCCTCATGCAATGGGGCAGCGAAGAAATGAAGACGACGATGCTGCCGCCGATGGCCCAGCACCGCGAGATTTGGTGCCAGCTCTTCAGCGAGCCCTCGGCGGGCTCCGACGTCGCCACGCTCGCGACCCGTGCGGTGCGCGATGGCGACGAGTGGATTGTCAATGGCCAGAAGGTGTGGACCACGTTGGCCCACATGGCGCGCTGGGGCATGCTCGTTGCCCGCACCGATCCCGACGCGCCAAAGCACAAGGGCCTCACGTACTTCATTGTCGACATGCAGGCCCCCGGCGTACAGGTAGTCCCGCTGAAGCAGATGACCGGCGACGCCGAGTTCAACGAGGTGTTCTTCACCGACGTGCGCATCCCCGATTCGATGCGCTGCGGCGACGTTGGCAACGGCTGGGCCGTTGCGACCGAGACCCTCATGAACGAGCGCGTTGCGTTGTCGGGCGCAGGCTCGGTTGGGGGTGGTAACACCGGCGGTGGCCCGATCGACGAACTGATTCGTCGGGCCAAGGAGACCGGCCAGTGGGAAGAGCCGGTGCTGCGCAGCAAGCTTGTGCAGCTAGCGATCGAAGGCCGCGTCAACAAGATCACGAACCTGCGCGCCGCAGTCGCGCGTGGTGGAGGTAAGCGCCCAGGCCCCGAGGGCTCCATTACCAAGCTGTTCCAGGCTGAGTACAACAAGCGTCTGCAGTCCGTCGCGATGGAAATGCTCGGTGCGTCGGCTACCGCGTGGAGCGCGAGCGACGTAGCGACTGGATCCTCGGTGCGGGGCTTCCTCCGCAGCCGTGCGAACACCATCGAGGGTGGCACCAGCGAAATCATGCGGAACATTCTCGGCGAGCGGGTGCTTGGTCTGCCCAAGGAGCCGGCCACGGATAGAGATATCCCGTGGACTGACATTCCCAGGGGCATCTAGCCCGTAACCTATTCGGGCTATGTCTGAGCACGAACACGATCACGACGAGAACTGCGACCACGATCACGGCCACGAGGAAGACGACTACGTCCCCTCAGCGCCGGAGGTCATCGCCGAACGGCGCGCGCGCCTCAGCGCGACGCTGGAGGCGATCACGATTGAGGATTTAAATGTGCACCTTCGGGATGCGCCGCCCGAGGTGCGCAACGCGCTAACGCAACGCCTCAATGTGCGACTCGACCCGAAGTTCGTAAAGGGTGGAGTCGGGCGTCTCGTGCGGACGCGCCTTCGGTCGCTGTCACCCTCCAAGCAGGTCGAGATGGCCGCTGAGCTAACCGCAGGCATTGATGCCCAAGCAGCCGAGTTCCTCGGCGAGGAGTCATTTGCGATGCCCAGCCGCGACGAACTGAGCCGGCTAGTGGACCATCTGCTGCCGACCCACAGCGTCGTGATGGTCCGCACCTACGTTGCGTGCACGGCGGCGGCTGACGCTCCAGTTGCTGGAGAACTCGACCTGTTGCTCGAGGACTCGCGCCTCGCGCTCGGCCCCGTAACGGCGTGAACTACGACTTCGACGAGTTGACACCGGAGTCCATCCGGGAGGTCGGATTTCGCGAACGCGTCCGGG
>JBKJQZ010000205.1:0-5234 GCA_046594835.1 Acidimicrobiales bacterium | reverse complement strand
CCGGCCACCACGATCTCGGCATCACCGCTGGCGATCATGAGGTCGGCCAGGTAGATCGAATTGAGGCCCGACAGGCAGACCTTGTTGATCGTCGTAGCCGGAACGGTCATCGGGATGCCCCCCTTGAGCGCAGCCTGGCGGGCCGTGATCTGGCCCTGGCCGGCCTGCAAAACCTGGCCCATGAAGACGAAGTCGACCTGATCACCGGTGATTCCGGCCCGGTCGAGGGCGGCCTTGATGGCGAACCCACCCAGGTCCATGGCCGTGAAGCCGGCCAGGGCGCCCGAGAGCTTCCCGATGGGGGTGCGGGCCCCAGAAACGATTACGGAACCGGGCATGGGTGCCTCCTCAGATCCACAATGGACTCAACCAGTCTACGAACGATCGCCAATTAACGTTCACTCCCATGCCACGGACCGTACGAGCCTTTAGCATCACCGCCGACGCCGTCGCCGCCGAGCGCGACCGCGTGGGTGGGATGGTGGCCGACATCGACGTCTCCAACGTGATCACCCTCGATGAACTGGAATTGGCCGCCGTCGGCGCCACCGACGTCCACATGCGGATTCTCGCCTTTTCGGCCGAACACAACATCGACCATGCGGCCACGGCCGACACCATCAACATCGCCGAGGCACGGGGTGGGCGCATCTACCCCGGCAACAGCGCGCTGGGCGAGGTGATCGCGGTGGGCGGGAGTGTGACGCGCTTCAAAGCCGGCGACATCGTCATCACCCACTGCAACGGCGATCCCGATCGGTACGGCTTCCCGCTGCGGATCTGGGCCTACGACCAGCCCGAGTCGGTCGGCTGGTACTCCGAAGAGGCAGTTGTGGAGGACTGGCAGCTGATCAAGGCGCCGCTCGACTGCGGCCTGAACCTGTGGGAAATGGCCGCGCTACCGCTGCGTGCGCCCACGGCGTACCACCTGTGGCGTCGCGCAATCGGCATCTACCGCGTGAAGGTACCCGTCGAGCGCCGGGCCACGATCAACGTGCTCGGCTTCGGCGGCGGCGTATCCGAGCTATTCCTGCAACTCGCAAAGGCCGAGGGCCACAACGCGTACTTCTGCTCCGGCTCGCCCGAGCGCCGCGACGCGCTCGAACGCCAAGGCATCGTTGGCATCGACCAGAAGGAATTCAACCGCTTCGCGACCAAGGACGACGTCAAGGCGTTCCGCAAGCACGTGAGCAAGATCACCAACGGCGAAGACAT
Organism: Acidimicrobiales bacterium; assembly: GCA_046594835.1. Classification (GTDB taxonomy): domain Bacteria; phylum Actinomycetota; class Acidimicrobiia; order Acidimicrobiales; family JACCXE01; genus JACCXE01. The sequence continues at coordinate 4,019 of JBKJQZ010000205.1, read as the reverse complement.
GCACGCGGTGTGCGACATGCTGCGCGGCCCCGTGTTCGACGCCGGTCTTGCGGTCTCGGCGCGCATGGGCGTCAACGTGAGCGCCGGTTGGCAGCTCAGCCAGGTCGTGACCTACAACTCCACGATGATGTCGGTGAAGCAGGTCACCATCGATCACACGCACTACGAAACTCCGTTCGGGTGCGGCGCCGCGACCGAGTTGTACGGCAAGGTTTTCAAGCCGACCGTGCACAAGGAGATCTACGCGTTCGAGGACCTCCCGCGCTGTTTTAAGGAAATGCACGACAACACGCAGACGGGCATTCCGATCATCCGCATCGCCGACGACATGCCCGATTCGGTGAAGGGCCTGATCCCGTAATGGAGATGATCCTCACTGAGATCGATCACGTCGCCATCGCGGTCAACGACCTCGAGGCCGCGATCAAGTACTACGCCGACGCGTTTGGCGCGACGGTCGACCACCGCGAAGTTGTGGAGAGCGACGGCGTGGAAGAGGCGTTGCTGAAGGTCGCGGAGAGTTACGTGCAGTTGCTCACGCCGACGCGGCCGGACTCGCCCGTCGCCAAAGCGCTCGAGAAGCGCGGCGAGGGCCTGCACCACATCGGCTACCGCGTGGCTGACTGCGCGAAGGCGCTCGACGCGATCATCGCTGCGGGTGGTACCGGCATCGACAAGGCCCCGCGTCCTGGATCGCGTGGCACGACGGTTGCCTTCGTGCACCCGAAGGGTTCCTTCGGCACCCTGATCGAACTCGTCCAGGAGTAACGGAACTGAGTGGGATTAGCCGCACTATGTGCGGCAAATCCCACTCAGTTCGCTCAGTTGAGCGTCAACACGCCGATGGCGTTGGACGCGACGACGAACGCCGAGATCGCAGCGGCGACCGGCACCGCGCGGCGCCCCCATGTGATCAAGCCTTGTGCGTGGCCGGCGCGACGAAACAACGGGGCGAACATGCTGCCGACCAGCACTATCGCCGCCAGCGCGGGCAGCACCGGTACGGTGACCGCAAAGAGGAGCAGCGGCGCATAGGCCAGCACCGCACGGCGCTCCTTCGCCAAAGTCGGCATCCCACGGTCGAGGCGGTCGTGTACCGCACCGGTGGTCGCGCCGAGCAGCGCGGCGGTCGCCAAAATCAACGTGACGGCGAGCCACACCGGCGACAACACCCGGAAATCCTTGTTGCGCGTCGCCAGCAGATTTATGCCAGCGCCGAATACGCCGAACGCCAGCAGGCTCGAAACAATGCCCGCCTGCCACGCCTTCGCCGGTAGCCATCGGCGCGCCACGCGGTAGGTGAGGCTGACGATGAATCCGCTGAAGAGCCCCATGAACAGAATGAGAAAGAGCGAGCCGCCGAAGGAGATCTTGCCGATTTCTTCGTCCGCGTCGGTCAGTACGCCGTGCAAAGAGTCGGGTGAGGTCGCGCCCAGAATCCGCATGAATAAGCGGCCGCCAAAGCCCGCGACGAGCACGCCGCCGATGGCCGCCGCGTAGAGCGTGACGGTCGCAGCGCGCAGCGTCGCCAGCGCGTTCGAAACGAGCGTCCCCACGTCGTCGCTCGCGTCGTCTTCATTGCGCGTGAGGCCGCCCCACCGAACCGCGCACTGCGCGGCAACCGTGAGGGCGATCGCGCATGCGGCGGCCAAGATCCATCGGTCCACGACGTGAGTGTGGCCCTTTCGGCTAAGACAATCCACCTATGACTGACATCAACGGTGAGGTAGCGCCCGGGTTCGAGCCGGTACGGGACGCGTTTCAGGCGAACTTCAACGAGCGCAGCGACGTCGGCGCCGCGTTCTCGCTCTACAAAGACGGCGTGAAAGTCGTCGACCTGTGGGGCGGGGTGGCCGACGCGGACACCGGCCGTCCGTGGGAGCAAGACACGCTCCAACTCGTCTTCTCCACCACCAAAGGAGCGACCGCCGCGTGCGCATCGCTGCTCGCGCAGCGCGGCCTGCTCGATTTCGACGCACCCGTGGCCCAGTACTGGCCCGAGTTCAAAGCGCAGGGAAAAGAGAACATCCCGGTGCGCTGGCTGCTCTCGCACCGCGCAGGCCTGCCGGCGGTCGACGCCGAACTCACCCCCGCACAGCTCTTCGCCTGGGATCCGATCGTGGAGGCGCTCGCGGCGCAGAAGCCGTACTGGGAGCCCGGCACGCAGCACGGCTACCACGCGGTTTCCTACGGCTACCTCGTAGGTGAACTCGTTCGTCGGATCACCGGTAAGACCATCGGAACGTTTTTCGCGGAGGAGATAGCGGGGCCGCTCGACGCCGAGTTCTACATCGGGCTTCCGTCATCAGAGGAGCCGCGAGTCAGCAAGCTCATCACGATGGAGCTCGGCATGAACGACGAGCAACGCGAGATGTTCAAGAACTTCGACCTCAACACGCTCGACGAGTCAGTGCGCGAGTTAGTGAAGGCGTTCATGGACCCGAACTCGCTGTCGGCCCGCGCCCTCAACCTGAGTAGGCCCGCCATCGACTTCAACGACCCGGCCGCGCACGCCGCCGAGATTCCCGCGGCTGCCGGGATCTGCACCGCGCGGGGCCTGGCGCGTTTCTACGCCGGGTTGATCGGCGAGGTCGACGGCGTCCGGATCCTCGACGACGCGACGATCGAGACCGCGACCACGGAGCAGTCTGTGGGGAAGGACGCCATTCTCATGAAGGAGACGCGCTTCGGTCTTGGCTTCTTTCTGAAGTCGGAGTTCGCGCCGATGATTGGTCCGCGCTCGTTTGGCCACGACGGCGCCGGTGGCTCGATGGGATTCGCCGACCCGGACGCGGGCGTCGCCTTCGGCTACGTGATGAACAAGATGCAGGTGAACCTCTCGGCCGACCCTCGACCGCTCGCGCTCGTCGAAGCCGTCAAGTCCTGCCTCTAAGTGAGTCAATGGAGGGTCTTGCTCTCCGCGAGCATCGTGACGAACTTGTCGATCCGTGACGCGCGAGTCTCGGGCTTCTTCGCATCGTGGATGCGGTAGAGGATCGCGTAGCGGTTCGCGCCGCTGAGCGTCTCGAAGAACACCGCTGCCTTCTTGTTCTTCTTGAGGGCGGCCGTGAGGTCGGCAGGAACGGCCATGTTCGACGGGCTGTCGTAGGCGGCGGCCCAGCGGCCGTCGGCTTTGGCTCGTTCCACCTCGGCGAAGCCCGAGGCCTGCATCCGTGTGGCCTCGGTGAGGCGCTCGACGCGTTCGACGTTCACCTTTGACCACTTGCTGCGCGGTCGACGCGATGTGAATCGTTGGAGCGAGTAGTCGTCATCGAGCTTCTGTCTTTGCCCGTCGATCCAGCCCCAGCAGAGCGCGACCTCAACCGCCTCGACGTAGCTGACGGACGTCCTGGTGCCCGTCTTTTTCGCGATCGCGAGCCAGATCCCGCCTGACGATTCGTGGTTCTTCGCGAGCCACTTCTCGAAGGCCGCAGCGTCCTTCGCGTGGACGATTGGGTCGTCGTGCATCCCTGCCATCGCCTCCGACGTTACGTTGAGCGCCGCATGGCATTTAACGGCCCCGGCTTCGTCGATCACCACACCCACTTGTTGCGCGTCAGCGCGCAGGTGAAGCCGCCGTATGACTACACGTCGCCGGAATCGATTGCGGCGTACCACCGAAGCCTTAACGCAAGCGGATATAACCCGATGGACGCAGTCGGCGACAAGGTCGACGAGCGGCTCGACGCCCAACTCATGTCGGGGCTTACGCGTGCCGCGGATCTCGGCATCTGTCAGATCACCGAAGCAGGCATGCACGACTGGGTGTATCTCGACTCGCTGTTGCGCCGCCGCGAGACCGACCGTTTGCCCTGCCGCGTGCGCGTGCTGGTTGCGAGCGGACTCGCAGCCGAGGGCATGCGCGAACGCACCGGGGATGGAGACGTTGATATCGCGGGAGTGAAGTTCTACGCAGACGGGTGGATTGGGTCGCGCACGTGCGCGTTGTGCGCGCCGTTCGACGACGTGCACCCCAAAGACGACGGCGTGCTCTTTTGGGATCCCATCCGGCTTGCGCG
>JBKJQZ010000005.1:0-4418 GCA_046594835.1 Acidimicrobiales bacterium | reverse complement strand
CGACTCTGTGTCGCGTAGCTCTGCGTCGCGTAGCCGCGCACCTTCAGGTGCGCAGTCACGTAGCCGCGAACCTGTGTCTCGTAGCAGGGGACCTTCAGGTCCGCAAGACTGGCGTGCCGTGCCGGTGCGGCCCGGGGCGCTGTTCGTGGTGGGCGACCCGAAGCAGTCGATCTACCGCTTCCGTCGCGCGGACATCGACATCTACAACATCGTCCGCGGCCGCTTCAGCGCCACCGGTGTGGGGAAGGTGCTGCCGCTCACCTTGAACTTCAGGTCGGGCACGGCGCTGTGCGCCTGGGCCAACAACGTTTTTGCCGCGCAGTTTCCGGTTGAGCCGACCGAGCATGCGCCGCGGTTCGCGCCGCTCGACGTGCAGCCGGATCAGAAAATGGTGGGGGAGGTCCGCACCTTCACGTATGCGTGCGACAAGGCGGGCGAGATACTTCCGCTCGACGCAGCCAGGATTGCTGCCTTCATCCGGTCGGAAGTGGACGCTGGCCGGCGCCGCTACAGCGACTTCCTGATTCTCACCAGGAAGAAGACCGGCCGCATCGCGCCCTATGCGGCGGCGCTCGAGGCGCTGAACATCCCTACCGAAGTGAGCGGGGCTGGGGCGTTCGGTGAATCGCGCGAGGTGGAGGCCATCACGAGGTTGCTGCGCGCGCTGGCCGATCCGCAGGATCAGCTCGCGCTGGTAGCGGTGCTGCGCGGTCCGCTCTTCGGCATCAGCGACGCCGAGCTGTTCGCCTTCAAGCAGTCCGGCGGCCGCTTCACTATCCATCAGTACGTAGCCGCTGAAAACGTAGCTGCTGAGAACGTAGCTGCGGACCTTCAGGTCCGCGACACCGCGCCACCCGACCCCGTCCGCACCGCGCTCGACTCCTTGCACCACTACTACCGTTGGACGCGCGTGCTGCCAACCTCCGCGGCGCTCGAGCGCATTCTCGAAGCCACCGGCTACCTCGCGCTGGCGGCCACCACACCTGGCGGTGTTGATGCCGGCGACGTGCTGCACGCGGTAGACCGGGTGCGTCAGGTGGCGGAGTCGGGCGGCAGCCTTGCCGACGCTGCGGACGCGCTCGAGGCGGACCGCGACGCCACCAGCGAAGTGGAATCGTTGCCGCTCGAGCCTGGACGCACCGAGGTGGTGCGGCTGATGAACCTGCACAAGGCCAAGGGGCTCGAGGCGAACGTGGTGTTCCTGGCCGACCCGGCCGGTGCCGTCAAGGCGCGGGCCGACCACCGCATCGAGCGCGACGGCTTGAAGGCGCGTGGCTGGCTGAAGATCGTGAAGAAGAGCGACTTCACGTTCAACGAGCCGGTCATAGGCGAGCACGCCGACTGGGCGATGCACGAGGCGAACGAGCTGCCGTACGTGATCGCTGAAGAAGACCGGCTGCTGTATGTGGCGGCCACTCGCGCCCGCCACCTGCTCATCGTCAGTCAGTGGCAGAAGAAGCCGGGCGACGGCGCGTGGGGCAAGCTGGCGCCGTTCCTTGCCGTGGCATCAGAGCTGCCCGTGCCGGTGGACGTTGCCACTGCGCCAACCGCCGTGCTGAATTGCGACGCCGCAGTCCGGACCGTGTCCGACCGGCAGCGTCTGGTTGCGCACGACCAGGTCAACGTGTCGTCCTGGTCAATCACTTCCGCCACAGCGGAGGCGCACCACATTGCGCAGATGACGCGCGCCGTCGAGGCGTCGGCGGACGATCCGTCGAAGGTGGTGGTGGCCAACACGCCGTCGCACCGGGCCGATGCCGGCCAGGCGTGGGGCACGCTTGTGCACGGGCTGCTCGAGCACGCCATGCGTCACCAGAACGCCTCCGCAACCGACCTGCGCCGGCTTGGCATGTGGCTCACCGTTGAAGAGCCAAAGCTGCGCGACGTGCTCGACCTCGCGATAGACACCGTGCTCCTTGTCGCGAAAGCCGGCTTCTGGGCGGAAGCCAAGGCTGCCTCGCACGCCGTGGAGGCACCGTTCGCGTTCATGGACGATGGGAAGAGGCGAGCCGTGATGAACGGCGTGATCGACTTGATGTTCGAGCGGGCGGGGCAGTGGCAGGTGATTGATTACAAGACGGACGTCGACGCAGCGGCGCGGTCTGCAGCGTATTCGCTGCAGTTGAAGACGTATGAGCGGGCACTCGAGGCGGCCGGTGTCGCTCCGGCGGACAGTGCAGTTCAGACCGTGAGAGCGCCGACATGATGCCTGAACCGATGCCGTGCGGAGGCGTAGCGACAGCATCCTTCGCCGTGTCTCGGCCGCTCTCAGTTGGCCCAAACCAGTCGGAGTCTCGATAGCCTAACGAACAAGGTGCGCGCACATGCAGTGGCGATTTAATCCAAAGCGACCCAGTGACAAGACAAGGGACCCGGTCGTCGGTGAGTTCTTCGCCTCGGACGCAATCAAGGGTGCCGGAGAAGCCCTGGTCCGAGAGGGAATCCAGAATGCCTTGGACGCCAGGGCGGACGAGAATGTCGATGGTGCCGTCAGGGTTCGGATCTGTCTGTCCGAAGCCGACGCTGCCCTCACTCCGGCGCAGTCGATCCAGTGGTTCTCGACCGCCTGGCCCCACTACTTGGCTCCAGGGAACGGTCTTCGGGCAGGGGACGTGTGCCCGGAGTTGCCCTGCCGCTTTCTTGTCTTCGAGGATTTCGGAACGACGGGCCTGATAGGCGACCAGCACCAGTACGAAGAGCGTGAAGGGGCGAAGAATCCGTTCTTCTACTTCTTCCGTGCCGAGGCCAAGACGGCAAAGGAGGGCGATGACCGAGGGCGGTGGGGCGTTGGTAAACAGGTCTTCCCTCGGGCGAGCCGGGCTCAAACGTTCTTCGGTTTCTCGGAGACGAGCACTGGCCGATTCTTGATGGGCGGATGCGTTCTCAAGCATCACACCGTCGACGGCGTGATGTATACGCCGGACGGCTTCTGCGGCGACCGCATCGAGTTGATGGGCGATACCCTGACCGTTCCGACCACCGATCCAGTGCTGCTGGAGAGTTTCCACACGCAATTCCGCTTGGCGCGTCGGCCCGGTGAACACGGCTTATCGGTGGTCGTCCCTTGGCTTGACGAGCGTGCGGAAAACGGCGACCAATCGCCCTTCGACCGGGCGATTCTGGCGCTCGCCGTCCTCGAGGGATACTTCATCCCCATCATCGAGGGCCGCCTCGAGGTGAGCGTTGAGGACGGGTCCGGAACCCTCCGAATCACGGCATCGACCTTCGAGACCGTGGTTCAGCAACTGCATGGCTTGCTTCCCGACGGCAGAAGGGCCGAACTTCGACGCCTCGGCGGCTTGCTTCGAGTCGCGACAGACGCCAAGTCAGGGCGCTCCATCCTCGTCACACTGCCTCCATGCGCTCCGCAAAAGGCCGCCTGGACCGATGAGATGCTCGGCAGAGAGACAGCCAGCTCGATTCGGGAGGCTCTGCGGCTCGGTCACACGGTTCGTGTGTCTACGCAACTGACGGTCCGACCGAAGGCTCCGAACCAGCCAAACGTCGCTGCGACAGTTGACTGCTACATCGCGCGCGAACCAGGCGTCGTCGAACGTCCATGTCACGTCCGAGAGGACCTGATCATCACCAAAGTCGATGCGAGCCGCGTGGCGGACCACTACTGCATCGTGAGAGTCGACAAGGGACCGCTCGCGACGATGCTCGGAGACGCCGAGAATCCCGCTCACACGGAGTGGCAGCCATCCTCGAGGAACTTCAAGGACAAGTACATCCTGGGTGGCGTGACGATTCAGTTCGTGTCCAGTTTCGCCGGGGAGATTCTCAGGCGAACCTACGCTGCGTCGAGGACGTTGGATCGAACCATCTTGCTGGACCTGTTCTCCGATGTCGGTCCAGACGAAGAGGAAGCCGCACAGGCGCCGCGCCCAAGCGCCGAAGCCGCAGACGGCCCTGCGGAGATGCCGGCGCTAGCCGCAGTGGTTGGCGGATTCCGACTCGGCCAGTCCGAGGCCGGATTCACGGTGTATAGCGTCGGCGCCGGACTGGCGCCGGGAACCACGATCGCGGTGACCGCTGCGTATGAAACGGCCAAGGGCAATCCATTTGCCGCATATAGTCCGCTCGACTTCCAGTTCTCGGACGAATCGTTCGATTTCGAAGAGGTCGGCTGCAGCGTGTTGTCCAAGGCCAAGAATCGACTGGAGGTGTTGATAGACGCGCCGCAGTTTCGACTCCGGGTCGACGGGTTCGACGTGAACCGTGATGTGGTGGTCCGGGCGCAGAAGCGCGGTGGAACGGATCAGACCGAAGCCGAAGACGCAAGCGTGGCGCCCGCAGCCGCCGAAACGAGTGACGAGACTGAGGAAGCCTATGTCGACCAAACGAATCAAGTTCCTTAGCCGCCTCAAGATCAGTCAGGAGCACATCCGGATTACGCTCGACGGCACCGGACCCGT
>JBKJQZ010000340.1:0-9855 GCA_046594835.1 Acidimicrobiales bacterium | reverse complement strand
ACGGGTCCGTGCAGTCGGGGATGTACTCACCCTCCACGTTGAACGGCCCGCGGTCTTCGCCGTGCCAGTGGCCGTCGAAGCCGAAGTAGAGCCCAGCGCCGAGGTGGAACCCGGTGTCACCCAGCGCGGTCACGGTCAAAGGCCGGGCCGAGCCGTCGCGCATCGTCGCGTTGAGCACGGCCGAGCGCAGCCGACGGGTCGCGTCGTCAACCACGTAGGACGGCACCAGCGATGTGTAGAGCTCACGTGATCCGTCGGCGTGCTCGACGCCGCCGATCAACTCGGCCTTCTCCCAATCGCCCACCGCGTGACGTTGGTAGAAGGTGTGGATGCCGTAGGGCGTGCCGTCGTCGCGTCGCATCAGGATCGGCGACCAGATGACCGTGCTCGTCACGTTGGAGCGGTGCGGCGCCTCCGTCTGGGGCTTACCCACCATGCGCCGTTCACCCCACGAATGATCCCGGGTCGCAACCGAGGTGTCCGCGGTCAACTCGTGGTGCACGCCGTCGATCGCGATCCACCCTTCGGCCGTACCGATCTGGTGGTACCGCGCCAATCCCGTTTCGAAGCTCGACTCGTTTTCGAGCGCGCACGGCACCGCGCCACGAAAAGTCACGTCGAAGGAGATAGGCACGACGTCGTTCGACGCCAGCGCGAAGCGCACCACCCCGAGCGGCTCGGTTACTTCATAGGTAATCGGCCCGACCGAGGTTCCGGCGACGTCAGCTGCGAGCGCGCGCGACGCGCGCACGGTCCACTGCTCGACCCCACAAGAGACCCCCGCGTACGCGTCGAGCACGTTGCGGTTCTCGTACTTGCCCATGCCGAACGCGGCCTGCACCGAGCCGTCCGTCAACGCCGCCATCGCGCAGACCTTCTCGGTCCACGACGGATCACTCGTGCTCGGATGGGTGAAGCTCTCGTCCGACGCTAGGAGCGGACCGCGCTCCATCTAGAAGAGGTACTCGAAGTGCTGCAGCTCGAACAGCAGCGGCAGCTTGTAGCCCACGTAGAAGCTGTGCAGGTTCAGCGCGCCCGCGTACTCCTCGACCTTCGACTCGATGAGATCGATTTCATCGCCAAGCTTTTCTTTCCACGCGTGCACTCGTTCGAGCACGGCGTTGAAGTCTTCGATGGTCGCGACGGACATGCCGACGTGATCGAGCCGCGGCGCCTTCATCGGTTCGTCCTCGGCGATGAGGAACACGAATTGTTCGTGGTGATGCGCGCGCAGCACGAGCATGTGCCGGTCCTTGGTGAGCTCTTCGTACTCCTCGAAGCCGAACACGTCGCCGTAGAACGCGTTGATGGCGGCGCGGCCCTCGGCGTCGAGCAGGTCGGCGGACACCGACATCGCAATGTGGTTGAAGCGAGGTGGCCGCGTGAACGCGGGTCCAACTGATGCAGTCATGGCTTTACAAGCACCTTTCCGGCGATGCGCCCTTCGGCGAGACCGCGCATGGCCTCGAGCAGTCCGTCGAGGTCGACGGGCGTGGGCTCGAGCAGATGGTCAACGGGCATCTGGCCGCCAGCGAGTAACGCCAGCGCGCGCTCGAACCCGTCGAAGTCGTAGGTGAACGCGCCGGTGATGACGACCTCGTTCAAGAGAATGCGGTTGGGATCGAACCTGGGCGACGCCATCCCGGCGCCGACCAACACGAGGATGCCGGCGCGCTTGAGCTGTGCGAGGCCTGCTTCCATCGCCTTGCCGTTTCCCGAGCACTCGAGCACGACGTCGACGGCGTCGTGCACCACCAGGCCCGGCTCGGCGATCGACGGCACGTGTAACTCGTCGGGCGTGAGCACGCGCGTCGCGCCAACCGCGGCCGCGATCTCGCGACGGATCTCGGTCGGTTCGCTACAGCGCACGTCGTCAACGCCAAGCGCGCGCAGCGCGGCAACCGTGAGCGCGCCGATCGGGCCTGCGCCCATCACCAACACCGACTGACCGGGCTGCACCTTGCCCTGGTGGATGCCGTGCAGCGCAACCGCGAGGGGTTCGGCTAGCGCGGCCGCGCGCGGGTCGAGCCCGGCGGGCATCGGCAGCAGTTCCTTTTCGCCCGCGACCTTGTAGGTCGCGAACGCGCCGTGCTCGGTGGTCATGCCCGGCGTGTCGCGAGCCGAACACAGTGACGGGCGACCGGCGCGGCACGCGTCGCACTCACCGCAACGCACCATCGGGCCGCCGACCACGACGTCGCCCACGTTCCAGCGCGTCACCGACGCGCCGATCTCGCCGACGCGACCGACCCACTCGTGGCCTTCCCACGAGCCCTTGGCGCCCCAACCGTCGAGGACCATGTGCAGGTCGCTGCCGCAGATGCCGCAGAAGTCGATCTCCACCAGCACGTCGCCGTCGCCGATCGCCGGCACCGCGACCTCTTCAACTGCGAGCTTTCCCGGGCCGCCGCCGAGCACCGCTGCTTTCATCGTGCGCGTCATCGGACCAGCAACGTAGCGGCGCGATGGGCCAGCGCGGCGAGGGTAAGGGTCGGGTTGTAGCCCGCCGAGGTTACGAATACAGACGAGTCACACACCAACACGTTGTCCACTTCCCATAGTCGTTGTTCGGGCGAAACTACCGAGGCCGACGGATCCGTACCCATCCGGGCCGTGCCCATCACGTGGCGCGACTCGGGCGGCTCGTCGCCCCGCGGCGAGGTCGCGGAGAACGTGGCCTCGGCCCCGGCTTCGGTCATCACGCGCTCGTGTAGCTCCACCGAATACGCCGATGCGACCAACTCGTGACGGTGCGATTCGTAGCTGACGCGTCCCGCCGCGAAACCCCAGGCGTCGGTGACCGAGCCATCGAGCGTTACGCGGTTCGTGTATTGCGGCAGGTCTTCGCCCTGCATCGTGAAGGCCCAAATCCGACGCCGCAGCGCACTGTCGGCCATCGACGCCGTGTGCGCGTCGCCCCGCCCGTATGTGAGCGCCTCGTCTATGGGCCCGCGGCCCGAGCCGTGCTCGGTCGTGCCGCCGCGCACCCACGGCAGTCCTGCCGCGCGCGCAACCTCGCGCATCTCGGGCGTGTCGATCATCAGGTCGTCGTGCAGGTGCGTGACGGCGCGGCCGCGCTCGCCACCCGTGTCGCGGTCGAAGATGCCGACCGTGAAGGTTTGGTAGTGGTACGTGAGGAAGCGACCGACGAGATCGCCGCCCAGGCCGCAGCGCAGTAACAAGCGCGGCGTCTCGAACGCACCGCCCGCGACGATTACGAACCGCGCGCGCACTTCAACCGTCGGCGGGTCGGGATACGAAGCCAGATCGAGGTAACGCACGCCCGTGGCTTGCGTGCCTGCGTCGTTGAGCACGATCGAGGTCACGTACGCGTCGGAACGCAGATCCAGCTTTCGGGTCTGCAACGCGCGCTGCAGCGCCGCGATCGGATCACCCTTAGCGTGGATCGGGCAGCCGTAACCGGCGCAGAAGCCACAATCGGTGCACACCGGGCGGCCGTCGTAGTCCACCGAGTTCACGCCCGACGGCGCGCGATACGGATGCAGTCCGAGGCGTTCGGCCGCGGCGCCCGAGACCAATGCGAAGGGCATGTCGGGCCCGGGTGGCATCGGGAACGGCACGTCGCGCTTCACCGCGAACGGGTTTGTCTCCTCGCCGGCAACGCCGAATGACTTTTCAACCGCCGCGTAGTGCGGCGCAAGTTCGTCGTAACCGAAAGGCCAGTCCGCGACCGACGCGTCCTCAATCGGGCCGCGGGTAGACGCGAGCGCGAAGTCTTCCTCGCGAAAGCGCGGCAGCTTCGCGTCGGCGTGCACGCCGCCACCGCCAACCGTCGAGGGCAGGTTGTTCACCTCGCCCACGGTGTGGCGGTACACCCGCGGCTCGAGCATCGGATCGGGCCCGAGCATGTGCCGGCGCAGCGCGCCGACCTCGTCGTTGGAGAAGTGGTGCCGCGCCGCGAACGGCGCCTCGGTATCAATGAGGTGGTTGCGGCCCTTCTCGAGCATCACCACCGACCATCCCGCTGCCGTGAGCACTTCGGCGACCGTCGCGCCGCCCGGCCCGCTGCCGATAATCACCGCATCGCAGTCGAAGTCGGTCACGTGCGTGCTCCTGTCGGGGGGTACTGGGGCGACGGGAACGAAACACGCACCCAGCCCTGCTCGTCGCGATTGCCGCCGTACGCCGGATCGCCGTAGGTCGCCTCGCAGGCGTGGGTGTGCAGCACGCCGCGGTCACCCTTCGCGAGTTCGCCGGCGGCCACGCGCTCGTACACCGCACGCCACGAATCAACCCGGGCGCGCCAGGCGTGCGCCTCCCACGGACCCGGTTCGATCCAGCCGCTCGGGCCGGCCCAGATACGAGGGGGATCGTGCTCGAACGCCGTCAGCAACTGCTCAACGTACGCAACCGCGCCTAATTCGGACGCGCCCGGAACCTGCTCGTCGAGCGCAGCGGCGATGGCCGCGCGCGCATCTTCAGAAAACAGCGTCACAATCGCTCTCCACGCACTAATAGGAAAACCTAGAGTTGACGTTCTAACATTGGCGTCAACTTCGGGAGGGGAGGAAAGGTTGGGGGCATCACTACGGCGCAACACGCGCCGCGTCTGCTTATCGCTCGCTGGGATATGCGCCGTACTCGCGTTCGTGAGTCCGAGCGCGCACGCGGAGGACACCACCCTTAGCGACGACGTGCCCGCACCCGAAGTGTTCAGCGGCAACGCATCCGCGCGGGCCATCACGGTGGGGCTGCGCCAGCAGTACCCCGTCGTGCCCGTCGACGACCTCTTCACCTTCATCGCGGTCGAGGGCCAGAGCACCTTCAGCTCCAGTACGCGCGCTGCGCGCGCCTCGCTGTTCTTCCCGGGCCAGGGCGGCATCCTCGGCCCGTCTCTCGCGTGCGGCACCTTTGGCGCGCAGTTCCCAGCGCAGTTCAAGCCGATCCTCGACACCTGCCTGCGCTACCAGTACCCGCTGAGCGTTGCTGCCGACGACTTTCAGCCCGACGCTTCGACTACTGGTTCGCTTGCGCTCGGCGCGCCTACCGACACCGTAAGCGGTCAGGGCGTCCTCGCTCGGGCCCACGCCGCCGAGGACGGCGCCTCGTCCGACGCCGTCCTCAACGCGTTGCGTGTGCTCGGTGTGCCGCCCTTCGGCGCGCTCAACCTGCCGATCCCTGGTCTTACGCTCGACGGGTCCGTCGCGACCGCCGACTCGGTTACCGCGCGCACCGCACAGCGCATCCTCAAGGGCGCGCTCACCACGCAGGCCACCACCACGATCTCGGGCGTCAGGCTCGTCGGCGGGATCGTGCAGATCGGCAGCATCGATTCGATCTCCAAGACCACCGACGACGGGCAGGGCGGACGCAGCACCACCGCGGATATCAATGTCAGCGGGCTCACCGTGGCGGGTCAGCCGGCGAAGATTACGAACAAGGGCATCGTCGTCAGCGACCCGAAGAACCCCACCCCGCTCAACCGGGCGCTCGTGGATCAGGCCAACGCGTTGGTGAAGGAGTTCGGCATCAAGATCACCGCGCTGCCGACCGAGGAGAAACTCGAGAACGACGGCCCGGCCGTGGCTTCGGTCGGCGGCGTGCTCGTCGAGTTCACCTACTTGGCCGACGGCCTACCGTTGCTTCCGAACCCGATTACCCCCGGACAACAGATCGACCCGAACGGTCGCTACACGGTATTTGTGCAGCTCGCCCAGACCGGCGCGCGGAGCACCGCCGCGAACTTTGGCGCCGACGACACGGGCGAAGGGCTCATCGACGACTTCACCGACGTGAGCGGCGATTCGTTCGACAACAGCGACTCCTCCGGCGGCGACTTCAGCGGCGGCGACTTCGCTCTCGACGACTCCGGTGGTTCCGGTTCCGGAAGCGGTTCTGACAGCAACGGCCGAACCGACGGGGGCCCGTCGGGCCGAGGCCTTACCACCGGCGGCACCCGCACGATCGCGTCGACCGCGAACGACTTCGGTGGCCGCATCGGCTTTCTCTATCTCGCGTTGATGTTCGGTGTGCTCGCCTTGTGCATCGCACCACGTCTCGCACTCCCCGCCCGTCTCCCCGGGCCCAAGTGATGACACACAAAGGAACCCACGATGGCGCCTGACGAAAACAACGAAGCCGACCCCAAGCTGTTGTGGCGCTGGGTCGGCGAGGCCCTGCGACCGTGGGTCGGCTGGATCCTGATCGGCATCGGCGCGCTGTTGATGCTGCTCGGCTACTTCGGCGTTTCGCGCGAGGCGCTCCCGGCCAAGCAGATCCCGTACCTGGTGTCGGGCGGCCTCGGCGGCATCTTTGTCGCGGTGCTCGGCGCGTACTTCCTCGGCACCCAACAGCTGCGCGACGACAGTGGGCGCCTCGACCGCCTCGAGCAGATGGTCGAAGAACTCCACGGCGCGCTGTTGACCCGCAACGACGCGCCAGCGCGCGTCAGCAACGGCGCACGCGCGGTTGCCGCGGCCGACGAGGCTGCGCCGTCGCGCCGCGTCGTGGTGGTGCCGGGCGGACAGCTGTTCCATCGCGCGGATTGCGCAGTAGCCGAAGGCAAGGACGGCACCGAAGTAACGCCGGCCGCCGCCCGCAAACGGGGCATGCGCCCGTGCCCCACGTGCGCTCCCGTCGCGTCTGTGGCATAGCCACACCGCTTCGTGTTCTACGTCCAGGTCTCACTTCTCGGGGTCATCTTCGGTAGCTACTACGCGTTGTCGGCCACCGGCATCGTGGTCACCTACCAGGCCACAGGCGTGTTCAATATCGCCCACTTTGCGATCGCACTTCTCGCTGGTTATCTCGGCTGGGAACTCAGCGGTGTCCTAGGCCTACCGCTGGTCGTGGTGGTGCCCATCGTCCTGTTGATCTGCGGACCCGGCCTGGGCCTCGTGCTCGAACGAGTGGTGTTCAGGCCGTTGCAGCACCGCAAGGCGTCGAGCTCGGAGAAACTCGTTGCCGCCTTGGGCGTCACCGTCGCGCTGCTCGCGTTCATCAACACGCAGTGGGGCCCAGGAGTGCAGGGCACCAATAGCGAGCCGGTCCCACGCCTGTTCGGCCTGCGCCCCTTCGACATCGGGTCGCTCACCTTCGACACCGAACAGGTCGGCTTCCTCGCCACCACGTTCGTCGTCGCCGGCTTGCTGTACCTGTTGTTCCAACGCACGTTCCTGGGCGTTTCGATCCGCGCCGTGGTCGACCGGCGCGACCTCGCCGAGCTTTCTGCGATCGACTCCAACCGCGTGTCGCAGGTGGCCTGGACCGTCGGCTGCACGCTCGCCGCGGTCACCGGACTAATCATCACGCAGGGCTCACTCGAGCCAACCAAAATCATCTTCTTCGGCATCGAGACGTTCTCGATCGCAGTGGTCGCGCGGCTCGTGAGCGTGCCCAAGGCGATCATGTACGGCTTCGCGCTGGGCTTCGGCCAGGCGCTGCTGCGCGCCTTTCATCCCTTCGGTAACGACAACAACCTGGCCGAGACCTACGCCGCAGTCGTGCTGAACCTGTCGAGCATCCTGCTGTTCGTTGCGCTGGTCGGATTCCGTCGCCTCGACGAGGTTGGCGCGTCGGAGTCGAGCGGACCCGGCCTCGCGCAGGGCCAACTCGGTGGGCGACGAGTCACGCCTGCGGGCTTCGGCATCATGTCGATCGCGGCTGTGGCCGCGTTCGTAGCCCCGCTCATGCTCGGCGCCAACGACCTACGCCAAGCCCAGATCTGCCTGGCCCTCGTGGTGATCTTCACCTCGATCGTTGCCATCACCGGCTTCTCTGGCCACCTCACGCTGGGTCAGGCGTCGATCGCGGGCGCGGGTGCGTTCTTCACCGCGCGCGCGGCCAACGGGCTCAACGTGCCGGTCCTCGTGGCGATGCTCATCGGCGGCGCGGTCGCCATGGGCCTCGGACTGCTCGCGGGTTACCCGGCACTGCGGCGCAAGGGTTTGTTCCTCGGCCTCACCACCCTCGGCCTCGCATTGATCATTGACCGGTTCGTGTTCAACGCCCGCATGTTCAAGGGCGGCCCCGGAGGCCTCACCGTCGACCGGCCCACGCTCTTTGGTCTCGACCTCACCAGCGACCGCTCGTTCTTTTACTTCGAGCTCGTGATCGTCGCGCTCACGCTCGGCCTCGCCCACAACCTGCGCAGCGGCCGCCTCGGGCGCGTCCTCGCGGCGATGCGCGACTCCGAGACTGCGACCCAGTCAGTCGGCATCAACCTGCGCCGCGCCAAGTTGTTCGTGTTCGGTGCGTCGTCGTTCATGGCCGGCATCGGTGGCGCGTTGCTCGTGCAATCGAACCGCAACTGGGACAGCGCCACATTCAACCCGGTGCTCGGCTTGTTCTGGTTCACGGCCGTCGTGGTGTGTGGCATCTCGAGCATCGGCGGCGGGGTGCTCGCCGCAGTGCTCTACGTGTTCATTCCCCGCCAGCTCAACCTCGACATCCAAAGCGCCATCGGCCTGTTCGGTATCGGCGCAGTGTTCCTCGGTCGACTGCCGGGCGGACTGATCGCGCAGCCCCAACGCATCGCGCAGCGTTTCGGGTCGTGGGTGGCCGAGAAGCAACGCGACGAATCAAGGCCCGCACCCGTCGCCCCGCCCGAACCGGTGGCATCGGGTTTTGCGGAGACGGTGCTCAACGAGGCGGCCCGATGAGCGAGAACGTGCTCACCGCGAAACAACTCGTCGTGCGCTTCGGCGGCCTCACCGCCGTCGACGACGTGTCGCTCGAAGTCGCCGCCGGCGCCGTTACCTCGCTGATCGGCCCGAACGGTGCGGGCAAGACCACCATGTTCAACGCCCTGACCGGGCTCAACGCGCCGACGTCGGGCCAGGTCTTCCTCGGCGATCGCGACGTAACCGACCTGCCCACGCACCAGCGCGCCCAGTACGGCATGGCCCGAACGTTCCAGCGCCTCGAAATCTTCACCGGCATGTCGGTGCGCGAGAACCTCCAAGTCGCGGCCGAGGCGGCGTCGCCGGGCCGTACCTTCACGCGCATCTTCCGTCTGCGGAATCCACGGGAGCCCGAAGTTGACGCGACTGTGGATGAGGCGCTCGAACTCGTCGGCATCGGCGACCTACAGCACCGCATGGCTGGCTCGTTGAGTACTGGCGTGTTGCGGCTCGTCGAGCTCGGTCGGGCGCTGTGCACCGGCCCGACCGTGCTGCTGCTCGACGAACCGAGCAGCGGCCTCGACGAAGACGAGACCGACGCAATGCAGCACGTCCTCAAAGACGTGGCCGCGCGCGGCGTGGGCATCCTGCTGGTTGAGCACGACGTGGATCTCGTGATGGCGCTGTCCACACGCATTTACGCGCTTGATTTCGGCCACGTGATCGCGTCGGGCACGCCCAAAGAGATCGCCAAGAACGCGGCCGTGCGCGAGGCCTACCTCGGCACCGTCGACGAGGAGGCGTCGTGACCAGCGCGCTTTCGTTGCGGGACGTGCGCGCCGGATACGGCCGCATCGAAGTGCTCCACGGAGTGACCATCGACGTGCCCGAAGGCGCGGTCGTGGCCCTGCTCGGCCGCAACGGCATGGGCAAGACCACCACGCTGCGCGCCATCTCGGGCAGCATCCCGGTCACGTCGGGTTCGATCAGCCTCAAGGGTCGACGCATCGACAACCGCCGCGCGAACACAATTGCGTCGCGCGGACTCGTCCTCATCCCCGAAGGCCGCGGCGTATTCCCGGGCCTGAGCGTGCGCGACAACCTCGCCATCGCGCACCGCAGCGGCGGCAAGTCGGCGGGTGCGCTCGACGCGTTCATGGCCGAAGCCACCGAAGCGTTCCCGATCCTCGGCGAACGTCTCGATCAAACGGCCGGCCTGCTCTCGGGCGGCGAGCAACAGATGCTCGCGGTGTCGCGTGCGATGGCGGGTGAT
>JBKJQZ010000335.1:0-2938 GCA_046594835.1 Acidimicrobiales bacterium | reverse complement strand
GAGCTCGGTCGGTGGGGTGACGCCGAACGCATCCTCGAGCGTTCGATCGACGAGGTCCACCAGCGCATGGGCATCGACGCGTGGCACCCGTCGATCGCGCTGGCCGATCTCCGGGCGCGCCAAGGACGCGTCACCGACGCCGAGGCGTTGCTGCTCGGCCGCGACGCGTCGATGCAGGCGCTCATTCCTATGGTGCGCCTCCACCTCAGCCGGGGTGATTACGACCTGGCCCGCCGGGTTGGCCAGAGGGGCATGCGGGCGATGGGCAACGACCGCTTACGCGCCGTCGAGTTACTCACGTTCCTGGTCGACGCCGAACTCGGTGCGGGCGACGTTCCTGCCGCGAGCGACATGTGCGCGCAGCTCACCGAGCGAGCAGACGCGCTTGGCGTTACCACTGTTGCGACGCGGGCGGCGATGGCTCGAGCGCGCGTGCTGATCGCGGCCAACGACCCAGCCGCGGCGGTGACGGCGCTGGAGGCCATCGCTGATTCCGCGGCGGTGCAGCGACTGCCGTGGCTGTGGGCATCACTACTACTCACGCTCGCGTGCGCCCGGGAAGCCGCCGGCGACTCGACCGGCGCAAAACTCGATGCGAAGACGGCCTCGACGATGCTGGCGGGGTTGGACGTGGTGATCTCCGACCACGACCGCACCCTGCTCGAACGGCTGTTGTCGCAGGCCGCGTCCGCAGTCGCACGCAGCGATGCGTCCCGGGTACTCGCCCGCACCAACAACGGTTGGGTGATGCAGGCCGACGGCGTCACCGCGCGACTCGCGAACACGAAGGGCCTCCGCTACCTCGCCGCGCTGCTCGATCGACCGGGGACCGAACGGCACGCGCTCGACCTCGTCGATGCCGTCGAAGGCACCGGCACCACAAACCGTCGCGACCTCGGCACCGCGGGCCCCGCCGCCGATGCGGCGGCCCGCGACGCGTACCGGCGCAAGATTGAACAGCTCCGCGGCGAGGTCGACGACGCCCTCGCCATCGAGGCGCTCGAGCGTGCGGAGGCCCTGCAGGGCGAGATCGACGAATTGGTCGCCCACCTGAGCGCTGCGTTCGGTCTTGGAGGCAAGGGCCGCCAGGCGGCCTCGGCGGCCGAACGCGCCCGGGTGAACGTCACGCGGGCACTGCGTACCGCTGTTTCCAGCGTGAGCGCAGTTAGTCCCCAAGCGGGCCGCGCGCTCGACCGTGACATCCGCACCGGTATTTACTGCGCGTACGAACCGGCGCCCGGCGACGTTTCTTGGATTGTTCAGTCGAAACTGAACACCCCGACCTCAGTCTGAACGCCTCTCCTGCATGGAACCCATGCAACCGACAGTCGACCAAATCAACGACAACATCTACCGGATCGCAACCTTCGTACCGGAGGTGGGGCCCACGGGCTTCACGTTCAACCAGTTCCTCGTCGTCGACGACGAGCCCCTGCTGTTCCACACCGGTCCCCGCGGCATGTTCCCGCTCATCGCCGAAGCGGTCGCGACCGTCGTCCCGGTCGAATCAATTCGCTGGCTCAGCTTCGGCCACGTCGAGTCCGACGAGTGCGGTTCGGTCAACATGTGGCTCGCCGCTGCACCCAAGAGCGAAGTGGTGTTCAACCCGCTCGGCTGCGACATCTCGCTCAACGACATGTGCGACCGCCCACCGCGCATCATTACCGAGGAGGAGACGCTGGTGACCGGCGCCAAGCGCTTCCGCGTTATCCCGACCCCGCACGTGCCCCACGGCTGGGAGGCACAGGTCCTGTTCGAGGAAACAACCGGCACGCTGTTCTCGGGCGACATCTTCGGCCAGCTCGGCGCCGGACCGGCGCTTGCAACCGACAGCATCGTGGCTAGCGCAATGGAAGCCGAGGAGATGTTCCACTCGTCGTCGCTCGCGCCCCAGACCGTCGACACGTTGCGTCGGCTCGGGGACCTCTCCCCCACGACGCTGGCCGTGATGCACGGTTCTTCCTTCAGCGGCGACGTCAAGCAACAGTGCTACGACCTCGCGGCCGCCTACGAGTCGTTGCTCGCCACGGCCTAGCCGCAGTGCGACCCTGTGCTCGGCGGCACGTCGAGCGCAGGGTTGCGGTCGAAGAAGCCGACCGGGATGAGCGAGAAGCCGCAGTACTCAACCGGCATGACGGGCCAGTCTTCGGGCCGTGGGATGTGGGTCACACCGAAGCTGTGCCACACCACGACGTCGGTGTTCACGAGGCTGCGGTCCGCGGCGGTCCAGCGCGGCAGCCCGTCGCCGCCGACGTGCTGGTTCGGGTAGTCGCCCGCGGCGCGCTTCTCGTCCGCGGCGTAGGGCGTGACCCACAAGTTGTTGGTGGCGAAGCCGGCGCGCCGCGCGATCGACGAGCCGGGCGCGCCGAGCAGCGTCGGGGTGGAACCCGGTAAGAGCTTGTAGGCGACGGGTTCGCCGATCGCGTTGCGCACGTTGGGGTTGGTGACCTTCCACGTGCGGCTGCGCGCCGGGTCGACGTTGCGTTGCGCGGCGCTCTCGGTGTCGAGGCGCGTCGCCGTGGGCGCGAACGCGTTGCCCCACGGGTTGTCGTCGCCCGCGGGCATCGGGTCGACGTTGACTTCGTAGACCTCGTTCCCCGACCCGTCGACGTCCATGTCGAGGCGCGCACAGAACATGTGCTGGTGGACGGGCGCCGCGAGGCCGGGCGCGATCGGCGGCGTGAAGGGTGAGTGCGGCTCGCCCGGCACGGTCGCCTTGGTCGACATGATCCCCGTGAGCTTCACCTCGTGCTGGATCGAGCCGTCCATGTAGAAGTACCAGTAGAAGCCGTACTCGTAGTTGCCGACCGTCGCGATGAACGACACGACGAGGCGACGACTGCGCCGCACCTCGGTGCGACCGCCTTGGAGGTCGACGTGCTTCCAGAGGATTCCGTAGTCCTCTTCGTGAATGCAGATCGCGTTCTCCGTCTTGGTC
>JBKJQZ010000238.1:0-3382 GCA_046594835.1 Acidimicrobiales bacterium | reverse complement strand
CGACCCTCGGGTTCCCCGAGGTCAGCGGGGTGCACATCGGCAAGGCGATCCGCCTCACGATCGAGGCGCCCGACGAGGCCACCGCCGCGACGCGCGTCGAAGACCTGTGCCGACGGTTCCTTACCAACCCGGTGATCGAAGACTCCGTCGTGACGATCACAGCCTCGGTGTCGGCGTAGTGGCCCACGTCGGCGTCGTCGTTTTTCCGGGCACCAACTGCGAACACGACGTCGCGCTCGCAGTTGAGCGCGCCGGCGGCACCGCCGAGTTGGTGTGGCACACCGCCACCTCGCTCGGCGCGTGCGACGCTGCGGTCATCGCGGGCGGCTTCGCCCACGGCGACTACCTGCGCCCCGGCGCCATCGCCCGCTTCTCGCCTGTGATGGAAGCGGTCGGCAAAGCCGCGGCCGACGGCATGCCGGTCGTCGGCATCTGCAACGGCTTCCAGGTGCTCACCGAAGCGGGCCTATTGCCGGGTGCGTTGCAAAAGAACGCGGGCCTGTCGTTCATCTGCAAGGAGACGACGCTGCGGGTCGAGACCAATCGCGCGTCGCTCACCAGCGGCGTAGCGCTCGGCACCGAACTGCGCATTCCGATCAACCACTTCGAAGGCAACTACACCGTCGAACCCGAGACGCTGGCCGAGATCCTCGCCAACGATCAGGTCGTGGTGCGTTACGTCGACAACCCCAACGGCTCGGTCGACTCCATCGCCGGTGTGTGCAACACCGCCGGCAACGTCGTCGGTTTGATGCCGCACCCCGAGCGTGCGAGCAGCGCACTGCTGGGTTCAGAAGACGGGCTTGTGCTGCTGCGCGCGTTCCTCAGCGCGTCATCCGTCTCGCGGTAACGCCGGGTGGCTCCGACGGAGCCTTGTCGATCCGAGTGCCCTCGAACCCACAAGTTCCGCAGCAAACCCACTGAATTTTGTGGGTTCAAAGCCAATCAGCAGCCCTGCCTAGGGAACGATGACCTCGCAACGATTCGACAATCTGCTGGCTCGTGATCCGCGTGTGCATCGCACGGCGGCGGACGGAGAGGCGCTGGAGGATGTCGCTTTGCAGCGGAGTGTCGGCAACTGCCACGAGTAGTTCGAGCAAGAAGTCTTGCATCGACTGGCCCCGCCGCTGCGCCAACGCTGCGAGCTAATCTCGAGCACGCTTTCGTCCACGGGCCACCTTTGCACTCGGCTGGTGTTGATATTTCGGCGTTACTCGCGGCTGGGCGCTTACATCTCGGCCGGATCTCGGCCGTTTTAGCGCGCCGCGAGCGCTGCGTTTTCGGCTGGAGTTTTACGCCCGCGGTGCTTGGTAAAGCCCATCGATTCGAGGTAAGTCCAGTCGTCTTTGCCCTGGCCCGCCGACCGCCGAGAGCTATTGCTTTGCGTTTTAGTGGCGTTCTTCGTCCACTCGGAAATTTGCCGTTCCACAACCGCAGCGTCGTTTTCGCACAGGTCGAGGTTCCATGAATCCTTGTCAAGGGCGAGTCGCTTTGTGGATGGTTCCCGGACCTGATTCCCGCAAAGGTCGCAGGTAATTGTTTCAATGATCACTCGGTTACGCGCCATAAATCATTGTTATATCAGCACACCGAAATTTCCGGCCACCCGCTGGGTGGGTTGGGGGTAGTCGCCAAGTAGTTTCGGCGTGTGGGCGACGAACAACCTCTGCACCGGGCCCTTGGCCTGACCGACGACGAGCTGGAGTCGATCCGACGGATCCTCGGGCGTGACCCGAGCCGGCTTGAGCTGTCGATGTACTCAGTGATGTGGAGCGAGCACTGCTCGTACAAGTCGTCCAAGGTGCACCTGCGCCGCCTGCCCACCGAGGCGCCCTGGGTCATCTGTGGACCGGGCGAGAACGCCGGTGTGATCGACGGCGGCGACGACACCGCGATCGCGCTGCGCATCGAGAGCCACAATCACCCGTCGGCCGTCGAGCCCTACCAGGGCGCGGCCACCGGAGTCGGGGGCATCTTGCGCGACATCTTCACGATGGGTGCGCGGCCCGTTGCCGTGCTCGACCCCCTGCGCTTCGGCACGCTTGATGAGCCGCGCAACCGTTGGATCTGCGAAGGCGTCGTGGCCGGCGTGTCGGGTTACGGCAACGCGGTCGGCGTGCCCACCGTGGGCGGGGAGTTGGTGTTCGACGCCACGTACGCGGAGAACCCGCTCGTCAACGTGATGTGCATCGGCCTGTTGCCCAAAGGTGACCTCGTACTTGCCACCGCGGCCGGTGTGGGGAACCTCGCGGTGCTGCTCGGAAGTGCAACGGGGCGCGACGGGATCGGCGGCGCGTCGGTGCTCGCGTCTGCGGGCTTCGGCACCGCGGAAGAAGAAGAGGCGAAGCGACCGAGCGTCCAGGTGGGCGACCCGTTCGAAGAGAAGCGCCTCATCGAGGCGTGCCTCGAGATCATCCGGAAGGGGTTGGTTGCCGGCATTCAGGATCTGGGCGCGGCCGGCCTGACCGGTGCGACGTCGGAGACCTCGGGCAACGCGGGCCTCGGCCTCGACGTGCACCTCGACCACGTGCCCCAGCGTGAACCGAACATGGAACCGTTCGAGATCATGACGAGCGAGAGCCAGGAGCGCATGCTCGCGTTCGTTGGCCCCGAGAACCTCGACGAGGTACTCGCCATTGCCGAGAAGTGGGAGGTGCGCCACGCCGTGATCGGCGAGGTGAACAGCTCCGGTCGCCTGCGCGTGCTCGCCACGATGAACGGCGAAGTGTTCGCCGACATGCCCGCGTCTTCGCTCGGCGACGACGCGCCGCTCTACATCCGTCCGATGGCCGAGCCCGATCGCGCTGCGCGTCTCGCCGACGATCCGGCCGCGCTACCGGCGCCCGAGGACGCGACCGTCGACCTGATGGCGATGCTCTACGACCCGATCTGGGCCTTCAGCCAGTACGACCACATGCTTTTCCTCAACACCATCGCGGGGCCGGGTTCGGACGCCGCGGTGCTGCGCCTCGCCGCGCCGGGCGTGCCGACGAGCGGGAAGCGCGGCATGGCCGTGACCACCGACGGCAACCATCGCTGGTGCGCGGCCGACCCGCGTCAGGGCGTCGCCATGGTCGTGGCCGAATCCACGTTGAACATCGCGTGCGTTGGCGCCGAGCCCAAGGCGGTTGTCAACTGCCTCAACTTCGGCAACCCCGAGCACCCCGAAGTGATGTGGCAGTTCTCCGAAACCATCGACGGCATGAGCGAGGCCTGCCTCGCGCTCAAGACGCCCGTCGTCGGTGGCAACGTGTCGTTCTACAATGAGAGCCGCGGCTCCAACATCGACCCGACGCCGGTGATCGGCACGATCGGCTTGATCGAATCGCTCGAGCGCCGACCGCCGGGTTCGGCGTTGGTGCACGGCGCGCGTCTCGTGCTC
>JBKJQZ010000219.1:0-5174 GCA_046594835.1 Acidimicrobiales bacterium | reverse complement strand
CCTTGAGCTCGCAGACGAGGTCAAGGGTGAACTGCCGGCTGCGGTCGTCGGCCAGCATCCGGGCGAGCTGCTTGCGGTGGGACCGTTGGGCGCGGGTCTCAATCTTGGCCGCGGCCTTCAGGAGGTCAGTCGCGAGCTGGACAGCCTCTGCGGAGAGGGCGGCGTCGTTCGATTTCATCTGCGGAGTGAGACAACACTTTCTGCGAGCCGTTCCATGCCCCACAGCAAGTCTTCATCACTAACGGTCAGAGGTGGGGACAAGCGCAACGTTTGCCCGTGCGTGTCCTTGGAAAGCACGCCGCGCCGCATGAGGTCTTCAGCCACCGCGCGGCCGGTTCCGACGTTCTCGGCGAGGTCGATTCCTGCCCACGCGCCGCGAGCGCGCACCGCGTCGATGCCGTTGTCGAGCAGCGGCGCAAGCGCTTCACGCATCGGCGCTTCAAGGGCAGCCGCGCGGGCAAAGAGGGTTCCGTCGCGCACCAGATCGATCACCGCGAGGCCCACCGCGCACGCGAGCGGGTTGCCCCCAAAGGTCGAGCCGTGCGAGCCCGGCGTCAACACGTCGAGCACGTCCCAGTTCCCAACCACCGCCGAGAGCGGCATGATGCCGCCACCAAGCGCCTTACCCAAGATGTAGAGGTCAGCCACGACGCCGTCGTGATCGCACGCGAACCGAGCACCCGAGCGACCGAAGCCCGATTGCACCTCGTCGGCCACGAGCAACACGTTGTAGGCACCGCATAGGTCGCGTAGTCCGGTCATGAACCCATCAGGGGGAATGACCACGCCCGCTTCACCCTGGATCGGTTCGACGAGCACCGCCGCGACTGTGTCGTCCATGGCGCGCTGCACGGCGTCGAGGTCGCCGTAAGGCACCCGACGGAACCCGGGCGTGAACGGACCGAAGTTCTCCTTTGAATCCGGGTCCGATGAGAATCCAACGATCGTGGTCGTTCGGCCGTGGAAGTTGCCGTCGAACACGATGATCGTCGCGGCGTTCTGCGCGATGCCCTTGCGTTCATAGCCCCATCGACGCGCGACCTTGAGCGCGGTCTCCACGGCTTCAGCCCCGGTGTTCATGAGCACCGCCGCTTCCTTGCCACACAACTCGCTGAGCGCCGCGCAATACGGGCCGAGCAGATCGTTGGAAAAGGCGCGACTGGTCAGCGTGAGCTGGTCGAGTTGCGCGTGCGCTGCCGCGACGAGCGCTGGGTGACAATGACCGAAGTTCAGGGCCGAGTACCCACACAGCATGTCGAGGTAGCGGTGGCCCTCGGTGTCGACGACCCAGCTGCCTTCTCCCTTGTGCAAGGTGACGGGCAGGGGCTTGTAGTTGTGAGCGGCGTGCGCCCACTCGAGGTCGACGGCCCGAGACAGGACGTGGGTCATGGCGTGGCGCCTTTCATGATGCTGCCGCGCAGCTCGAGGGTGCAGCACTTCACGCTGCCGCCCGACTTGCGGAACTCGGACAAGTCGACCGGCACCGGTTCGTAGCCCGCGGCCTTGAGGTCCATCGCGAACGCGGTCGCCCCCGGCGGGACGATTACGTGGTGGCCGTCGGAGAACGCGTTGCATCCGAACGCGGCTGCGTCGGCGCCGCCAACTTCGATCGCGTGCGGGAAGCGAGCGGCGAGCCACCGCCGCGACGACGCGTCGAACGCGTCGGGGTTATAGGCAACATTGTCGTCGCCGAGCACGGCCAGCGCCGTGTCGAGGTGGTAGTAGCGCGGGTCTACGAGGCGCAGCGACACCACGTCGTACGCGTCGCCGACGCGTTGGCGCAGTTCGTCGTGCGCGGCGATGTCCGTGCGAAATCCAAAGCCGGCCAGAATCTCATCGCCGACCGTTGCCAGATCACCTTCACCTTCGTTCACAAACGCGGCGTCGCCTGTGGAACCGAAGCCGTGGCGAGCGAACCACTGCGCGTAGGGCGACTCCTCCCCTTGACGTTCGGGGTGACGGAACTTCGCCGGGTAGACGCGCCCGTCGACCACGAGGCCGCTGTTGGCGGCGAAGACCATGTCGGGCAGGCCCAGCACCGGGTCGATGCATTCGACGCGGTGCCCAAGCGACTCATACGTGCGCACGAGGCTGCGCCATTGCCGCAGCGCAAGGCGACGATCAACCGGAACGGCGCGGTGCATCCACGGGTTGATCTCGTAGGTGACCGCGAAGAATTCGGGCGCACACATGAGCACGTGGCGCGTGCGATACGCATCTGCGGTGGGAATCTGGGAGAGAGCGACGGACATATACCGACCGTACGGTCGTAACATCACAACAACAATGGGATCACCTTGCGTTCTAACGCATGATTGTTGCGTGTACTACTAGATTGGCGTTATGAACCGTCGTCTTGTCGCGTTGTTGGCCGTATCTGCATTGTTTGCGACCGGGGCGTGCGGCGACGACGCCGATTCAAAGGACGCGAACGCCGTCACCACCACTAGTGCCGCACTCGCATCGCCGGAAGGCCTGACTTTGTCCAGCGCAATGAACGGATCAACCCAAAACCTCAGGGTCGGCCAGAACCTGGTCATCGAGCTCGATACTGCGGGTGGCAGCGGGTACTCGTGGAAGGTCACGACCGAACCCGACGCCGCCGTGCTGAAGTTCGTTTCCGCGACGCAGGAAAAGAAGTCGACCGACACCACCAGCGCCGTACCGCTGACGGGGACGCCCGAGGTCGCCACCACGACATTCAGGGCCGTGGGCGCTGGTACTACCAAGGTCGTGCTCGGCCACGTCCCCCCGTCGGGCGACGCTCCGGAGGACACCTTCAGCGTCACGGTCACCGTCACGACGTGATGCGCGACGACATCGACCGGCAGATCGTGGCGCTGCTGGTTGTGGACGCGCGGCGCAGCTTCAACGACATCGGCGACCACGTCGGCTTGTCAGCTCCTGCGGTGAAGCGGCGCGTCGATCGTCTCGAAGACGACGGCGTTATCCGCGGGTACTCGGCGGTGATCGACCGATCCGCCACCGGTAAGCCGATGGAAACCTTCGTCGAGTTGTACTGCGGCGGACGGACCGCGCCGAGCGACATCCGCTCGATCGTCGAGCACTTCGACCAGGTCGTCGAGGCTTACACCGTCAGCGGCGAGGCCGACGCGCTGCTGCTAATCCGCACCGCAGATATCGCCGAGCTCGAAGACACGCTCGAGCACATCCGCGCCCACAACTCCGTCGACCGCACGAAGTCCGTCATCGTGCTGTCACGACTCCTCGACCGCCCCCGCCTGTAGCGATCTACGCGTTCTGTGAGTGATTTGCATCGCTGAGTGACCCAAATCACTCACAGAATGCTGGTCCCGCGGGATCTAGGACGTGAGCGTCGACGTGACGTTGCCGTTGAGGTTGTTGCCAAACGCCGTACCTGATGTCGTCTGACGGCTCGTCTTCGGGATGCGGCGAGAGATCGACCAACCCTCGACGTCGGTCGCCGTCACGTCGATGCTCCGCGAACTGTTGTACGCGTGCACGTTGGTCGTGATCCCGACGATGTCGCCGCTGCGCGACGTCACCCGCGATGAAACGACAGCGGTGAGCGGGCCCACGGGCGTGGAACAAGAGCCGGTCTTGTTGCTTGTCGACCCGACCGCCGGCGGCCAAGGGGGAGCCGCGACACCATCGCCGAAGTTGCACGTAGCTGAAGCTCCATTGAACGACAACGTGGCGCCGGTGATGAACGCGCCATCGCTACGGAACACGTAGGTCAGCTTCTGCGGGGCTTTCGACGTGTCGAAGTAGCGGGAGTAGGTGGGGTTGCTCACGACGAGCGTGCCCTGTGGCGGAACGGTTGTGCCATCGGGATTCGTGCCTGATTGTGCGTAGGTGTAGGTGCCGTTCGCGGCCGCGGCGGGCGCCGCCTCCCCGGGCGTGACGGTCGTCGCGGGCGTACCGCCACCGGCCCTGGCCGTGGTCGTCGAGGCGCCCTTGGCCGCGGTGGTCGGCGCGCCCTTCACCGCGGTGGTCGAGCCTGCGCCGCCCGAAGCACCGGTCGTCGTCGTCGTCTCGTCGGACCCGAGGCTGATCGTGGTGTCGGAGTCGTCAGCCGACGCCTTCCTTGCACCCGCCTTCTTGGACGAGTCGCCGCCGCCGCTGCTGCTGCTGCACGCTCCAAGCAGCGCCACCGCGAGAACAAGCGCGCCTGTGCGCAACCGGAAAGTCATAAACGACAGCTTGCCAGCCGCTCCCACGGCGACTGGCGCGGGAGCGGCCGGATGTGTCACTGTTACATAGTCATGCTCACTGTTACATCCACCGATGCGACTACCGACCGGATCCTCGACGCCGCCTACGAGGAACTCCTCCACTTCGGCCTCAGAGGCATCACCATCGAGGAGGTCGCCAAGCGCGTTGGCGTCGCCCGCATCACGATCTACCGACGCTTCGCGAGCAAGGACGACCTCCTCGCCGCACTGGCCCTGCGGGAGGGTCAACGCCTCTTCGCCCGGGTCGACGCTGCGCTCGAGGCCAAGGCGAGCATCGACGATCAGCTCGTCGAAGGCTTCGCCGCGATGCTTCACGCCGTCCGCAGCCATCCGATCGTCAAGCGCGTCATCACGACCGAGCCCGACGTGGCCGCCTCGTTACTGTCGACCCACGGACCCACTGTCATTGCCTTCGGGCGCGAGTTCGTCGCTGCTCGTTTTGCCATCTCCGCCGCGGTCGCCGAGGTGATGGTCCGACTGTCGGCGTCGTTCGTCCTCAGCCCCGAGAGCGCGATCCCGCTGCGGACCAACGCCGAGGCCCGCGCGTTCGCACGCACCCACCTTGTCCCGATGCTTCCGACGCAAAACGCCAAGCCATGACCCAGACCATCGTGCAGCGGCGTGCGACAGACGTACGCCTCTTTGGCGCGGCCGGTTACGCACTTACGCTGCAGGTTGGTCATCCCACAATCGCGGCGGGCGTGCGCGAGCACTCCGACTACGCCATCAATCCATGGGGTCGGTTCTTTGGTACCGCCGATTTCATCGCGCTGCTCGTCTACGGGTCGGCCGCGCAAGCCACCACGGCGTCGACCAACCTGCGCGAGATGCACCGTCATATACGTGGCACCGACCTCGACGGCACGCGCTACTCGGCCCTCGAGCCATCGGCCTACGCCTGGGTGCACGCCACGCTCGCCGAAGCAATCGTCCGCGGTCACCACGTCTTCGGCAACA
>JBKJQZ010000200.1:0-4560 GCA_046594835.1 Acidimicrobiales bacterium | reverse complement strand
AGCCACATGACGATTCCTTCCGATGATGCCGGTCGGCTGGCGGCGCTTGAAGCCCAATTCGAGTCGAGCAAGATCCGCCGTGACGCGTGGACCTTGTTCATCCTGGTCTTCTCGTGCATGGCGTTGATCGCCGGCGTCGTGGCGGTCGGACTTGCGGTGCGCGCCGTCGACGATGCGAAGCGCAATGGCGCCACCGGCGCTGTTGTGTCCGATGGGTCGGGACCGCTTTCGGCGACCGTGGATTTGGGCGAGTTCTCGATCGAACCGAAGGACATCACGGTGGGTGTGGGGGCGACGCTTGAGGTCGTGAACGCGGGGGCGGTGCCGCACAACCTGGCGGTGAAGGACTCGCCTTTGGTCACGGCGATGCTTCCCGCGGGCGGCAGCGCCAGTTTGAAACTCGATGGGCTCAAGCCCGGTGTGTACAGCCTGTACTGCGCTGTTCCCGGCCACGAGGCGGCGGGTATGGCCGCGACACTGCACGTTGGTGCGGCGGTGGGTTCGGCGCCATCGTCATCCGGCGGTGGCAAGGGTGCAACGTCCTCGGGGAATGCGACCATCGACTTCAACGCCACCCCGAGCGGTGATTGGCACGCGTTCGATCCGACGCTCAAGCCGGCTAGCGGCGCCACGACGCACAACGTCACCTTCCATGCGGCCGAGACGGTGCTCGAAGTCGCGCCGGGCGTGAAGCAGGAGATGTGGACCTTCAACGGCCAGGCGCCGGGACCCGTCTTGCGCGGTCATGTCGGCGACGTGTTCAACGTCACGCTGATCAACGACGGAAAGCTCGGCCATTCGATCGACTTCCACGCCTCGAAGGTCTCGCCGCAAGTCGAGATGAAGACGCTCCAGCCGGGCGAGTCCCTCGTGTATCAGTTCAAAGCCAGCTACGCCGGTATCTGGATGTACCACTGCGGTACGCCGCCGGCGCTGCATCACATCGGTAACGGCATGTACGGCGCGGTCATCATCGACCCGCCCGATCTGCCGGCGGTCGACCACGAGTTCGTCATGGTGCAATCCGAGCTGTACTTGGGTCCCGACGGCCAACCGGGTGACCTGGCGAAGATGCAACGCGTGGAGCCCGACGCCGTGGTGTTCAACGGCTACGTCAACCAGTACAAGTTCTCGCCGGTCAAGGTTGGCCTCGGTCAGCGCGAGCGGGTGTGGGTGCTCGACGCGGGGCCAAGCGAGAACTCGTCGTTTCATATCGTCGGCACGATCTTCGACACCGTCTTCAAGGAAGGTCGCTACCTCCTCCAGCCAGATGCCACCCGCGGCGGATCCCAAGCGCTCGACCTGCAGCCAGCGCAAGGCGGTTTCGTCGAATTCACGCTCGACGACAACGGGCAGTACCCGATGGTGACCCACAAGTTTGCCAACGTCGGCAAGGGCGCCCTTGGTCTGTTCAGCGTTGGTGACGCGGCTGATGCCCCGACGGGGCACTGATTACACGCCGCGCGGTTCGGGCCCGAAGCGTCGGCTGGTGATCTTCGCCGCACTGATCTTGAGCCCGTGGTTGCGCTGGCTGGACGCAAAGGTCTTGAGCGGCGGGGCACGGAGGTCCGCGGCATGGGCGCTGTTTAGGCGGGGTCGGTGGCCTCTCGCACACACGCGGCGAGCGCGTGAGGCGCCAGCGCGCCGACTTGTCGGCGTACGACTTGACCGTCCTGCACGATGACGAGTGTCGGAATGCTCCGGGCGTCGAACTGCGCCGCGGCGCGCGGCGACTCATCGACGTTGACTTTGCCAACCTTGAGCCGTCCCGCGAGTTCACGCGCGAGTTGCTCCACGACTGGCGCGATCGACCGACACGGTCCGCACCGCGGCGCCCACAGGTCCACGAGCACCGGTAGCGAGGTGCGAAACACGCCGGGAATGTCTGCGTCGTTTGCCGCGACCAGCCAGGGCGCGGCGGAGTGACAGCGAGGGCAGCGAGGCACGCCGTCGGCGCTCACGGGGACGCGGAGCTTCGCGCCACAAGACGAACAGGCCACAACGCTGCTCACAACTGCGCCGCGGCGATCGAGTGTTGGACGGCGAACAGCACATCGTCGGCGCGGATCAGTCCGACCACGTGGCCGTCGCTATCGACGACGGGCTTCGTGGCCCCGTCGGCGAACAACGTCGGTAGCTCTACGCTCGCTGATGCGGTCGTCGGAACAATCGGGGCCACGAGTTCGCTGACGAGTGCCCCGTCGCTCATGTTCGCGAGGCGGCCGACGTCGAGCATGCCGACGTAGACGCCGCGTTGCGAAACCACCGGGAACTGCCGCTGGCTTGTTGTGGTCAGCATGGCCGACACGTCGCCGACCCGCGCGTTTTCCGCGACAACGACAGGGGCCTGGATCATCAGATCGCCGACCCGCACGCCGTGCAGCCGGGCATTCACCTCAGCAGTCGCCTCCTCGGAGCGGCTCATAACCGATACGAACAGTCCGATCACCATGAGGAAGACGTTGAAGATCGCGCCGACGAGGATCATTCCTACAGCGAGTATCCGGGCGATGCGGGCCGCGTGATGTGTCGCGCGCAGCGGTCCTTCTCGCTGTTCGAAGAACGCGCGGAGGATGCGGCCACCGTCGAGGGGTAGTGCCGGCAGCAGATTGAAGGCGCCGATCACAAGGTTGAACCACGCCGTCCGGGCGACGAACGCGCCGCCGGCGAGTGTTGGCGGCGGGATGTGACCGTGGGCTGCCGAGACGGCTGCGAGCAGGCCGGTTCCCAGCGCGAGGCTGGCTGCAGGCCCAGCGACTGCGATGGCGAATTCGTGCCTTGGGTTGTCCGGGATGCGCTCCATCTTCGATAGCCCGCCGATCGGCAGCAGCTCGATCTCGCGTACGTGCACGCCGAGGTGCCGTGCCACCAGCGAATGAGCGAACTCGTGGACGAGCACACACACGAAGATCGTTACTACCCACGCGAACGCACCTGTCAGCCCGCCCGGATCCTTCTGTGCCATAAGCGCTGCCAGCCACACCAGTAGGAGCATCGACGCATGCAGGCGGATCTCGATGCCGGCGACACGTGCAATTGTGAGCGACCATCGCGCAGGCTTCACCGGCCGAGGACCTCCTGCGAATGCGCGCCCCAGACACACCCCTCGGGGGAGAGTCTGATACGCCACGTTCGAGCTTGCACCACGTCATGGTGGCGACACGACGCAATGCCTGACAGGGCCAGAGGTCCCTTATCCGGCTGAAGCTGGGTCCGAGCCGTGGACAGCTTCGGCGGTGGGAACGATGACGATCGGGCACGGCGCGTGGTGGGCGCACTGTTGGCTGACGGAGCCCATCAGCAGGCCGGCGAAGCCGCCATGTCCCCTTGACCCGACGACGAGGAGGTCGGCTCCGTGAGCGGCATCGATTAGCACGGTGGCCGGTTTGCCTTCGGTCAGGATCGGCGTCACGTCCACGCCCGCCGGTGCAGGACCGGCCTGCTTGATCGCTCGGTCGAGCGCGATCTGTGCATCCTGTTCCAGCTCCGTCTGCGGGATGGAATAGGCGGCTAGCCCGGCGATACCGCCCATGTAGACGTGTTGCCAGGCGTGTACGACGGTGAGCGCCGCGCCCCGCAACTCGGCTTCGTGCAGCGCCCAACGCAGGGCAGCGAGCGAGGTGTCCGAGCCGTCGACGCCGACGACGATCCGGCCCGCCATCACCGAACTCCGGGCAAGACCGACGTTGCCTGGCCGGTCACGCGATCGCCGGGACACCGGGGTCGCGGTGGGCGAAGAGGACTTCGGCGGTGATCGGCCGCGCCAAGTCGGCGAGGTCACCGGCGATGTCGACGAGAAGGTCGTCGATGGTGATCATCCCAACGAAGCTCCCGTTACGGACCACAGCAAGCCGACGCACGGCGTGGGTGCGGAACAAGCCGAAAGCGTCGTGCAGGTCGGCGTCGGCGTCGATGGTCACGACGGGGGCTGTCATCACGCCGTCCACCCGCGCGTCGAGCGGGAGCCCTCGGGCCAGCGCCCGCCGCACCAGGTCGCGGTCAGTCACGATGCCGACGAGCGTTTCGCCGTCGATCACGGCCAACGCGCCGACGCCGGCCTGGTCCATGACGGCGGCCGCATCTCGGATAGTGCGCTGTGGCTCAACGGCGACGCCGGAGCGGCGCATCGCATCAATGGTTTGCATGGTTCTGTCTCCTCTATTGGTCGCGATTTATCGGGTGTGCTCGAAATGCTGGACGGTGGCGTCGGACCCGGGAAAAAACAGGCTCTCGTGGCCGGTGTCACCCCATCGCACGAGGTAAGGCGATCCGCCGTCGGTCCCGCGCACCGCGAGTACCTCGCAGTCGCGTCCAGGCTCGCCTTCGCGGTGGCTATGGATAACGATTCGATCTCCAACACTGGCGTGCATCTGCGCCTCCTTGTCTGACTCCCGGTGATGATCCGCTGGGCCGCGTTGACCGGGTAGGGCCGAACGTCCCTGTGGTTCACCGGAACGTCCCGCGATTGGCTGATGAATCGGGGACCTTCGGCCCTTTCGGCCGACGCCGTGGTAGCCGGACACTGGTGGAACGCAAGACAGGAGGACGCGCACGATGGAG
>JBKJQZ010000066.1:0-3377 GCA_046594835.1 Acidimicrobiales bacterium | reverse complement strand
GGTCAATTGTAGCGAACGGATGTTCGTTGGATACGAAGAAACGCCCACGATTTCTCGTGGGCGGTTCTTGTTCCGAGTGGACCCGAGGGGACTTGAACCCCTGACCCTCGCGCTGCCAGCGCGATGCTCTACCGGACTGAGCTACGGGCCCTTGGAGCCGCTAACGATAGCGCGAGCGATCTCGCGACAGGCAACCACGAGGGCATGATCTCTCCGTGACGCTGGGCTTGGAGACCGACCGACTGATCCTGCGACGCTGGTGCGACGAGGACCGCCAACCGTTCGCAGCGCTCAACGCTGACCCCGTCGTCATGGAGCACTTCGCCGGTTCCCTCAGCCGCGAACAGAGCGATGACTTCATCGACCGCATCGAAGAGCACTTCGCCGAGCACGGGTGGGGGCTCTGGGCGGTCGAGGTGAAAGCCACCGGTGCATTCGCCGGCTACGCCGGCTTGTGGCGCCCGGGCTGGAAGCCGGAGCTGGTCGAGGTGGGATGGCGGCTCGCACACGAGCACTGGGGCCACGGCTACGCGCCCGAGGCCGCGTTAGCGACGGTGCGCGATGGGTTTGGCCGGCTCGGCATCGACGAGATCGTGTCGTTCACTGCCGTTGGCAACCACAACTCGCAGCGCGTCATGCAAAAGATCGGCATGACACGTGACCCGGCCGACGACTTCGAGCACCCCAATGTGCCCGTTGGCCACCCCGTCCGGCCCCACGTGTTCTACCGACTCAAGGCGAGCGAGTAGAACCCTTCCATGCAAGTGCAGGCCGGCGCTGAACTCATCTACGACGTCCCCGAGTTCGCCACGGTCGCATTTCAGGTGGCCGCGGCCAACTCTGCGGGGTTCCGACTCGAGGAATTGCTGACCATTGCGCTCGACCGCAACCCGCTCACGATCGACGAGGTCGCGGTGGACGGCAATCGCGTCCATCTCGTCGATTGCGGTCCGGGCGTTCTCACACTGAACTACACCGCAACCGTCGAGGTAGCCACCCCGCGCACGGGCGTGTCAAAGACCGACGCGCTGGTGTTCCTCCGCCAGAGCCGCTTCTGTCCATCCGATCAGCTCGAAGCCTTCGCTCGTGCCGAGTTTGCCGACGATCCCGTCGACCCGCACCGCATCGGCAAGTGGGTCTTCGACCGCATCGCCTACACGGTCGGCAGCAGCGATCGCCTCGACACGGCGGTCGACACGCTCCTCGCCAACGAAGGCGTCTGTCGAGACTTTGCCCACCTCACGGTCGCACTCTGCCGGGCGCTCGGCATCCCAGCACGCGTTGTGTCGGTGTATGCACCCGGCCTAACGCCGATGGACTTCCACGCCGTTGCCGAGGTCGCGGTCGATGGCGCGTGGCAGGTGGTCGACCCGACGCGCATGGCGCCGCGGGAAACCCTGCTGCGCATCGCCACGGGACGCGACGCGTCCGACACCGCCTTCGCCGACACGCTGAACGGCTACATCGAGCCCGTCTCGATGCTGATCACGGCGACGACTGACGCCGATCTCCCGCTCGACGATCATGCCGGAGCGATCTCGATCGCCTAGCGCGTACGCCTACGCGTCGTTCTGGTCATCCAAACGGCGTTCGAGGCGCTCAATCCGGGCGCGATGCTCGATCTCGACGCAGCGACGATGGCCGGCCGCGGCAACGGTGTTGATCACGTCACCCTCGCGGAAGGGCTTGGTCAGGTAGCCGTAGGCGCCACTGTCGATCGCCATCTGCGCGATGGATGGCTCGTCGACTGCCGTCACCATCACAACCGCAAGATCATTGTGCTTCCCGATCAACTCGGCCACGAGCTCGAGTCCGGACTCGCCCGGCATCATCACGTCAACCAGCGCGGTAGCGAACGGGTGCTCGTCCATGCGGGCCCGGGCCTGGGCGCCGTTGTGCGCAAGCGTGCAGCGATACCCCTCGGGCTCGAGCAGGCTCCGAAGAACCTCGGCCACGACGGGGTCGTCGTCGACGATCAGGGTCGCCGCGGTGTCGCCGAACAGCACCGGCATTTCGCCCGGACGGAAGCGCAGCTCACCGGGCGGCGGAAGATCGTCGGGGTCGTTCATCGCCTTCCTATCTTGCCCCTATTCTGCCGCGGCAATCGCTTGCAGTACGTCGAGCCGCGCGGCGCGCCGCGCCGGGAAGATCGCGGCGAGCACACCGGCGAACACGGACATCACCATGACCGCGATCATCGTGCCCACTGGGAAGGCAAGTTCGGTCAGGCCGTCGTCGCGCAATGCGCCCACCGCGGCGGCGCCAAAGGCGAGCCCGATGACCACCCCGAGGGAGGCGCCGAGCACGGCGATGATGATCGACTCGTAGCGAATCATCCGCCGGGTTTGACGCCGGCTGGTGCCGACGGCGCGCAGCAAACCGATCTCCCGGGTGCGCTCGAAGACCGACAACGCCAACGTGTTGGCGATGCCGAGCAGGGCGATGATCACCGAGAGCAGCAGCATCGCGGAGACCACGAGCAGCAGCGACTTGATCTGGCTCGACTGCTGCGCAGCGAACTCCTGTTGGTCCAAGACGGTGAGCTGCGGAAAGTCGCGCTGGAGCGCAACGCCGAGATCGATCGCCACCTGTTTCGGCGTGGCATCCGGTTTGGTGACGGCAAACACGAGTGCGTCGTTCTGCTCTGTGTAGAGCTGTTCGTATTCGGCGAGGCTGATCACGTAGTTCGATCCCGAGACCTGGTTGTTGTCGAAGATGCCGCGCACGACTTCAGTTTTGGGACCCGACGGGAATCCCATCGTGAGGCTGTCGCCGACTTGTTTGTGCAGCGCCGAGGCAATCTTTGTGTGGAGCAGAACCCCACCCTGCGCCAGGGCGTTGGTCGATCCGTGCGTTATCTCGAGATCAAACGCGAGCGCGATCTTGTCGGGCGGCATTGCGGTGAGCATCCGCTTCTTGCCGCCTAACCGGAACTGGTTGAACCGAATCGGGACCACATCGCGCACGCCGGGATCAGCGCGCACGACGTCTTCGACCGACGGGTCAACGATCCCGCCTGAGTCGTTGCTCACGATCACCTGCGCCTTGACGCTGCGGTCCAAAATCGAGTTGAGCGACTTTTCGATCGACGCGCCGAGCGTCGACACCGCCGCAACTACCGCGATGCCGATCATCAAGGCGGCGGCGGTCGAGGCTGTGCGCTGCGGATTACGACGTGAGTTCTCGCGCGCCAACACCCCCGCGATGCCGGTACGCGCGAGAGGTGCACCGATGACCTTCGCGACGGGGCGGACCGCGAGGGGGCTGAGCATGGCGATGCCGAGGAACACGCCGAGTGCTCCGAGCGCAATGAATGCGAACCGCAACGGCACGCTCTGGCCGTACATGCCGTAGCCGAGCAGGGTCGCGGCAACGAG
>JBKJQZ010000293.1:0-7980 GCA_046594835.1 Acidimicrobiales bacterium | reverse complement strand
ATCGAACACCCGTTCGATACAGTGGCGGTATGGCTGCGGAGGCCGCCGAGCTACTGGCGGATAGGAAAAGGCGACAGACCGAGCTTCGGGCGGTCGCGGGCACGGCCCAGTCGACCGCGGTCCTAGCCAGTCAACGACCGCGGCCCGTCAACGGACCCTTTGCACAGCTGTTCCCGAATGGGCTTCGACCCGGAACCTCCGTGGCGGTCCAGGCGGCCAAGCCGGCACTAGCGGCGACTGCGCTGCGCAACGCCATCACGTTGGCCGCCGGCGTGGTGTCGGTCGACGGATGGGTCGCCGCAGTCGGGGTGCCGTCGATGGGCGTGTTGGCCGCCGCCGAGGCCGGCCTCGCCTTAGATCGGTTGGTTTTCCTTGCGGCGCCCGAGTCGGTGTGGGGCACGGTTGCGATCGCGGCGGTCGATGCGTTTGACGTTGTCGTGCTCGCCGTGCCCAAGCGGCCCCGCGCCGCGGAGGTGCGCCGATTAACCGGCCGGGCCCGGGAACGCGGCACAACGGTGATCGCCTGTGGCGCGGGCGTGGCCGAATGGGTCGGCGAGGCGCGAGTCACTACTTCGAGCGTGGAGTGGACAGGCCTCGGGGACGGCCACGGCTCGCTGCGGTCCTGCAAGGTGCGGATCGATCTCGACGGGCGTGGCGCGGTGCGCTCGCGCCAGGTGCTGTTGCAACTGTGACGCGCACGGTTGTGTTGTGGTGGGACGACTGGCCGGTGGTGGTCGCGGGCCGGGCCGATGAACCCGTGGTGGTCGTGGCCAACAACAAGGTGGTCGCAGTATCCGGACTAGCTCGGGCTGAAGGCGCGCGCGTTGGTCAGCGTCGACGCGAAGCGCAAGCGCGCTGTCCATCGGCCGATGTGCTCACGCACGACCAGGCTGCCGATGCCCGCGCCTTCGAAGCGGTCGTCGCTGCGGTCGAAGAGCTGTGCCCGCGCGTCGAGGTCGTACGTCCGGGCGTGCTTGGCTTCGCGAGTCGCGGTCCATCGCGCTACTTCGGCGGCGACGCCGCGCTTATTACGCACATACAAGTGGTGGTGCGCGACGCCGTGCGCGACCGTCTGCACCTCGAAGTCGGCATCGGTCCTGGCGTTGGTGTGGCCGACGGCAACTTTGCGGCGTCGCTTGCGGCGCGGGCAGCGCTCTCCGCGCGCGAACGCGTGTTGGTAGTGCCACCCGGGTGCTCCGGCGAGTTCCTGGCCCCGATGCCCGTCGATGCAATCGGTAACCCCGCCATCGCCGACGTGGCGCGTCGGCTCGGTCTGCGCACGCTTGGCGCGTTTGCGGCCCTCGCTAGCCCAGACGTGCTCGGGCGTTTCGGTGCCGACGGGATCGCAGCGCACCGGCGCGCCAACGGGCTTGAGGTCCGCTCGCTGGCACCCCGCGAACCACCGCCGGAGTTGTCCGTAGAGGTCAGTTTCGATCCACCCGCCGACACCGTCGACCGCGTCGCGTTCGCAGCTCGCTCCGTCGCTGTGGAGTTGGCCGACGGGTTGTCCGCGCGCGGCTTGGTTGCTACTGCGCTCGTGATCGAAGTCGAGACCGATCACGGCGAAACCCGCACGCGCCGGTGGCGATCCGAGGGTGCGCTCGATGCGTCCGCGGTTGCTGAGCGGGTGCGCTGGCAGGCCGAAGGGTGGCTAACTGATGTCGCAAAGGCCGCTGCCCACGACGCGCCAACCGCCGGCATCACGCTGCTGCGTCTCGCGCCCGACGAGGTACACGACGAGACCAGTTCGGCCCGCAGCCTCTGGGGTGGCGCGAGCGAGGCCAACGAGCGGGTCAAGCGGGCGGTGGCGCGGGTGCAGGGCCTGCTCGGCCCCGAAGCCGCGACCACCGCAGTACTCGTGGGCGGACGCGGCCCCGGGGAGCAGGTGCGCATGATCCCGTGGGGTGACGCGCGGACCGTCGACGCGACGCGCGCGGCCGCGCCGTGGCCCGGGCGCATCCCGGCGCCGGCGCCCGCGCTGGTACTCGAGGCCCCCGTCCCGCTCGACGTGCTCGACGCCAACGGCGCGATGGTGCGCGTCAACGGGCGGGGCGAGGTTTCCGCCCCGCCCGCCACCGTGATTGGGCCCCACGGGGTGGACCAGGTCACTGGTTGGGCGGGGCCGTGGCCCGCGGAGGAGCGGTGGTGGGACAGCGGCGGTGCGCGCCGCCGGGCCCGTCTGCAGCTTCGTTGTGAGTCCGGCGCGGCCCACTTGTGCACAATCGAAGGCGGCCGCTGGTTCTTAGAGGCAAGCTACTGATATGTCCAACGAAGCAACCGCAAACTACGAGCGAGCAATCGCAGCCTTCCGCCAGGTTTTGGCGAACGTGAGCAAGGAAGACCTCGACAAGCAGTCGCCCTGTGCATCGTGGAAGGTGCGCGACGTCGTGCAGCACCTCGTCGACGGCGGGGACTTCTTCGTGACGTCGGCCGGCAGCGAAGCGCCGGGTAAGGCCACGGTGGCCGACGACAACTATCAGTCCGCGTTCGACGGTGCCTCGAGCGAGATTCTCGCCGCGTTCAACCAACCCGGAGCGCTCGACAAGATGGTCGACCTGCCCTTCGGGACGATGCCAGCCGCGGCGCTCGTTGGCATTGCAACAACCGACACCTTCATGCACGCGTGGGACATCGCCAAGGCCACCGGCCAGTCCACCGACCTCGACCCCGAGTTCGCCGGCGAAGTGCTGGGCCGAGCGCAGAAAATGATTCCCGACGAAATGCGTGGTGCCGACGGTGCCGCCATGTTCGGCCCCAAGCGCGAGGCGCCCGACGGCGCGCCCGCGGCCGATCAGCTCGCCGCGTTCTTGGGCCGGGAGGTCTAGCCGGTCGCGTCGTGGGCCGTGTGCGGTCCCGGGGGCCTCTTGTGTGGCCGCACCCGTGTTCTTGTCAGCCGGTCGGCCACGCTCAGGTTCTTCGTCTCCACAAGCGCGACGTCGGCGAACAGCGGGAGGGCGAATAAGGGGAGGGAAACGAGGAGTTCGACGGTAATGACTGCGACGCGACGAAACGCCGCAGCGGTGGAGACGAGTTCGTCCGTCTCCGCGTCGACCACTCGCAGACTGAACATCCGATGCCCGACGGTTGCGCCCCACGCCGCGAGCGGGAGTGCCGCTACGCAAAAGCCCGCGACCACGACCAGAGCGACCGCCGCAACCTCGTGATGCGAACTCGATAGGGCGTCCGCCGGCACGCCGGCGATGAGGCCGAGTAGTGCGGCATCGACGGCGAAGGCAGCGACGCGGCGACCGAACAGGTTCTTGGCGGCCTCCGCGGCCGAAGCGGTGAAACTCGCGCCTATGAACGCGGCACCGGCAAAGCCCAGTCCGATCGCAGGCAACATCAGAAAGATGAGTATCCAGAGTCCGTCGCCGTCACCTTGGGGGGTGGTGAAGTAGGCGAGGAAGAGCGGACCGATCGAGGCTGCCGCACCAATCGCGATGGGCTGGGCCACCCGACGCCACGCGGCGGCGACCGATGCCGCGACGGTTGGGATCAGATAGAGAAGCAGCGGGCCGATGCCGTCGTCGAATAACGGATCGGTCGATAGGAACGTTGCGCCGCCCTCGGTGTGCGGTACCACGGCCGCGGAGCCGAGCCAGCCGACGGTGCCGATCGCTGCCACCCAGCCCAGACCCGACCAGCTCGTGCCGGGCTTGTCGGCCGAGCGGTAGCCGACGATAAGAAACGCAACGGCGGGGCCAAAGATGACAAGGAGGCCGAGCACTATGGGGTCTGACCCGGGCGGCGCGTGATTAGTAACCCGCGCAGGCCTGGGTCGGCGCGGTCGATGGCCTCGTCCCACGTAAACCAGAAGGCGGCGGGGCTTTCGTCTTCGGGAGGCGACGGATCAAGCGGTGGTGCGTTGCAGAGGTAACGCAGGTCGAGGTGCGTGTGGCCCTTGGGGCCCGGATGCACGTCGATGTGGATAAGGACGTCGTGCGCGAGTGTCGCGGCGAGGCCCGTCTCCTCGCACGACTCGCGCACGGCGGCCTCGGCGGGGGACTCACCGGCTTCGATATGACCGCCTGGTTGCAGCCACAGGCCGAGGCGCTTGTGTTTATGCAAAATCACGCCGCGACCACTGACCACGAGCGCAGACCCGGTGACGTGCACCGGGTCTGCTGTCTCGCTGAACGGTTCGGCGAGCCCAGGTGCAAGTTCCAAGAACCGACGCACGGATGTGGCCTCGCGCTCGTCAACCGGCGCGTCGCCGCGAAGGCGGACCTGCGCGCACACGTCGTCAATGAGCGCCATTACGAGAAGCTAGGCGCCCATGACCTAACAGCTCGGTGGCTTCACGCGTCGCTGGTGTGATTGAGCCTCCCCGACTTTTTATGCATCGCCCAGGGGTGTCCTGGGGAATGCACACGGGTTCGACGGAGGGAGCCCCGCTGTGGCCAACTCGTGTGCAACGCCCTGACCTGTCCTGGGCAACGCATAAAAAGTCGGTCGTGGGGAGGTAGTCAGCGCGCACTTTTGGCGCGGTCGAACAAGTGTTCGGTATGGTCGACGGGTGGCGTTCAACAACCCAGCGATGTCGTGGTCGGCGTTGCATCAGCGGCTATCAGACCACGGAGCAGACCGGCCAGCGGGGGCCGACGGGGGCGACAGCCCCGCGTGGTCGAACCATCGTGGGAAGTACGCCGAGCCGCCCGCACTGATCCGGCGACGCAACGCAACGCCCTATGCCGAACTGCACTGTCACTCGAATTTCTCGTTTCTCGACGGCGCATCGCCGCCCGAAGAACTCGCCGAAGAGGCCGTGCGTCTCGGCCTCGAATCGCTCGCGATCACCGACCACGACGGGTTCTACGGCGTGGTCCGCTTCGCCGAGGCCGCCCGCGCGCTTGGTCTCGCCACCGTGTTCGGCGCCGAACTCGGCCTGCGCCCTCCCGGCGTGGCCCGACTCGAACCCCGCGCCGGCTCCAGCAAGGGCGCCAACGCCGATCCGCACGCCGATCACCTCCTCGTCATTGCCCGCAACCCGCAGGGCTACGCGTCGTTGGCGCGGGCGATGGGCGAGGCGCACCTCGCCGGCGGCGAGAAGGGCTACCCGGCCTACGAGAAGGCGCGTCTGTGCGAACTGCATAAGGGCAACTGGATCGTGCTCACCGGGTGCCGCAAGTCGCGTGTGCCCGCCACGCTCCTACGCGAGGGGCCCGCGGCCGCGGCGCGTGAACTCTCCGACCTCGTGGCGTGTTTTGGTCGCGACAACGTGGTGGTCGAACTGTGGGACCACGGTGACCCGCTCGACTCGGTGCGTAACGACGCGCTCGTGCAGCTCGCGGCGCGCCAAGGCCTCGGCGTGATCGCAACCAACAACGTGCACTACGCGACCCCGGCCCGTCGCCCGCTTGCGACCGCGCTGGCCGCGGTGCGCGCCCGGCGAAGCCTCGATGAGATCGAACCGTGGCTTCCCTCAGGCGCGAGCCAGTGCCTACGCAGTGGCGACGAACAGGCGCGGCGATTCGTGCGCTACCCGGGTGTGGTCGAAGCCGCGGCCGCGCTTGGCCAGGACTGCGCGTTCGACCTCGCGCTGGTTGCGCCCAACCTTCCGCCGTTCCCGATCCCGCCCGGTCACACCGAGATGACGTACCTACGCGAGCTCACCGAGCGCGGAGCGCAGCAGCGCTACGGCGGCCGGTACGACGAGCGCGTGCCCGGCGCGTACAAACAGATCGACCACGAACTCGCGCTCATCGAGCAGCTCGGCTTCCCGGGCTACTTCCTCGTGGTGTGGGACCTGTGCGACTTCGCCCGGCGCAGCAACATCTATTGCCAGGGCCGGGGCAGCGCCGCGAACAGCGCGGTCTGTTACGCGCTCGGCATCACCAACGCTGACGCGGTTGCGCTTGGCCTGTTGTTCGAACGCTTCCTGAGCCCCGAACGCGACGGCCCGCCCGACATCGATATCGACCTCGAGTCGGGTCGACGGGAAGAGGTCATCCAGTACGTCTACGAAAAGCACGGCCGGCACAACGCGGCGCAGGTTGCCAACGTCATTACGTACCGAGCCAAATCGGCTGTGCGCGACATGGGCCGCGCTCTTGGTGCCGCGCCCGGCCAGCTCGACGCATGGGCGAAGGAGATCGATCACTGGGGCGGCGTAGCCAAGACCGCGGCCCAAAAGGAGGAGCAGCGCGACATCACCATTCCCAAGCGGGTGCTCGATCTTGCACTACAGGTTGAACACTTCCCGCGGCACCTCGGCATCCACTCGGGCGGCATGGTGATCTGTGACCGGCCGGTGCTCGAGGTGTGCCCGGTCGAGTGGGGCCGCATGCCCGGGCGCACCGTGTTGCAGTGGGACAAGGAAGACTGCGCCGCGGTCGGCCTCGTGAAGTTCGACCTTCTCGGTCTCGGCATGCTCGAAGCGCTGCATGGTTGTGTCGATCTCATCGGCGAGTTCCACGGCGTCGCGGTCGACCTCGCCACCATTCCGCAGGAAGACTGCGTCTACGACATGATCTGCGAGGCCGACACGGTGGGCGTGTTCCAGATCGAGTCACGCGCACAGATGGCCACGCTGCCCCGCCTGCGGCCCCGTCACTTCTACGACCTCGTGGTCGAGATCGCGCTGATCCGGCCCGGCCCGATCCAGGGCGGCTCGGTGCATCCCTACATCCGTCGCCGCAACGGCGAGGAGCCCGTCACCTACCTACATCCGTTGCTGGAGAAATCACTCAAGAAGACCCTCGGCGTGCCGCTGTTCCAAGAGCAGCTGATGCAGATGGCCATCGACGTGGCCGGCTTCAGCGCGGCCGACGCCGATCAGCTCCGTCAGGCGATGGGCTCCAAGCGTTCCCAGGCCCGCATGCTCGACCTCAAGGAGCGGTTCTTTGTAGGCATGGCCCGCAACGGCATCGACGAGGAAACCGGCATTCTCATTTGGGACAAGCTCGCGGCGTTCGCGAACTACGGCTTCCCCGAGAGCCACTCGGTGAGCTTTGCCTACCTTGTGTACTCGTCGTGCTGGTTGAAGTTCCACTACCCGGGCGCGTTTTGCGCCGCGTTGTTGAACGCGCAGCCGATGGGGTTCTGGTCGCCAGCCACGTTGACGGCCGACGCTCGTCGACACGGTGTGCGCGTCTTCGGGCCCGACGTGAATGCGTCGCGCGCGGGCGCGTGCGTGGAGGCCGACGAGTTGTCCCAAGGCGGCGTGGCGATCCGCATGGGTATCGGCTCGGTGCGCTCGATCGGCGACGAGGTCGCCACGCTGATCGACGCGGGTCGTCCGTATACGAGCATCGACGA
Organism: Acidimicrobiales bacterium; assembly: GCA_046594835.1. GTDB lineage: Bacteria > Actinomycetota > Acidimicrobiia > Acidimicrobiales > JACCXE01 > JACCXE01. Next base: position 723 of record JBKJQZ010000293.1, on the reverse strand, counting down.
CGTCGCGCGTCACGCGGGGCTCAACGTCACCCAGCTCGAAGCGATGGCCACCGCGGGCGCCTACGACTGTTTTGATCTCGACCGGCGTGAAGCGTTGTGGTCGGCGGGTGCGGTGGCCGAAGCGGCGCGGCCCGGCACGATCCCCGGTGTGGTGGTGGGCGTCAGCGCGCCACCACTGCCGGGGATGAGCGCGGTCGAAACAACCGCGGCCGATTTATGGGCGACGGGTGTGAGCCCCAACAGCCACGCGATGGCGCACATGCGCCCAGCGCTCGCCGCGCGCGGTTGCGTAACCGCGGCGGGGTTACGCGACGTACCCGACCGCGCCAAGGCAACCGTGGGAGGGATCGTCACGCACCGGCAACGTCCCGCTACCGCGGGCGGCACCGTGTTCGTCAACCTCGAAGACGAGACCGGGCTCATCAACGTGGTGTGTTCGCTGGGTGTATGGAACCGTTACCGCCGGGCCGCACGCGGGTCCTCCGCGTTACTGATTCGCGGGGTGGTCGAGTCCGCCTCGAACGTGATCAACCTGCGAGCCGAAAAGATCGAGGCGTTGTCGCTCGCGCTGGCCACCGTGCCCCCGTCTCGCGACTTTCGTTAGCGGGGCTCATCTAGGTTTCACGCTCCCGAATCGTTGCGATCAGCCGCTGATCTCGGCCTTGGTCTCAAGTGGTGAGCGCGACAGCTCCTGATTTGGGAGGTGTCGTATGGGCAGGAGAC
>JBKJQZ010000273.1:0-11737 GCA_046594835.1 Acidimicrobiales bacterium | reverse complement strand
CCCGCCCAGCGCATCGTGACCGCGCCGAACCACCAGATCTCGAGTTGACCAAGGACTGCGGCGAGCGCGCCGGTCGTCATTTAGAACCCGTCATTTAAAACAGGGCGGAGGTGAGCTTGCGCCGCCATTCGGCCGTACGCGGATCGTCCGCTCCCATGACCTCGAGCAGGTCGACGAACTGCTGACGGGCGTCGTCGTCGGCCTTCACCCGCGGCAACAGATCGGCGAGCTTCACCTCGACTTCGGCGGTGGCGGTCGACGCGATCGCGGGGCCGGTGCGAGCGCGGGCCGCGACGTGACGCGTCTCAGCCGATTCGGGGATGCGAGCAAGCAGGCCGAGGGCCTCCTCGGCGTCGCCGCGGTCCACCAGCAGGTTGGCGAGCGCGAGCACTGCGTCTACGTGGCCGGGGTCGATGGCGAGCGCGGCACGAAGCGACGCCTCGTCGCCCTCTTCCACGAGAAGGTCTACCTCAGACGGCGCCGGCGAGAGGCTGTCCACAAACTGGCGAATCTGTGCCTCGGGTACGGCACCGACGAACTGGTTCACTACCCGGCGATCCACCAGAGCGAACACCGCCGGGATCGACTGCACCTGGAAGGTCTGGCCCACGCGCGGGTTCGCGTCGACGTCCACCTTTGCGAGCACGACGCGGCCCTCGGTCTCGCCAATGACCTTCTCGAGGATCGGGCCGAGCGTCTTGCACGGCCCGCACCACTCCGCCCACAGGTCGACCACAACGGGTACCTCGGTCGAGCGGTCGAGCACCAATGCTTCAAATGTGTCGTCGGTGACGTCAACAGTCATAGGTAGACGGTAACGCCCAGCAACCCCGTCCAATTCCAGATCGGTTGGCTAGCTTCGTGTGATGGCTGATCCGGTTGGAATCGATGTTGCCGGCGTAACCGGCTGGTTTGGGGCACACGTTCCGAACGCAGTGGGACCTCTGAACTTCGACCTCGTCGCGGGCGGCCGCTCGAACCTCACCTTCAGCGTGACCGATGCCAGCGGCGCCAAATGGGTACTGCGGCGCCCGCCCACGAGCCACGTGCTCGCATCGGCGCACGACATGGGCCGCGAGTACCGGCTCATCCACGCGCTGCAGGACACCGACGTGCCGGTGCCGGGCTCGGTTGGGCTCTGCACCGACGACGCCGTCAACGGCGCGCCGTTCTACGTAATGGAGTTCGTCGACGGCACGATCGTGCGCGACGCCGACATCGCCGAAAAGGTCTTTACCCGCGAGCAACGCCAGCACGCCGGTGACTCGATCGTGGACACCCTCGCGGCACTGCACGCCGTCGACATCAAGGCGGTCGGGCTCGACGATCTGGCGCGGCACGAGGGCTACGTGGAACGCCAACTCAAGCGCTGGCACTCGCAGTTCACCGCGTCGGCGGCCCAGAACGAACGAACGGTGCCCGTGATCGACGAGATGCACGACTTTCTCAAGGCGCGCATCCCCGAGCAGGGCCCCGCGGCCATCGTGCACGGCGACTACCGCCTCGACAACTGCATGATCGCTGACGACGGGTCGGTGGCCGCAGTGCTCGATTGGGAGTTGTGCACGCTGGGCGATCCCCTCGCAGATATGGGCCTGCTCATGGTGTATTGGAACGAGGCAACCGACGCGAGTTTCGCGTTGTCCGCAGCCCCCACTGCGGTCGACGGGTTCCCGTCGCGCGCACAGATGAAGAAGCGCTACGCCGACACGACCGGGCGCGACGTCAGCGAGCTCGACTTCTTCGTGGCCTTTGGCTATTGGAAGCTTGCCTGCATCCTCGAAGGCGTGTTCGCGCGCTACGCCCACGGCGCGATGGGCAACGACGGAGCCGCCTTCGACGGCTTCGGCAAGCAGGTCCTGAGCTTGGGCGAGCTTTCCAAGCAAGCGGCCGAGAACCTGTAGACCACTAGCCGTGACCCTGTACGTCCGCGAGGAAGATTACGAACTCGAACGACCCACGTTCGTGCTCGCGCTCGACGGCTGGGTCGACGCGGGCTCGGGTACCGCGCAGGCACGCGCCGCGCTGCTTGATCAGATGGACACCCAACGCATCGGTTCCTTCGATGCCGACGCGCTGATTGATTACCGCGCCCGCCGTCCAACCATGACCCTGACCGACGGTGTGATCGAATCGCTGCAGTGGCCCACGATCGAGGTGCGCTACGGCGTAGACCGCGGCGGCAACGACGTCGTGTTCATCGTCGGGCCGGAGCCCGACACCGGCTGGCAAACGTTTTGCGCCGAGATCGTCGCGCTGGCACAGGGCTACGACGCGCGCATGGTCGTGGGGCTCGGCGCGTTCCCGGCGCCGGTCCCCCACACCCGTCCGATAAAGCTCGCGTCCACTGCGGCGACGCGTGAGCTTGCGGAGGTCATCGGCTTCGTGCCCGGATCCATGGAGGTGCCCTGCGGCATTCACGCCGCTATCGAAGCTGGGTGCCAAGCCGTAGGCATGCCCGCGATTGGCGTATGGGCCCGCGTGCCGCACTACCTCGCGGCGTCGTCGTATCCGGCCGCAGGAGCCGCGTTGATCGATGGGCTCGCGGAGGTCGCGAGTCTCTCGCTGCACTCGGGTGAACTGCACGCCGAGGCGGCTGGCGCCAAGATCCGCATCGACGCGCTGGTGGCTGAGTCCGAAGAGCACCAGTTGCTCGTGCGCACGCTCGAGGCGCAGTACGACGCCGAGGTCGAAGTGGCTCCCACGGTCGGGGCGACCGATCCCGATGCACTCGAGCGCGGCCTGAGCGACATCGAAGACTTCTTGCGTGATCAGCGCGACCGCTAACGCGGCCTGACCTATTGCTGCTGGGCTCAGCCGGGCCAGGCCTCGACGGGATACGCCGATGTCGGCACCACGATGCTGGAAGAGAGCTTGTCGTGCCAGGTCTGCTTGTCTTTGTCCCACAGCATCCAGAAGAAGCCGAGCAGGCAGGGAATAGCCGACAGGATGTGGCTTAGATATCGCACCACGGCGCGGCCGTAACCGATCGGCCCGCCGTTGTCGGCGTCGACGATGCGGATGTTCATCGCGCGCTTCCCAATGGTCTGACCCGACGGGCTGCCTTCGAGGTACACGATGTATGCGAGGCCGAGCAGAGTCGATAGCCCTTGGCCCGCCGTTTTCAGTATCAGTCCCAGAACGAGGCTAAGAGCGAAGAGAATCGCTCCGTCGATAAGGGTCGCCACAAACCGCAGACCGAAACTGGCGCGAGGCCCCGCTTCGGGTCGTGTCGCTTCTGCCATGAACCGCTCCTTCAGATGAGCTGGAATCGAAACAGCTGCCAGATCCACATAACGGCTAGCGCCGCAGGAATAGCCCATCGTGGCAGGTCAACGGACTCGAGGCGCGGACGCAGCACCAACACAAGCGCGACCACGACAGCCACCAGGCCGGCCGGGTTCGCGACTGCCGCATCGCGAAGGTGACCCGTCGCCGCAGCGGTCACGCTGGTTGTCATGCCACACAAGGGGCAGGGCACGCCCGTGATCGCACGCAGCGGACACGGCAAACCAAGCGAGGAGTGCGCAACGCCACGCACCACGCCCGCAGCGAGCATCAACACGCCCGCCACGCGTAGGTCGCTAAGCGACACGCGGGTTGCCGTGGTCATCGCGACCGGGCGGCCTTCGCTGCGAGCAGTTGCTCGAGGAATCGCTCGGGCGCGATCTGTGCAGGCGGCCCTACCACCGCCGGGAAGAGGCGGCGCGCAAGGTCTTTCGCGAGTCGTTCACGCGCGACGCGTTCGAGGCCGTGGCGGCGCTCCAAAAACTGGCGCACCGCCGCGACGTCCGTCGCGGTCACGCGCGACACGTCCCAGGTCTCGAGGTCGTCGTCATAGAACTGCTCAGCCCGGAACGGTTCGGTCTTGACCTCGCCTTTACGCTCCCGCATCACAACCGTGCCCGCGGCGAGGTCGCCGAGGCGTTGGTTGTTCTTCGACACGAACACCGTGATGATGCCCACGAGGTACAGCCCCGGCAGCGCATCAATCAGGCGAAGCAGATTGCGGATCGCGCTGGAACGGAAGTCCACGGGCCGACCGTCGGCTTTCACGACGCGCAAGCCGGTAGCTCGCTTGCCAATCGTGCGACCACTCGCCCGCGTCTCGAACACAACGTCGTAGCCAAAGAACCACACGAAGCTGGCCAGAAAACCGATCGCGGCGCCAACTTCATTGCCGATGATCGAAACGCCAAGCAGGATCGCGAGCACGACGCCGAACTGGATGGCGGTATCGATGATCGCCGCCGCGAACCGGGATCCGACCCCCGCCAGGGTTATCTCGATAACCAGACCCTCGGGGGTCTGCGTCGAGATGGCATCCTCGTAGCGCATGCCTACGAACGTAGATCGCTTTGTCGCCGCACGAGAGGACGCCTGGCGGGAACTGGAGCAGCTTCTTGCCGCGGCCAAACGTCGTCCGGAGAAGCTCGGGGCCACGCGCGTGCTGCGGATGGGTGAGCTCTACCGCTCCGCCGTCGGGGATTTGGGTTTGGCGCGTCGCGGGCTGCCGGGCGAGCCCGTGGTGGCCCGCCTCGAGTCACTAGTCGGGCGCGCCCGCACCACGGTCTATGACACCGAGGTTCGGCGCGAATCCATCTGGTCGTTCTTCTCGACGGGTTATTGGCAACGCGTGCGATCGAGCCCGGGCGCGTTGCTCGTCGCCGCCGGCCTGCTGTTTGTTCCCGCCCTGCTCGCCTTCGTGTGGGCCGGACACGACCCTGCCGCCGCCCTCGGCGTTGTTCCCGAGGCGTTCCGCGGTATCGAGGACGGGTCGCGTACGGCGGGATCGGCCGGACTGAGTTCCGCCCAGTCCTCTGCGTTCGCTAGCGAGATCATGACCAACAACATCCGCGTCACCTTTCTGGCGTTTGCGGGTGGGCTCAGTTTCGGCGTCGGTACGGTCGCCACGCTCATGTTCAACGGCGTGCTGCTCGGCGCGGTGGGTGGCTTGGCGACGCATGCGGGCCGCGGCAGCGCCTTTTTCACGCTTGTCATCGCGCACGGCGTGCTCGAGCTTTCCTGCATCGTCATCGCCGGAGCCGCAGGCTTGCGGGTCGGGCGCGCGTTGGTGTCACCCGGGCGCAAGACACGCGGCGCGGCCGTCGTCACCGAAGCACGCGCGGCGATCGAGCTCGTTCTCGGCACCGCGCCGTGGCTCGTGCTCGCGGGCCTCATCGAAGGGTTCATCACGCCTGCCGGTTACGGCTTCGCGATCAACGCGGCGGTGGGGCTACTAGTCGGCGGAACCTACTGGAGCCTCGTGGTGTGGCGCGGCAGGCCTACAGCCGCGCTCGCGCCTTCAGACTGAGGTACGCGTCCACGCACACCGCCGGTAACGCGGACGGCGACGCTTCGATCACGGTTGCACCCGCTGCGCGCAGGCGCGCGGCGCTCCGCGTCTGTGCGGCGAGCACCGCGGCACCAACCGAGGCCTCGTACACGTCGACCGCCGAGTCCGGGTCGCGCCGCATGATTTCGTGCAGCGTGGGGTCGCGCACCGTGGCCACGACCACGGCGTGGCGACGGGTCAGCGCGGGTACGCCCGCAAGCAGCGAAACCGCTGCGCTCTCATCGAGCAGATCGGTCACCACAACGACCATTGCGCGCTTCGCGGTGGCAACAAGCTGGAAGGCCCGTTCGTAATCGCTGTCGACGCTGCGCGCCTCGAGGTCGAAACACGCCCGCACCGCGGAGCCACCACCGTTGCGACGCGGCCGCAGGTGGTGGTGCACCGCCGAGTCGAAGGCGACCACGCCGAACCGATCGCCAAGCTCGTCGGCCACCAAACCGAGAGCGGTCATCGTGTCGAGAGCGACGTCGATACGCGAGCGGTCTCCGACCGGTGCGGTCATGAGACGTCCCGCGTCTATGAGGCAGTGCAGGTCGCGGTCCTGCTCGATCCGGTACTGATTGCTCATCGGGCGCCCGACGCGCGCCGTCGCCCGCCAGTTCACCTGCCGGATGTCGTCGTCGGGCGCGTACTCCCGGATTAGCTCGAACTCGGTACCGAGACCAAGCGGACCGCGCGCTTGGCGACCAGCACTACCAAAGCGGCCCTTGCGCACGCGCAGCACGAGTCGCCGAGCGTTGACCAGATCAGGGAAGACGGCGACTTCCACCGGCTCCATCGCCGCGGGCCGATCCCACCGACCCAGACCGAGGGGACCAGTCCGGCGCATAACCGGCACCGGCACCGCGTAGCGGCCGCGCCGGATCGGCGTGAGCATCGCGTCGAGCCGCTCGCGTTGCGTATCGGGCTCGAGCCTCAGCGCGCTCGGGATGGGCTGACGTATCTCCACCGTGCCGCGCACCGCCGTATCGAGTTCGATACCCACGGGCGACGCGATACCGCGCGACACAACCGGCGCCAGCGTGCGAGTGACCGCGACACGACTGCGCACCGACAGCGCGTCGACGACGATCGCGCTGAGAACCGCAACCAGCGCGAGCACGGCGAGCGACACCGGCACGACCGTGGCCGCAAACGCAACCGCAACGACCACGAGCGCGGCTCGCCGCGTAGGGCTCATCGAGGGACGGGCACTGCGGCGATCGCCGCGCGGATTGCGTCATCGGGCCGGTAGTGCTCGAGCTCGGCTTCAGGGTGCAGCAGTAGACGGTGTCGAAGGACGGGCAACGCGGCGGTCACAACGTCGTCGGGGGTCACATAATCGCGATCGTTCAGGCGCGCCATCGCCCGGCTCGCGGCGAGGAGGTGCACCGCCGCGCGAGGGCTAGCGCCGAGCGCGACCGAGGGAAGCGATCGGGTCTGGCGAATCAGTGCGACGACGTAATCCAGCACGTCGTCGGCCACGTCGGTTGCGTCGACCAGCGCACGCATCGACGCGAGGTCCGCCGCGGTCACAACCCGTCCAACGTCGTCGAGCGTGGCCGGCGTTACGCCGTGGTGGGCGAGCTCGAGCATCGCCCGTTCCGTCGCGGCGTCGGGGTAGGTGACGTCGACCTTCACGAGGAAGCGGTCGAGCTGGGCCTCGGGCAGCGGGTAGGTGCCTTCGTATTCGATCGGGTTCTGCGTGGCGATCACGATGAAGGGCTCGTCGATCGGACGCCGTTCGCCGTCGACGGTCACCTGGCGCTCCTGCATGGCTTCGAGCAGCGCGGACTGCGTCTTGGGTGGCGTCCGGTTGATCTCGTCGGCGAGCAGGACGTTGGTGAACACGGGACCAGGCCGGAACACCAATTGGTTGCCGCGCAGTGTCATGGTGCCGGTGACGTCGGATGGCAACAGATCAGGCGTGAACTGGATGCGTTGGCTATCGACGCCGAGCGCGCGCGACACCGCGGTGGCCATGAGCGTCTTCGCCGTGCCCGGTACGCCTTCGAGCAGGACGTGTCCGCCCACGGCGAGCGCAACGAGAATCGCATCGAGTGCTTCCTCTTGGCCGACCACGACCTTTCCGACTTCGGCGCCGACACGCGCACGCATTTCGGCCAGCGAAGTCGTTCGGCGTGAAGTGGTACGAGGTGGGGTGGTACGGGGTGGCATTAGTGCTCCTCGAGTCGTGAGACGGTTCGTCCGAGCGCGACCAGGGCGCGTTCATCGGCGATGGGATCAACAAGTGTCTTCGCGTCTTCCGCGCTCAGGCCCGCGAGGCGCGCCGTCGCCGCTAGGTCTGCGGGATCAGCAGCGACGTGACCGGTGCGCCGCCGCAGCAGTTCTGCTCCCCTTGCTCGCAACGGAGCAACCGCGGCATCAAGGTCCCGGGTGCGCGCGAGGGTCGAGGCCACGGCTGCTACGTACCGAGTGCGCTCGGGGGCCAGAGCCTCGGGCTCGACATCGACGGGGCCGAAGCGCTTCCCGGCTGCGAGCGCCCCGACGAGCGCCGCGATCGCGCCAAACCAAAGCGCGGCCTTCCAACGTGATGGCACCGCCGCGAGGCCCGAGTTGAGTCCGTAGCCGTGCCCGTTCTCCGCGAACCCGACCGCACGCCCTGCGGGGCCCGCGACGCGCTGCGCAAACCCGGCGTTGTCGGCCCGCTCGAGCCAGTCGTTCGTTAATGGCGACGGGTCTGCGAGCGCAACCACCACGCCGTCCCCGACGGCCAACTCGAACGCGCTGTTGGGCTCGCCTTCGAAGAGCCGGGTGCCGGCCCCGCGCGTCCAGGAACCGAAGCCTTCCGCTCGGACCTCCCGCAGCCCCGTCACCTCCGGCACCTGCGACGCGACGCGCAAACGTTCCGCGCCGACCGCGCGCCAACGCAGATCTGCCACCAACGTGCGTAGGAACGGCTCGGCCTCGGGTCCACCGGTCACGAGGCGTCCACCGCCCCGAAGGAATGCCCGCAGGGCACGGCGCTCGTCGCCGGAGAACACCTGACCCAACGCGACCACCGTTTGGTCCGGCGCCAACACCGCCTTGTCGAGCGAGACGCGCAGCTGTGTGGTGGCGTGGTCGTTCTGGTTGAGCAGTTCGTCCACCGCAGCAAGACCATCGCCAGTGGTCGCGTACGACGACAGTGACGGTCCACTCGGCGCTTGCCCGAGGCTGTTGAGCCCACCAATGGCGAGCGTCGCGCCGACAAGCACCACGATCCCGGCCGTCCACCCGCGCGCGCGCGGCGACATCTGTCGCCACCTCGCCGTCATGCGCGTTTGCCCGTCTCGGCGCGCACGCGTTCCCAGGACTGTCGAGCTTCGGCGGCATCGCTCGCGGACGCGTGTCGCCCGCCGTACGCGACCTCGTCGAAGCTACGCCCGAGCCGGTCGAACTCGGCGAGGTGAAGCTGTTGACCGATCGCGCGCGTCGGCGTTGAACGGCCGCGGCGTACATGACCGTCGCGTTGCAGGCGCAGTACGCCGGCTTGAAAGCGCAGCCGCACCGCGTCGTCGAATGCGCCCGCCACTTCGGCCTCGGCTGCGGCGCGTTCGAGTACTTCCGGGTCTTGTTCACCCGCGCCCTGCCCGTTTCCGCCGCGCGCGAACGACACGGCCGTGCGGCGACGGATGATGAGGACACACACCACCACGGCGACAGCAACAACCGCACCCACGAGGATCACCCGGGCGAGCGGTTCGGCCCACCAGTCGCCCAGCGCTCCAACGATTCGGGCGATGACGCGCCCGATCGGACCAAGAGCAGGGTCGAGAAAGTCGCCGAGACGACGTAGCGGTCCGGCGAAAGGTCCCGGCGTACGGCGCTCGTGAAAGCGGCTGCCGTCGAGGATCTCCCGCGCTTGGCGCTGGAGCTCGTCGGCGTCGCTCACGCTTGCGACTTGGGCTTCCACCCGGGCGGCGGGGGCCAGAACGGCGGCTGATCATCGTCGTCACCGAAGGCAAGCGGCTCCGGCACGAACGCAGGAGCCGGCAACCCGGTCGGGTCGACGCCGACCGTCTCGGCGAGCAACTCCAGATCGAAGGCTTCTTTTCGTACGCGTAGGTCGATGTAGAGCACGGTGATGATCGCCGCGAGGATCGGCACGGTGAGGCTTGCGCCGACGATCCCGCCGATTACGCGCGCGACGTCACTTGCCACTTCGTTGTTGGTGAAGAACACACCTGCGGCGACACCGCCGATCGCTCCGCTGATGATCTGGGTCAGCACGGCGCCGAGCAACAACACGCCGGCGGTCGGGCGCCAGCGGCCCTTCACGAGATCACGCGACCGGCGCATGGCCTTACGGCCGCGCAGTCCTTCGAGCATGAGTACCGGAGTAGTCACGCCGTACCCGGCGTAGAAGTACACGCCCGGGATGATGCAGGCGATGAAGCCGCACACAATCACGAAGTTCTTCGCGATGAAGAGCCAGATAATCGACGGCAGTCGTTTGAACGCGTAGCGCAGGCTCTGCTTCCAGTCCTGCTCCTCACCCAGGTAGGCCGCGCCGACGGAACGGAACGTGGCGGCCGAAGCGAGCTCACTCGTCAACAGCGTGATGATGGTCACCACGAGGAATCCGGCCAGGGTGGCGGCGAGCTTCTTGCCGTCGATGTCTTCGTACGTGCCGTCGGTCGAATTGAACTGCAGGCTCGACCCGGACGTGTCGAGGTTCGTGCGAATCGAGGCCTGCAGCAGGCCCAGGAGGATCTGCGCCGGCGCCGACACGACGAAAACGATCCGCACCAACGTGGCGAAGTGCGCCCGGTAGAGCTTGATGGCGACGTCGAGGGTTTCCCCGACGCGTAGAGGCCGAAGGGCGACTGGTTCCACCCGCGCAGCGTAACGACCCCCACGGGCGACATCGTGAGGCGTGCACGCCGTAGCCTGCGCGGCATGAAAGTTGACGGTGGACTTGGTTTCGGTGGATCGATCGACGGCGTTGGCGCGCTGGCCAAAGCCCAGGAGGACGCCGGCTACTCGGGTGTCTGGACGGCGGAGACTTCGCACGACCCGTTCCTGCCGATCCTGCTCGGCGCCGAGCACACCGAATCGATCGAACTCGGCACCGGCATCGCGGTTGCGTTCGCCCGCAACCCCATGACCACCGCAATGATCGGAAACGACCTGCAGCTCGCGTCGAAGGGTCGTTTCCTGCTCGGCCTCGGTTCGCAGATCAAGCCCCACATCGAGAAGCGCTTCTCGATGCCGTGGTCGCACCCGGCGCCCCGCATGCGTGAGTTCGTGCTCGCGATGCGTGCGATCTGGGCCGACTGGGCGGGTGAGGCCAAGCTCGACTTCCGAGGCGAGTTCTACCAACACCACTTGATGACGCCGTTCTTCTCCCCCGGACCCAATCCGCACGGCCCGCCCAAGGTGTTCCTCGCTGCGGTCGGCGAGAAGATGACCGAGGTGTGCGGCGAGGTGTGCGACGGCATGCTCGTGCACGGCTTCACCACCGAGCGCTACATCCGAGAGGTCACCCTTCCGGCGCTCGATCGTGGCTTCAAGGCCGGTAGCCGCGACCGATCCAACTTCGAGTTGTCGATCCCGGCTTTTGTGGTGACGGGCACCAACGACGAGGAGATGGAGGCCGCGTCAGTCGGCGTGCGTCGTCAGATCGCGTTCTACGGCTCGACCCCCGCGTACAAGGGCGTGCTCGAACTCCACGGATGGAACGACCTCCAGCCCAAGCTCAACGCGCTGTCGAAGGAAGGCAAGTGGGAAGAGATGGGCACCGCTATCTCTGACGACGTGCTCGACGCGTTCGCAGTCGTCGCCGCGCCCGACAAGGTCGCGGCCGGACTCCTCACGCGCTTTGGCGACGTGCTCGACCGCCTGTCGTTCTACGCGCCTTACGGCGGCGACCGCGACATGTTTGCGTCGATCGTCGCCGATCTAAAGAAGGGCTAGCCCCACTTCCTAGACGCCCTGCAGTTCGTCGGCCTGGTAGCGGGTGCGGCACAAGCTGCGCTGCAGCTTTCCGCTGCTGGTCTTCGGCAGCGACCCCGGTAGAACGAGAACCACGTCGTCGGTCGGGAGGCCTATCGACTCGCGCACACACTTCGCCACGTCGGCGCGCACCGGGCCGATGTCGTCGGCCTTGGTCTCGGCGACCACAACCAGTCGCTCCTTGCCGCGGTCACTCACGATGCTGAACGCGATGACGTTGCCGGCGCGCACGCCGTCGGCGCGCTCCGCGGCGCGCTCGACGTCTTCGGGGAACACGTTGCGGCCGCCGACGATGATGACGTCCTTGATGCGCCCGCACAGCACCAACTCGCCCTCGACCAGGTAGCCGAGGTCGCCGGTGCGTAGCCACTCGTTGTGGAACGTTGCCGCGGCACCTCCGTGACGCCCGGGTACTACAAGCGCCCCGAGGAGACCGCGGCAACG
>JBKJQZ010000103.1:0-4269 GCA_046594835.1 Acidimicrobiales bacterium | reverse complement strand
GACAATGTCGGAAGGCACCTGCGTCTCACTGGCAGTGGACGCGAGCGCAATCGCCAGGCCGAGGTCGCCGGCGGGCTCCGCGATGCGCACGCCGCCGACGACCGACGCATAGACGTCTTTGTCGTAGAAGCGGAACCCACTGTTGCGTTCCAGGACCGCCATCAGCATGGCGAGGCGGTTGCTGTCGATCCCCTGGGCCGAGCGACGCGGCATCGGCGCCGTCGTTTTGTTCACGAGCGCCTGCACTTCGACCAGCAACGTGCGGCGACCTTCGGTGATCGGCACGACACAGGATCCGGCCAACTCGGGGCGACGATCACCCAGCAACAACTCGGCTGGGTCGTCGAGCGCGATCAGGCCCTGCTCACGCATCTCGAAGATGCCCAACTCGCCCGTCGCACCGAAGCGGTGCTTCTGCGCCCGCAGAAGGCGAAGCGCGTGGTGGCGGTCGCCCTCGAAGGACAACACGGTATCCACGATGTGCTCGAGCACGCGAGGGCCGGCGATATTGCCCTCTTTGGTCACGTGGCCCACGAGCATCGTCGCGACGTTCGATGCCTTCGCCGCCATAACCAGTGCGTGCGCGCACTCGCGCACCTGCGTGACCGACCCGGGCGATGAGCTCAGATCCGGATCGAAGACGGTCTGGATCGAGTCGACTACAAGCAGGTCGGGCTGCACCTGCACGACGGCGGCGAGGATCGCGGGTAGCGCCGTCTCGGCGACGATCCACACCTCGTCGAGGTGCGCGCCAAGACGCGCGGCGCGCAGCTGCACCTGCTGGGGCGACTCTTCGGCGGAGACCAACAACCCGCGGCGGCCGGTGGCTGCGAGCGACCCGAGGATCTGCAACGTGAGGGTCGACTTGCCGACGCCCGGCTCGCCGCCGAGCAGCGTGACCGATCCCGGCACGAGGCCGCCGCCGAGCACGCGGTCGAACTCAGTGATGTGTGTGGGCCGCGCCTGGGCGTCGGACGAATCAACCGACGTAAGTCGCACCGGCTTCGCCGCCGGGCCCCCGTAGGCCGCGGCCTTCGCGGCCGGTCCCGCTGCGTGCTCAACCCCTTCGACCAGCGTGTTCCACTGCTCACAGCTGCCGCACTGGCCCGCCCACTGCGGGCTGACGGCTCCGCACACCGTGCAGCGAAAGATCGTGCGGGTCTTGGCCACGAGACGATCCTACGGGTGGGGTGTTACAGCACCGCGCCGGCCGAACCGGTGTGCATTCCCCAGGACTGTCCTGCGCGATGCACAAAAAGTCGGTCAGGAACGCGGACGGCGGCGGCCCCGACCGACGATGAGCGCGGTGCCGAGGGCGAGTACGCCAATTGCGAGCAGCACGATCACCTTGGTGTTCCACTGCCGGGCGCTCGCCACGAGTTGGATGCGTTCGCCGAGCTTGGGGTGCCACGCGGCCGAGCCGCCGTCGTCGACGGGCGCATTCGACGTCACCTCGCCGGGCAGCAGCACTCCGACTGTGATCGGCAGCGCGTCGCTTACCGCCGAACCGATCCGCTGGGCGAACTCCTCGGGCGTCGCTCCGAGAGGTGAGCCGAGCACATCGGTTAGCTCGTCATCGCTGAACGCGTCGATGCCTTGGCGCAGATCGACCGTGCCCGCGAACGCCGTGGTTGTGCGGAACAGACCGCGCTTTTGCGTGAGGCGGAAGTTCTTAAACATTCCCTTGGCGCCGTCAAGTTCATGCACCGCACGAGCCGCGCCCGCCGCCGATGCAAAGGGCTTCGTCGCGGTAATGCGTACGTCGCCGCCGACCTTCTCCGGGCCGACCACCTTCCAGCCCGCCTTGGTGAGGTCGTCGACTGAAAGTTTCCCGCGCAGATCGCCCGCGATCGCCTGGGCCTCCTTGTCAAGGGTGACCACCGCGACGACGCGTCCGCCGCCGTGATTGTTGGCGTCGATGCCCACACGAATGCCGGCCTGGCACCCGCTGAGCAGCAATACAGACGCGAGCGCAACCGCACCCGCCAGAGCGCGGCGCAACTAGGTGGTGCGAACGATCAGGAGCGCGCACGGTGACATGCGCGACACCTTGTTCGGCACGCTGTTAGCGACGAACCGGCCGATGCCCTGCATGCCCTTGTTACCGAGCACAAGCAGGTCGTAGCCACCGCTGACCGCCTCAGCGACAAGCGCGTCGGCCGGCGGCGCGTCCACGGCTTTGCCCGCCATTTTCTTGATCCCCGCGATCTTCACGCGGGCGAGTGCAGCCGCGACTACGTCGTCGGCCTTGGGGCTCTTGCCCGCCGAGAAGATGGTCAGCTTGGCGCCCGCGGCGAGCGCAACCGAGATGGCCTTGTCCACCGCGATGGCAGCCGTCGCGGAACCGTCGGTCCCGACCAGGATGTTCTTGTAGACGCCCATCGGACGCCTGTTTACTCGGTTCCGGAGCCTGCGAGTTCGACCGGCGGCGCTTCGAGCGCCGGGATGATCTTGAACACGATGTCGTTGTCCTCCGCATCGACGAGGATCGTCTGGCCGGCGTCGAACTCCTTGGCCAGGATCTTCTCCGACAACGGCTGTTCGATCATGCGCTGGATCGCCCGGCGCAGCGGCCGTGCACCCATTTGCGGATCCCAACCTTTTTCGGCGAGGACGCCCTTCGCTTCCATTGTGAGCTCAAAGCCGAGGCCCTGGCCCTCGAGCTGTTCGCGGATGCGCACGATGAGCAGGTCGACGATCTGAATGATCTCTTCCTTGCTCAGCTCGTGGAACACGATGATCTCGTCGATACGGTTCAGGAACTCGGGGCGGAAGTGAACCTTCAGCGCCTCGTTGACCTTTTCCTTCATCCGGTCGTGCGTGAGCGTCTCGCTCGTCTTCGAGAAGCCGAGCGACGTCTTCCGCAGGTCGGCGGTGCCGAGGTTGGAGGTCATGATCAACACGGTGTTCTTGAAGTCGACCGTGCGCCCCTGGCTGTCGGTCAGGCGACCGTCTTCGAGGATCTGCAGCAACGTGTTGAAGACGTCTGGGTGGGCCTTTTCGATTTCGTCGAAGAGCACGACGGAGAACGGCTTGCGCCGAACCGCCTCAGTGAGCTGACCGCCCTCTTCGTACCCGACGTACCCCGGAGGAGCACCGACCAGACGGCTGACCGTGTGCTTCTCCATGTACTCAGACATGTCGAGGCGGATCAGCGCCGACTCGTCACCAAAAAGGAACTCCGTGAGCGTGCGCGCGAGCTCGGTCTTACCAACCCCGGACGGGCCGAGGAAGATGAACGAGCCCGACGGACGCTTCGGGTCCTTCAGACCGGCTCGCGTACGCCGGATCGCCTGGGAGACCGCCCGAATGGCGTCTTCCTGGCCGATGACGCGCTTGTGCAGCTCGTCTTCCATCCGCAGCAGCTTGGCGGTCTCTTCTTCGGTGAGCTTGTAGACCGGGATGCCTGTCCAGTGCGAGAGCACCTCGGCGATGACTTCCTCGTCGACGACGTCGAAGAGATTGTCTTCCGGGCGGATCTCCTGGTCGGCAGGCACACCGGCGGCCTGGGCCACGGCGACCTGCTCGCGCAGTTCTTTTTCCTTGGCCGCAAGTTCCTTCGCGACTTCGTACTGCTGGGCTTCGATCGCGGCTTCCTTGTCGCGACGAACCGCAGCGAGGGTCGCTTCGGTCGGAGCGCCTGGCTTCTTCTTCATGCGACGGATACGCAGGCGCGAGCCGGCTTCGTCGATGAGGTCGATGGCCTTGTCGGGCAGGTAGCGATCGGCGATGTAGCGATCAGCGAGGTTCGCTGCGGCAACGAGCGCCTGGTCGGTGATCGTGACCTGGTGGTGCTTCTCGTAACCGTCGCGCAAGCCCTTGAGGATCTCGATCGTGTGGCTGAGCGACGGCTCCTCCACGCGGATCGGCTGGAAGCGACGCTCGAGCGCGGCGTCCTTCTCGAGGTGCTTGCGGTACTCGTCGAGCGTGGTGGCACCGATGGTCTGCAGTTCGCCGCGCGCCAGCATCGGCTTGAGGATGCTGGCGGCGTCGATCGCGCCTTCGGCCGCGCCGGCACCCACGAGGGTGTGCAGCTCGTCGATGAACAAGATGATGTCGCCTCGGGTCTTGATTTCCTTGAGCACCTTCTTGAGGCGCTCCTCGAAGTCACCGCGATAACGCGACCCGGCCACGAGGGCACCGAGGTCGAGGGTGTAGAGCTGCTTGCCGGTGAGGGTCTCGGGCACGTTGTCTGCCGCGATGGCCTGGGCCAGGCCCTCGACGATGGCCGTCTTGCCCACGCCGGGCTCGCCGATCAGCACCGGGTTG
>JBKJQZ010000291.1:0-3544 GCA_046594835.1 Acidimicrobiales bacterium | reverse complement strand
AGTCGAGGTTCTTGATCGCGTCGACGACCTTGGCCCGAGCGCCGACCTTCTCCAGCGGAGCGACGGCGTCCTCGAGGTCGAGGAAGGTCATGTCGGCGTTGATGGTCGGGCCCTTGGCGAGGAACTTCTCGCTCGAACCGGGGACCGACAGACAGGAGCGGCGGGGCAGGTCGCGTGAGCGTGCTGACATGCCGTCAGCCTATGACTACAAGTGAGACTTCAAAAAAGCGAACGCATCGGCGAGACACTCTTCGGCCAGTTCCTTGTCGTAGGTGCCCATCGCGTTGGTCTCGTTCGTGAACGCGTGACCGGCGCCAACGTGGATGGTCAGCTCGACGTCTTTGCCCATCGCCTTGAGCTCTTCCTCGATGGCGGTGACCTCGGCGGGCTTGAAGAAATCGTCGTTCACTGCGTAGTGGCCCTTGATCGGCGCGGTGAGGCCCGACCAGTCCGGCGCGTTGCCGAACACCGGCGCGCCGTAGAACGGCGTGGCCGCGCCGATCTTGTCGCCGCCGATCGCGGCCAGGATCATCGTGAGCATCCCGCCCATGCAGAAGCCGATCGCGCCGACCTTGGTGCTCGTGCACTCGTCTCGCGCCAGCAGGTAGTCGACGGCGCCGAGCATGTCGCGCGCGGCGCGCTCGCCCGGCAGGGTGTTCATGAGGTGCGCGGCCTTGTCCATCTCGTCGTGCTCGGCCAACTCGCCGTGGTACAGGTCGGGCGCGAGCGCCACGAACCCTTCCGACGCGAGCCGGTCGGCCACGCCCTTGATCTGCGGGTTGAGGCCCCACCACTCCTGCACGACGATCACGCCGGGCCCGGACCCACTGGCCGGAACGGCGAGGTAGCCGCCTGCGGGGTCGGCGTTGGACGGGAAGGAAACGGAATCACCCATGCGCGCAACGTAGCGCTGCGCGCTGCCGCTAGGTCAGCGGGCGGAGCAGTTCTGCCGCGATGGGGCAGTCGGCCCGCGTGACGGCCCGCGCTGGTTCCATCGCACCCGTCGGGCCGACCATTGTCTCGATGAGGCTGAGCGGCACGAGCTCGTACTCGGCGTCCCACGGCTCGTCTTGGCCGTCGAGAGCGGTGCACAGCGCTTCCCACATGCGAGCCGGCAACACGGTCGCTTCGCCCGCGGCAACCACCACGTGGCGACCCGCTGCGCGCGCCACCGCCGCTGCGGCGCGCGCACCCGATGCGGCGATGATGCCGTCGGGGCCCGCCGCGGTTGCGTCGATGAGCACAACGTCGGCGGCCGCGGCTGCGGCGCCGATGCCCGCGTCGCGCACGTCGATCGCGTCGACGTCGGCGTGCGTGAGGGCCCGGGCGAGGCCGTAGCCGACTGGGGTGTCGACCGCGAGCACCGTGATGTCGCCGCGCCGGGTCAGCGCTTCGCCCGAGTACCAGGGCGGACCAACGATCAACATTGTCGACTCGCCCGGGATCAGCCCGTCGAGGAAGTAGGTAACTTCTTCGCCGGTCGGATCGTCGATCAGTAGGTCTTCGATGAGCGACGCCTCAACGTGGGGCACGTCGGGAGTGACGAGCATCCGCGCCGTGGCCCACCACACCGGGCCCATCGCCGGCTGGCGCTGCACGAGACGGCGACACGCCGTGACGAGGCCGGCGGGGTCGCCGTTGAAGCCGCCGAGCGCCCTCGCTGCGGTCAATCCGGACAGGCGCGGCCCGTCGCCGTCGTTGCGCGCGGCCCAGCGGAGCCGTTCAATCGGATGGGCCATCTCGCAGTCACACTAGGTGCCGCACTACCTTTTCGTGCTCGTGGCGACCACCATTTCCACCGACGTACAACTCACGCCGCTTACCGGCAAAGGCCGGAGCCTGCGCGAGTGGTTGACGACGTTCCACCTGGCGGTGGTTGCCCTTGATCCGTTCGCGAACGAAGGCGCCTGGGTCCTGCCGATGGCGGAGCGGGTTTTGACGCACTTCGGTCAGGCCGACGTGCGGGTGGGCCTGCTCCTGCCGGCTTCGGCGAGCGAGTGCCGCATGTTCCTCGGCCCCATCGTGAACAACCTGCTCGTGTTCCCCGATCCCGACTCCGTCATCATCAAGGCATTCGGCATCGAGCGCCTCCCGGCGTTCGTCCACATTGCGATGGACGGGACCGTCGACGGCAAAGCCGAGGGCTGGAAGCCCCGGGAGTGGCAAGCAGTCGCGGACAATCTCGCCCGCGTCACCGGCTGGTCCTCCCCCGTCGTCGAACGCGACGGCGACCCCGCACCCTTCTGAGGCTGATCTGAGTGCATTAACCCGTCGCTGGGCCGGGAAAATGCAGTCAGACCGTGACGGGCCGACCTTCCCTGGATCTGACCGGCGGGGTCTTGCTGCTGCGTAACGGGCGTACCGTCTAGGTCGTGACGAAGGAAGTGGCGCGCGGTGTGGTTGCCGTAGCGCTCGTCGCGAGCTTCATCTGGTTCGCGTCAGACAGCGGCTCACGCAGCAACGAAAACTGCCTCGGCGTCGGGTTAAGCACGGATACTTACGGCGCTACGCCGCGCGAGGCGCTCGAGGCGTACGTCGAGTCGCGTGGCGGCAGCCCGCGCTACTGGGAACTGACGGGCAACGCCACGTTCAAGACCACCGATACCAGAGCGCGGCCGCAGGGCTTTGCGACGATCGGCGCTTCGAAAGACTTAGCCGGAAAGTGGCGCGTCTCCGGCGCATGCGTCGGTAACTACGGGCCGCCCCGCCCGACTCAACCCCGTCTGGCGATGAGCGACAGCACGTGCGACAACTCGGCCCTAAGCCTTTCGGCCCGTGAGGGACGAACGCGTGCGCCCTTCGCAACGTGGGAGTTCTTGTTGACGAACACGTCGGCCGAGACCTGCACCGTCCGGGGCTATCCGAATCTTGTCGTGAGCCAGAACGCCTATCAGCTGTCGTTCACCGTCTTACGGCGTGCTGGCGTGATGATTGACGCTCCTCCCGCGCGCCCAATTGATGTGGTCCCGAACGCAGCTGCGTACTTCGTCGTCGAGAAAGAAGCGTGCTCCCCCGCCGACGTGGGCGTCGCGCACAGTGCGCAGATCTATATCCACGGCGCGGGCCCGTTCTCGGCATCGTTGCCGGGGCCCTTTGCGATGTGCGGCCAGCCATACGCGGATGACCCCATCTTGCGAACCGCCCTTGTGGCCGACCTCGCTGATGCGTATCGATCGACTGCGGCGACGCAGCGCTGCCGGGGCAAAGACCTGCGAGCCGAGACCGCCAGCGATACGACATTCGACGGCGTTCGCTCGTGGACTCTCCGACTCGTCAACGCCGCCGCGGTGTCCTGCGAATTGCGAGGGGCGCCAGCGGTCTATTTCTACGGACCTGAAATCGGCCTGAAGTACCGCTACCGCTCCAGCGCGACGTCGGTTGTGCTTGCGACCGGGGCCGCCGCCCACGTGCCCTTCGCCAAACGAGAGTGCGTGCAACCCGAATCGGCGATCACGAGCGCACGAATGCGGCCGCCGGCCGCTACCGGGTTCGTCGACCTTCCGGTGCCGACCGGCTTACAAAAGTGCGACTTCAAGGACCCCGG
>JBKJQZ010000174.1:0-8942 GCA_046594835.1 Acidimicrobiales bacterium | reverse complement strand
TCCTAGGTGTGTTCCATCATGACGTTGTGCCACGTCCCCGACTGTCATGCGCTGGCGTCCGTCCCGATTGCGATGTGCCATGAAAGTGCCATGGCTCCGACGTGCGGATCTGTCGGTCGGCCTCGGCGAGGCGCTGACCAGCGGAAACTTTGGAGCGGGTGACGGGAATCGAACCCGCGTTCTCAGCTTGGGAAGCTGATGTTCTGCCGCTGAACTACACCCGCAGGAACTGACGGACTCTACCGAGGTTCAGCTGTCCACCGTGAAGCCGAAGGCGTTCGCGAACTCGGGGCGGACCGCACTAATGGGGTCGCGGAGGTCGTCTATGTAGCCCAGCGCGAACGCGCCCTTCTGGTAGCCCATGAGGCGCAACAGCTTTTCGTCGAGCGTGGCCGCGCACTCGCGCGACACGGCGAGGTACTGGTTTTCCTCTTGGCGCAGCCAGCCGCGGTTATAGGTGATGTTCAAGCCGATGCGGGTCTGATCGGTCGTGCGATTCGCCCCACCGCCGTGGTACACGCTGCCGCTGTACACGACGACTGATCCCGCGCGCATCTCGGCGGGAACGGTGTCCTCGACGGTGTACTGCTTCGGTTCGGTGTCGCACTGCGAGCCGGGCACGACGCGCGTCGCGCCGTTCTCGTCCGTGAAGTCGGTAAGGGCCCAGATGGTGTTGCACTGCACTTCGAAGCCGCGCGGGAAGGCGAAGAAGTCGAAGGCCCACTCGTCGCGATGGATGCCCTGTGCGGGACTATCGGGACCGATGCAGATCGCCTGCGTTAGATGCAGTTGGTACGCGCTCGATCCGTCGAGGAAGAGCTTGGTCGCGTCGTTGATCAACGGGTTGAGAACGAGCGGGCGCGACGCTGGGACGCGCTCGATGAGTGAACCGAACCGACGCGTGTTGCGCCCGGTGAATTCGTCCGGACCCGCAGCGGTTGCGGCGAGGCACGGGTCGACCTCGGCGCGCAGGGTCGCGAGCGTTGCGGCATCGAGCACGTCGTCGATGATCACGGCGCCGTCGCGTGCGAGCGCGGTCACCACGTCTTGGGCGAAGCACGTTGCCTGAAGGTGTTCGAGCGGCATGCCGACATCTTCGCCCATAGGCTCGACCCCATGAAGGCCGCCGTCTACTACCGCAATGGTCCCCCCGAAGTGCTCCAGTACGAGGACGTGCCCGATCCCATGTGTGGCCCCGGCATGGTGGTCATCCAGATCGAGGCGGTCAGCATCGAAGGCGGCGACACGCTTAATCGCCTCGGTGGCGCGCTCACGTCGGACCCTCACATCGTCGGCTACCAGTCGGCCGGCACGATCATCGAAGTGGGCGACGGCGTCGAAAGCCGCGCCGTGGGCGACCGCGTGGTCGCCACGTTCATGAGCGGGTCCCACGCCGAGCGCATCGCAGTGCCCTATCAAGTCACGTGGACGATTCCTGCGGGCGCGGATCTCACCGCGTGCGCGTGCGTGCCGGTCGCCTTCGGCACCGCCCACGACTGTCTGTTCGAGTTCGGTCGCTTGCAGGCAGGCGAGACCGTGCTGATCCAGGCGGGCGCCGGTGGCGTGGGCATGGCTGCGATCCAACTCGCGCACCGCGCCGGCGCAACGACCATCGCGACGGCCAGTTCGCTCGAGCGACTCAAGCCGCTGCTCGACCTCGGCCTCGACCACGCGGTGGATTACTCCAAGGACGGCTGGGTCGACGAGGTACGCGGCATCACCGGGGGTTCGGGCGTCGACCTCGTGGTCGACTCCGTGGGCGGCGTGACGCTGCAGAAGTCGGTCGCCTGTCTCAAGTATCGCGGCCGGGCCGTCACGGTCGGCTCCGCGGGACGCGACTTCACGCCTTTCGACGCCGGTGTGCTCGGCATGAACAACCAGTCGCTCACGGGCGTGTTCCTCGGCGCGGAGATCGCCACGCCCCGCGCCAATCAGATGGTGCAGGACCTCATCAACGAAGTCGCGGCCGGCCAACTCACCGTGTTGGTCGACCGGACCTTCCCGCTCGCCGAGGCCGCCGCGGCCCACGAGTTCATCGAGAGCCGCCAGGCCATCGGTCGCGTCGTGCTCATCCCCTAGAGTCCTGCGCCATGGTCCTGTCTGACCGCACCATCCGCGAAGAACTCGCCTCCGGGCGCATCATCATCGACCCGTTGGGCCCGGACTGTGTCCAGCCCTCGTCGGTTGACCTTCACCTCGACAACCTGTTCCGTGTGTTTCTGAATCACACGATGGAAGTCATCGACGTGAAGGCCGATCAGGAAGACCTCACCGAGTTGGTGAAGGTGCCCGAGGATCAGTACTTCGTGTTGCACCCGGGCGAGTTCGTGCTCGGTTCCACGTCTGAGCGGGTCAAACTGCCCGACGATCTCGTGGCGCGTATCGAGGGCAAATCGAGCCTCGGCCGCCTCGGCCTGCTGATTCATTCGACAGCTGGATTCGTCGACGCCGGTTGGGACGGCCACCTCACCCTCGAACTCGCGAACGTGGCAAACCTGCCGATCAAGCTCTACCCAGGCATGAAGATCGGCCAGGTCAGCTTCTTCCAGATGACCACCCCCGCCGATAACCCGTATGGGGCCAAGGCGGTCGGGTCGAAGTATCAGGGCCAGCGCGGCCCCACCCCGTCGCGCTACTTCGAGAACTTCAAGGAGAAGTAGCCCGCACGTAGCTCCAGTCGCGAAAAACGACCGGCGGAGCGGCTGCCGGTCGTCATCGCGGGTTGGTTCTTTCGGAAGGGAGAGGGCCCGTGGGGGCGCAGACTGGGGCGGTTCAGCGCCCCCACGGGCCTTGTTGCTGTGCTGCTTAGGGCCTAGTCGTCGGTGCTATCGGGCTGGTGGTCGCTGCCGCTGTGGCCGCTGTCACTGCTTCCGCCGTGGCCGCTGTCACTGCCGCTATCGGCGTCGGAGTCCGGGGCCTCGTCGACTGCGTCGTGCTCGTCGGTATCGGGGGCGTCGTCGGTGACGGCCGGTGTGGAGTCGTCGTCGTTAGCGTCGTCGACCTTCTCGCCATCATTGGCCGTCGCCTTGTCGCTGGCGTGGGAATCCTTGGACTTACCACTGCCATGACTATTGCCCGGGCTGCTGTCGTCATCGCCCTCATCCGGGGTCGCCGCGTCGTCCTTGTTCTGACCGTGGTTGTCACGGGCGGTGTCGGACACGGTCTGACCGTGGTTGCCGTCACCATCGTTCGACTTGTCACGAGCAACGTCGCGGACCTGCGAGCCGTGGTTGCCGTCCGGGATGCTGATGCCCACCACGTCGGCCGCGTCGGACGCCCCATTCTGGACGGAATCGGGCAGCGTGCCCGTGGCCGCAGCGGCAACGCCGCTGGTGAGAAGCAACGCGCCGGTAATTGCGGCTGCTTTTGCAGTTAGAACTTTGCCAATCATTGATCGTCTCCGAGATAAGGGTGCGTGGGGAACGAGACGCCCCGAATCCACCGCACCCGCCATCGCCGCGAATAACGCGGGATGCTCCAACACCGGCTCTGTAGCGCGGGCCGCAGCAAATAGCGCGGTTAGCTCAGGGCTGAGGTCGTTGAACGGGTCGGTGGCCATCTCACCCTTTTCAGCGGTCAATCGCTCCCGGGCGTTACACCTTTTTCAGAAACCCGCTCGGCCAGCCGCTTGAGGCCCCGCGACTGCAGGACCCGGACGGTGCCGGGTCGCTTCCCGATGATCGCTGCCACCTGATCGACCGACATATCCGCCACGACCCGCAGCAGGATCACTTCGGCCTGATCGGCGGGAAGCAACGCAACGATGCGCTGCGCGGCGGCGTCGCCCGCTGACGCGGCGATGACCTCGGCCTCGGGCGAGCCGACAGCCGGCATCTCGATCGTCTCGGTTCCGGGCACTGTCACCGGACGTCGCTTCTGCTTGCGCCGCTCGTCGATCAAGCGGTGGCGTGCGATCGTGAACAGCCAGGCGCGGAACTCGTTCCCATCGCCTTCAAAATTGCGCAGCGAGCCGGCGGCCGAGAGCCACGCCTCGGAGGCGATGTCGTCGGCGAGCTCGGGCGCCTGGCCGCGCAAGTAACGAAGAAGGGGCGGTTGGTACTCGGTGAAGAGTTGTGCGAAGGCCCACTCACCCCCGGCTTTCGCCGCAGCGAGGTTGGTTTCGAAGCTCAGCTGATTGAGCCGCCGCGCTCCAGCGACTCGAGAAGGTGGATAGAAATATCGGCCACCACTACATCGTCGCGGCCGTGTTCCTTCACCCCATCGTCGATCATGATGTAACAGAACGGGCACGCCGTCGCGACGCGTGATGCGCCGGTTTCGAGCAGCTCACGCGAGCGCTCGGTGTTGACCTTCGTGCCGATTTGTTCTTCCATCCACATGCGCGCGCCGCCGGCGCCACAGCACATGCCGCGGTTGCCGTTGCGGGGTGCCTCGACAAGATCGATGCCCTTAAGGGATCCGATGACGCGGCGCGGTGCTTCGTAGACGTCGTTGTGACGACCGAGGTAGCAGCTGTCGTGGTACACGACCCGCTCGTTGAGCGAGGCCTCCGACATATCGAGCTTGCCCGAATCGATGAGGTACTCGAGGAACTGGCTGTGGTGCACGACCTCGTAGTTGCCCCCGAGCTGCGGGTACTCATTCGCCAACGTGTTGAAGCAGTGCGGGCACTGCGTGATGATCTTCTTCACGCCCATCCCGTTGAGCTGCTCAACGTTGGCGCCCGCCAGCATTTGGAACAGGTACTCGTTGCCGGAGCGACGGGCGGGGTCGCCGGTGCACTGCTCCGACGGGCCGAGGATCGCAAAGCTCACGCCGGCGCGCTGCAGCAGCTTGGCGGTGGCTTGGGTGACCTTCTTGTTCTTGTCATCGAAGGAGCCGGCGCAGCCAACCCAGTAGAGGTATTCGGCCTCGAGGGGCGAGGCGCCGTCGAGGATCTGGATGCCGTCGAGGCCCTTGGCCCAATCGGCCCGCTCGCCCTGGTTCATGGCCCACGGGTTGCCCTGGTTCTCGAGGCCCTTGTACGCGCCGCCCAATTCGGTCGGGAAGTCCGACTCCATGAGCGACAGGTAGCGGCGCATGTCGAGGATCTTGTCGAGGATCTCGATGTTGACCGGGCAGATGTCGTCGCACGCCTTGCAGGTGGTGCAGGCCCAGATTTCTTCGGAGGTGATGCGCTCGAAGACTGAGTCGGAGGCGACGGTCAACTCCGCGTCTTGGCCAACGACGGGTGACACCGAACCCGACGGATGACTCGCGGCCATCACGTGGCCGATCTTCAGCACGATCTCGCGCGGGTCAAGCGGCTTGCCGGTGGCGTGGGCGGGGCAGACCGAGGTACAACGCCCGCACACCGTGCACGCGTCGGTGTCGAGCAGTTGCTTCCAGGTGAAGTCGGAAATGACCGAGGCGCCGAAGGACTCGAGCGAGGTCTGCTCGAGGTTGGGCAGCGGCTTCATCGCGCCCTTGGGGCGGTCGCGATCGGATAGGTACATGTTCACCGGCGAGGTGAGCATGTGACGCAGCTTGGTCGTGGGCAGGATCATCAGGAAGGTGATGAAAGCGAGGGCGTGCAGGATCCAGAACGTCTGGTGCCAGCCAAGCATGTGGGTGTTGTGCTCGAACAGCGACGACAGCGGGTAGCCGATGACTGACCACTTCTCGAACGACGGGCGTCCGACGATCGCGATGCGGAACGCTTCGATGAGGAAGCCGCCGATACCAATAATCGCGAAGAGGCCGAGGATGACCATGTCCTCGGGGCGGGTCTTGATGCGCACGCGGTAGACGCGCTGCACGTAGCGGCGATAGCCCGCCCAGCCGATGCCGATGAGGAAGCACACGCCGGCGACGTCGGCGACAACCGACAACGCCTGGTAGTTGCGGCCGTGGAGGAACTTGAGCGACGGCGGGGCCTGCTCGTTGAAGATCACGAGGTTGGTAACCGCGAACAGAATCAGAAAGGGGAAGTAGATAAAGCTGTGCATGAGGCCCGCGGCGCCGTCGCGCAGCAGGGTCCGCATCCACACCCCGGATCGGAATGCCTCGACCCGACGCTTCGCGTTCTTCGGCGTGGTCTTGCGGCGGTCGGGCTTTCCGCGTTCCCAGTTCTGCGCGCGCAACGAGAACAAGTAGCCGACGGCCAGGAACGACGCGGTGGTGATCGCGTAGAACGCGCCCTTCACCGCAGACGGGACGTTCAGCAGGTCTTGCCGGCTGATAGGCGAGTCATCGTGGAAGCCGAACACAGCTGACGCGATGCCAGCCGCGGCCGTCAACAGGGCCCAGAAGACGCCGAGGATGATCGCAACGTGGCTCGGCCGGAGCCGGCGCGCGGGCGGGTTGGTCGGTTCGGCCATGCGTGGAACTTAGCGTTGAGGCGCGGGCAAGCCCGTCCTCAAACGAGGTGCGCTAGTTGGAGCCCATGTCGGCTTCGCCCAAACGCTGCGCCATGGCCGCGAGGAGCTTGTGGGCGAGGCCCGGGATGCTGTCGAGCACGCCGGAGAACTCGCGCTGGCCGAGCACCAACAGCGTGGTCTCGCCCTTGGCGACGACCGTCGCGTTGCGCGGGCCGCGGTGCAGCAATGCGAGCTCACCGAAGTATGCGCCTGCGCCGAGCGAGTTGAGCTTCTTGCCCTTGCGCTTCACGTCGACCCCGCCACTGAGCACCAAATAGAACTCATGGCCCGGGTCGCCTTCTTTACACAGCACTGCACCATCGGGCACGGTGACCTCATCGGATGCCCGACCGATAGTCGTCAGTTCCTTCTTCGAGCACGCTGAAAACAGACGCACACGAGCGAGCTGGTCGAGCTTGGTGTCCTTCGCCACTTTTTGTTTCCTCCCCAAAGCCGATTTGGGCGAACCATAGCGACCCACGAGGGTTCACGACGGCGAAACGCGCACGCAACAGTTGATTTCTAGGTTGCACCCTCATGGATGTCGTGCTCCTGCGGTGGCCCGGGGAGTCAGTTCGGCGTGACGATCTCATCGAGTCGGGGACCGCTCGTTTGCTTCTGGTCGAACACGGGGCAACTCCTCCGCATCCCCAAGACTGCCTCGAGGATTGGATCCGCGTGCCTGCTCCGGAACTCGACCTGCGGTCGCGTATCGCCGCGCTCGAATCACGCGCGACGCGTCACTCGCCCTCGGTGCCGACCCTCGACGTCGACGGCGTGCTGCGCTTCGGCGCCGCGTGGGTGTCGTTGCCGCCGGTCGAAGCCCGCCTCACGCGTGCCCTCGTCGAGCGCTACGGCGCCGTTGTCGGCCGCGAGACGCTCGCTCGTGCGGGGTGGCCCGAGGGCACTGCGGGTCGCAACGCGCTCGACGTGCACGTGTTGCGCCTGCGGCGGCGACTCAGTGCGGTGGGCCTCGTCATACGGACGGTACGTTCCCGCGGGTATCTCCTCGAAGCTGCCCATCCAGCGCAGCAGGCGATCCAGGCGTAGCCACGCCGGTCCCACCTAGGCGCGCTGACGGGGTTCTGCGCCCGGTCCGGTGAAAACCCCGTCACGTCAGGTCAGGAGTCCCGTTTGCTCTGTGCACGACTGGGTATCTCTACCTGGACCGATTGTGCGTTTTTTCACAAGCGCCGGACCCCAAGGAGTGCAGATGTCGACCGACGCGAGCGGATTTTTCGATAAGGCCAAAGGAAAGATCAAGGAAGTGGCCGGCAACGTTGTCGGCGACGAGCTGTTGATGCGTGAAGGCAAGCTCGAACAGGACAAGGCCAAGGCCAAGGAAGTGGCCGCCGATCAGGCCGAGCGGGCCGAACTCCACGAGGAGCGCGCTGATCTCGAAGCCGAGCGGGCGCGCATTCTCGAAGAGCGCGAGCGCATCGTGGCCGCCGAGGCCGACGCCACGCGCGCGGCACAACTCGAGCGCGACGAAGCCCGTGCCGAGCAGCAGGTCGAAGCGGAGTTCGCTCGCCGCGAACGACTCGAGCACGAACGCGTGGCCGCCCAACAGCGCTCCGTCGAGAATCAGGAAGTGGCCGCGGTGCGAGAACGCATCGCCGGCGAGGCCGCCGCCGACGCGCATGAGCGCGCGGCCGATCAGGCCGCTACCAACGCAGAGAGCATCGACCAACTCCGCACCGGCCGCTAACCAAGCCCACAACCTTTAAGGACTGAACTCATGAACCTCAAGACCATCCCCCGTGAACTGATCAACCTCAACCTGAAGGCGGCTCGTCTGCCCGTCGACACGTTCCAACGCGTGACGCGTCGGGGCCAAGACGCGGCCGAGTGGTCCGTCGCCATCGCAATCGACAGCGCCGAGGCCACCGTGCGCGAAACCCTTGGTGGACTCCTCGGCGACTCGCAGCTGCTCGACGACGCCCGCCTCCAGCGGGCCAAGGTCGCCCAGATGCGCAAGGCCATCGAGGAGAAAGCCGCCGCGGCGCGCACCGAGGTGCAATCCGAGGCGCGCTACGAGCAGCGCAAGGCAGCAGTCGAGCAGCAAAAGGATCACGTCGAGCAGCAGGCAAACCAGCGTGAGCAGCAACTCGAGCGCGAGAAGGCACAAGCCAAGCAGCGCATCGCCGCCGAGGCCGCCCGCAAGCAGGAAGCTGCGGACAAGGCGGCCAAGGCTCGACAGGACCGGATCGCGGCCGACGAGCGCGCCGCCGAACTTCGTCGTCTGAACGCGGAGTCCGCCGCACTAGCTGAGAAGGAGCGTGCGCTTGCGGCTGCGGACAAGGTCGCGCAACTAGATGCGGCCGCCAAGGCAACCAAGCGCGCCCGCAAGGCGAACTAGCTCTTCGTCACAGATAGGCCTCTTTTGTGACCTGATAATTGTCGTCGAGTTCGAATACCCACGGCTTGCCCGTGGGTATTTCGAGTTTGACGATGTCGGCGTCGCTGATGCCGAGCAAGTGCTTGGCCAGCGCTCGCAACGAGTTGCCATGCGCACCGATCAGCACCGTCTTGTTGTCGTATAGCTGCGGCACGATCTGGTCGTACCAGTAGGGCAGCACGCGC
>JBKJQZ010000177.1:0-15102 GCA_046594835.1 Acidimicrobiales bacterium | reverse complement strand
ATAGCCGCGGGCCTCGTGGCGCACGAACGCGACGAGTCGCGCGTTGGCACGTCGGGCGCCGCGATGGCGCTGGGCGCGGGTCTTGCCTTCGGGCTCGGGTTCATTTGCTACGCGCAGACGAGCGACGCGTCAGGCATGTGGCCCCTCGCCGTGTCGCGTACAACCGCGCTCGTACTGGCCACCTTGGCGGCGCTGTCGGTCGGCCGTGGGGCCGAACGCTTACCGCGGGGCACCGTTTCCCTCGCGTTGCTTGCGGGCGTACTCGACGTCGGTGCCACCGTCGCGCTCGTGCTCGGTCTCCGGACTGAGCTTGCGGTACTGGTGGCCGCGGTCGTCGCGCTCGCCCCCGGCTTCACGGTGATCTTGGCTTGGCGCCTCCTCCACGAACGCTTCAGTCGCGTCCAGTCCGTGGGCATCGCCCTCGCGCTTGCTGGCCTCGTCGCCATCGCCGCCGGCTGACGCGCGATCGCGGGCATCGGATGCGAGCAGCAGTAGCGCGGAAATGATCACGAACAGCGACAGGCCCATAACGGTGGTGCGCACGCCCGTCGCCCCGATGGCGACACCGGCGAGGCCGAGACCGAGGAACAGCGCGAGGTTCTGTGCGAGCTGATCGGCCGCCATCACGCGGCCGTGGGCCGCTTCGGGTGTCGCCCGCTGCAACACCGTGTGAGCCGGCCCCCAGATGAGCGCGGTGAACGCTCCCCAGATCGACACGCCGATGAACGCGAGCACGATGCTGGTGGTGCCGAGGTAGAGCGTGGCGGTGACGCCAGACCCGATGAGTCCTGCGGCGACCCAGCGGAACGTGGCCATGCGGTCGCCGACACGCGCCGCGATGATCCCGCCGAGGACGAGGAGAATCCCGAAGACGGTCTGCAACGACGCGAAGACCGCCGTCGACCGGTGCAGCACGTCGCGCACGTACAGCGGTTCGGCCAGCAGCGACGTGCCGTACAAGAGGTGGATGACGAACGACACGATCACGACGCGTCGCACGACGGGCCGATGCCGCACGATCTTCCAGCCGGCGATCGCCTCGCGCCACCACGAAGTTGGCGCGTCGACTTCGTGGAGCGAGGCCGGGTTGACGGCGCGCAACTCGACGAGCGGCAGCACCAGAATCCCGAGCGCGTAGGTGAACCCGTCGAACACGAACGCGCCCTTGAATCCGAAGATCCCGATCGACACCCCCGCGGCGACGGGCCCGAGCACGATCGAGAGTTGCTCAGTTAGCCCCACCAGCGCGTTGGTGCGCGCGAGGTGCGCGTCGTCCACCAGGCGCGGCGGCATTGAGGTGAGCGCGGGGCGCGCGAAGGCGGAAACCGTGCCGTGCAGCGCGCTGAGCAGGGCGAGGGTGGTGAAGTCTTTCGCAAACAGCAACGCGATCGACGCGAGGATGCCGAGCGCCTTCGCAAAAAACAGCACGCGCTTCGCTCCGATGCGGTCGACGATGAGGCCGCTGAGTGGACCAAAGATCACGCCGGGCAGCGCAAAGGCCACGCCGTAGAGAGAGATTTGGGCCGGTGTCGCGTCGTACTTGTAGGCGGCGTA
Source organism: Acidimicrobiales bacterium (assembly GCA_046594835.1). Taxonomy (GTDB): domain Bacteria; phylum Actinomycetota; class Acidimicrobiia; order Acidimicrobiales; family JACCXE01; genus JACCXE01. Next base: position 13,548 of record JBKJQZ010000177.1, on the reverse strand, counting down.
GGCCCAAATCGCGATCATCGTGCCGAACGATCCGATAGCGCTGATCGACTCCGCGACGAGGAACGTCGCCGTGCGTGGCGCCCACGGTGTGCCGGAACGATCTTTCACAATCCGCAACGGTACGGTTACCGGCATGAGTGGGGGAACTGATTTGCCGGATACTGCATTACCGACCGAACACGTCGACGTCCTTATCGTGGGCGCTGGTATCTCAGGTATCGGCGGGGCGTGCCACCTCAAGGCGAACCACCCCGAACGCAGCGTCTTGGTGCTCGACGCGCTCGATCACTTCGGTGGCACCTGGTGGACCCACAAGTACCCGGGTGTGCGTTCGGACTCCGACCTGTTCACCTTTGGCTACAAGTTCAAGGCCTGGCGCAAGGCGCCGATCGCGTCGGGCGACGAGATCCTGCGCTACATGCAAGAGGTCATCGAGGAGAACGACCTCGAGCCCCACATTCGCTATAGCCACAAGGTCGTGCGCGCGAGCTGGTCGACCGACGATCGCGTGTGGACGGTCGACGTGCTGCGCACCGACACCAATGAGACCTTCCAGGTCACCGCCGGCTTCGTCTACATGTGCCAGGGCTACTACGACCACTCCAAGGGCTTCACGCCCGACTGGCCCGGCTTCGCTGACTTCCAGGGCGAGGTGATCCACCCGCAGCAGTGGCCAGAAGACCTCGACCTCAGCGCTAAGCGCGTCGTAGTGATCGGCTCGGGCGCCACCGCGGCAACGCTCATCCCGAACATCGCGGACCAGTGCGAGCACGTCACGATGCTGCAGCGCTCACCCACGTTTTTCTTTGTCGGCGCGAATCGCAACGAACTTGCCGAGGAACTGCGCGCCGCCGGAGTCTCCGACACCGAGATCCACGAGCGCGTGCGGGCCTCGATCGTCGAACAGCACGACGCGATAGCGAAGGCGTCGATCGAGTACCCCGAGATGGTGCGTGAGGTGCTGATCCAGGGCGTGACCGACGTGCTGCCCGAGGGCTTCGACGTCAACAAGCACTTCAACCCCGCGTACCGCCCGTGGCAACAGCGCATCGCGCTCGTGCCCGACGGCGACCTGTTCAAGGCGATCAAAGACGGCAACGCATCGGTCGTCACCGACTCGATCGTGCGCTTCGACGCCGACGGGATCGTCCTCGGCAGCGGCGAAAAGCTCGAGGCCGACGTCGTGATCACTGCAACCGGCTTCGACCTCAGCGTGATGGGCAACATTCCCTTCACGATCGACGGCGAAACTGTGGACTTCGCCGAGGCGGTCACGTGGCGCGGCATCATGTTCACGGGTGTGCCAAACCTGGCCTACGTATTCGGCTACTTCCGCTCAAGCTGGACCTTGCGCGCCGATCTGATCAGCGAACTCGTCTGCCGAATGTTGTCCCACATGGACAGCAACGGCTCGACCATGGTCGTGCCCGAGCTGCGGGCTGAGGAGAAAGACATGCCGCGGCTCGACTGGGTCGAGGCCGACAACTTCAACCCGGGCTACCTACGTCGCTCGATGCACTTGATGCCGCGTCAGGGCGCCGCAGATCCGTGGCGTCTGCGCCACGATTACACCGCCGAGAAAGACATCCTGCCGACGGCCGATCTTGACGACGGCACGCTCGTCTTCAAGTAACACCCTGTCGGTACGGTTCAACCCGTCGTCCTAGGCGGCAGTCACTTCCCCAACGACTTCGAAAGCACGAACGAGTCGTAATCCTCCGCGCGCTGACCAAGGATCTCATTACGACGCGTTGTCGCGTTCTGACGCAGGGGTTCGCGGTGTGCGCAGCGACGGTGAACGGTGCGCGAACTTCGACCAATTGAATGACAAGGATGTAACACCCCCTCAGTAGAGTGCAGGAGGCCAGCTCACTCCTTTTGGGGGATTTCCGTGTTTGCTCGTCTTGCCTCGTGGTGCTTTCACAAGCGCCGCATCGTTCTCGCCCTGTGGGTCTTCGCACTCGTGGGATTCAACGTCGTCGGCAGCTCCGTCGGTGCTAACTACGGCCAGGACTTCAATCTGCCCGGGTCCGACTCCGGCCGCGGTCTCGACATCATCATCGAAGACTTCAAGGGCGTAGGTGGCGGGCTCGCGGGCACGATCGTGTTCAAGGCTGACCAGGGTGTGACCGATCCCGAAGTGGCCGCGGCCATGGGTGCGATGTTCGCCAACGTGGCCACGATCAACGGTATCGATCGCGTGCAGAGCCCGTACGAACCAGGTGGCGCGCGCTTCATCTCACCGGCTGGTCCGCTTGCGGGAAAGATTGCCTATGCGCAGGTCGACTTCCCCGAAGGCACCGAGTTCACCGGGGTGCCCGCGATTCGAGACGAGATCATCGACTCGATTCCCGAAGTCAACGGTCTGCAGGTTGAACTCGGCGGGCAGATCTTTTCGTCGCAGGAGCAACCCACCACCGAGTTGATCGGTCTCGCCTTTGCCATCATCATCCTGATTCTCGCGTTCGGCTCGGTGCTTGCGATGGGTCTGCCCGTTGCGGTCGCACTGTTCGGTATCGCCATTGGCGGTGCGCTGGTGATCCTCTTCAGCCAGTTCCTCCAGGTACCCGACTTCGCGCCGTTCCTCGGAGCGATGATTGGGCTCGGCGTTGGCATCGATTACGCCCTCCTGGTCGTCACGCGATACCGGGAGCAGGTACACGCAGGGCACACCGCGAGCGAGTCGATCCAGATTGCGCTCGACACTGCGGGCCGCGCCGTGCTCTTCGCTGGCGCCACCGTCGTCATCTCGCTGCTCGGTATGCTGCTCATGGGAGTGTCGTTCGTCCAGGGGCTCGCGGTGAGTGCCTCCGCAACTGTCGCGGTCACGGTCGTTGCATCACTCACGCTGTTACCCGCGCTGATCGGTTTCGCCGGATCCAACATCGAAAAGACGCGGCGCGGCGGGCTTATCGCTGCGGGCTTCATTGCGCTCGCGCTGTTCGCGCAGGGCCTGGGGGCGGCCAAGCCATTCGTGCTCCTACCTGGGGCACTCGGCGTGCTCACGATCCTCTTCGGGTTCTTCGTCGCCTTCCTTAAGGTCGAGGTCCGACCGCGCGCCCCCAAGCCACTGCACGAGACGGTCGCGTACCGGTGGTCACACGGCATTCAGCGCCGACCCTGGATCGCAGCACTCGCCAGTGCTGCTGCGCTGCTCGTGCTTGCGGTGCCCGTCGCCAACCTGCGTCTCGGTTTCTCCGACGAATCCAACTTCAACAAGGAGACGACTACCCGCAAGGCGTACGACCTCTTGGTCGACGGGTTTGGCAAGGGGTACAACGGCACGCTGATCCTCGTTGCCAAGATCCCGCCCGGTACCAACTTCGCCACGCTCGCCGTGGTGAAACAGGCGATCCAGGCCGACCCCGGCGTGGCCTTTGTCGCCGACCCCGTTCCTAATAAGTTCGGGGGCGTCGCGAACGCTGCGTTGTGGACAGTTGCGCCCACCACTGGCCCCCAAGACGAGGCCACCGCCCAGCTGGTCAATCGCCTGCGCGACAAGGTGTTGCCACCCGCGGAAAAGCAGGCTGGCATCGACATCGCCGTTACCGGTTTCACGGCCGGCAACACCGACTTCTCCCGCATTCTCGGATCGCGCCTGCCGTATTTCTTCCTTGCGGTGCTCGGCCTCTCGTTCCTGTTCCTGATGGCCGTCTTCCGGTCCCTGCTCGTGCCGCTCAAAGCAGTGGTGATGAATATGTTGTCGATCGGAGCGTCCTACGGCGTGATCGTTGCGCTGTTCCAGTGGGGCTGGCTCGGCGACATCACCGGGCTGTCGCCCGGCCCCATCGAGCCGTGGGCCCCGATGATGCTCTTCGCGATCGTCTTCGGCTTGTCGATGGACTACGAGGTGTTCCTGCTGTCGCGTATGCGCGAAGAGTGGCTCCACACCGGGGACTCGTCGAACTCAGTGGCGAACGGCTTGGCGGCCACGGCCAAGGTCATCACGGCGGCGGCCGCAATCATGGTGGTTGTCTTCGGAGCCTTCCTGCTCGAGGACAACCGCACGTTCAAGCTGATGGGCACTGGCCTCAGCGTCGCGATCCTCCTCGACGCCACCATCGTGCGCATGCTGCTCGTGCCCGCCACGATGGAACTGCTGGGCGAGCGCAACTGGTGGCTGCCGGGCTGGCTCGACAAGATCCTGCCGAATATCCAGGTTGAAGGCGCCGAGGGGCACGCTGCGTTTGAAGAGGCACACGCCCATGACGGGGAAACGCGGGAGCCGGTCCTTGCGGGTCGACGCGGATCTGCAAAACTTGACTGAACGGTCAAGTGGCCGCGAGCCGAGGTTTGTGGGGGAACAGTGTCGACAATCGACAAAGAAGCGCTCAAGCAGATCTACGCCGCCGAACGCGCGAAGCGCCTCCGCGCTGACGGCAACGCGCAGTACCGCCGCCTAGCCGGCACGCACCTGGCGCACTACCTCGAAGACCCGTACACGCCAATCACGCCGCGTGAAGCCAAGACCGATCACGTCACGGTTGCGTTTATCGGTGGCGGTTTCGCCGGACTCGTAACCGGCGCGCGACTCGTCGAGCAGGGCATCACCGACGTGCGCATCATCGACAAGGCGGGCGACTTCGGCGGCACCTGGTACTGGAACCGGTACCCCGGCGCGCAGTGCGACACCGCGTCGTTCGTCTACATGCCGCTGCTCGAAGAGACGGGCCACATGCCCACCGAGAAGTACGCGCACGCACCCGAGATCCTCGAGCACTGCCAGCGCATCGGGAAGCAGTTCGGCCTGTACGACAACGCGTTGTTCCATACCGAGGTGACCGATCTCGAATGGGACGAGACGCGCGCGGTGTGGGTCATTCGTACTTCACGCGGCGACGAGTTCACCGCGCAATTCCTCGGCATGGGTACCGGCCCGTTACACGTGCCGAAGCTGCCGGGCATTCCCGGAATTGAAGACTTCGAGGGCCACTCGTTTCACACGTCGCGGTGGGACTACGCCTACACAGGTGGCGATCCTTTTGGCGCGCCCATGGACGGCCTCGCCGACAAGCGAGTCGCGATCATCGGCACCGGTGCAACTTCGGTGCAGGCGATCCCGCATCTCGCGAAGGCCTGCGACACCCTCTACGTATTCCAACGCACGCCGTCGTCGGTAGACGTGCGCGCCAATCACCCGATCGATCCCGAATGGTTCTCCACCATCAATACGCCGGGATGGCAGCAGCGTTGGCTCGAGAACTTCACGGCCAACCAGACCGGGGGCTTCGCCTCGGAAGACCTCGTGATGGACGGCTGGACCGACCTGTCGCGTCGCATCCGCGATCGCATCATGACCCTGCCCGCGGATCAGATGACACCCGAAGGAATGATGGCGGCCTTCGAGGACGCCGACTTCGAAAAGATGGAAGAAATCCGCGCGCGAGTCGACTCCGTGGTCGGCGACCCGTCGACCGCGCAAGGCCTCAAGGCGTGGTACAACCAACTGTGCAAGCGTCCGTGCTTCCACGATGAGTACCTCGACTCCTACAACGAGCCGGGCACGTTCCTCGTCGACACCGACGGCAAGGGCGTCGAACGCATCACGGCGAACGCGGTCGTGGTTAACGGGGTCGAGTACGAGGTCGACTGCATCATCTACGCGTCGGGCTTTGAGGTCGGCACCCCGTTCAACGAGCGCAACGGTTATGACCCGAAGGGACGCGGGGGAGTACGACTCTCTGAGCACTGGAGCGGCGGCATGCGCACCAAGCACGGCATGCACAGCCACGGCTTCCCGAACCTGTTCATCAATCAGATGACCCAGGGTGCCAACCTCATCTCGAACGTGCCCCACAACCTCACCGAAGCCGGCAAGACGATCGCGATGACGATCCGTCACGCGCTCGATACGGGCGCGCGCGAAGTCGAGGTCACCGCCGAAGCCGAGCAGGAATGGTTGGACCTGTTGTTAACGGGCGTCGGCGGCATGCTGGCGGCAGGCAACAACACGTGCACTCCCGGCTACTACAACAACGAAGGCCAACCGGGTGACGGCGCATCGCTGTTCGTCGGTTACCCCGCCGGAGCGATGGCCTTTTTTCAATACATCGACGCCTGGCGCACCAACGGAGACTTCGTGGGCCTGGAGTTTCGGTAACCGCCTGACCCACGCAGGAGACAAGACCCAGTTAAGTTTCGCTCCCTAACAATCGTTGGTGGTTCGGGGGAACGCTCTTTATGAATGCAGTTCGTCGCTGGGTTGACGAGTGGCGCCCTTCTGCGGTCACCATGGGAGCTCCGGTCTTTCCGTTGCTCGTCCTGTTCGGCCTCAACGCCGTAGATGAGCTCGACCGTGCCGCGTTCGCAGTGCTCCTGCCGAACATTCGTGACCACTTCGGTCTCACCACCAAAGAGGCGCTCGCGCTCGTGTCGTTCACGACGATCGCGGTGTTGCTCATCGAGATCCCGCTGTCGTTCTATGCGGACCGGCGCAACCGCGTCCGCATCGCGACGATCGGCGCGGGTATCTGGGGCCTGTTCTCGATCGGGACGGGGTTCTCGACCTCGGTCGGCATGCTCGCCGGCATGCGCGTTGGCGCCGGCGGTGGGCGCGCCGTTGTGACCCCAACGCACTCAGGCCTGTTGTCGGACTACTACCGACCCGAGACCCGCGTGAAGGTGTTCTCGTTTCACCGCCAGGCCAACTCCGTCGGCCTCATCCTTGGCCCGCTCATCGGCGGCCTCCTTGGCAAGTACTTCGGGTGGCGGGCGCCGTTCTTCGTCTTCGCCATCCCGACGTTCTTCTTCTTGATTCTGGCCCTGCGGCTCAAAGAACCGGTGCGCGGTTTTTATGAGAAGCAGGCTGCAGGTACCGAAGGGGTGGAGGAACCACCGGCCGGCGTGCGCGAGTCGTTCAAGATCCTCTACAACGTGCGGACGATCCGGCGGATTTGGATGGCGTTGCCGTTTCTCGCCATTGCACTCTTTGGCGTGAGCAGCCTGCTCTCGATCGTCTACAAGGACGTGTTCAACGTCGACGAGGCCGGTCGCGGCATCATCGCAGCGGTCATTGAGCCACTGCAGATCTTCGGGGTGTTCTTCGCAATGCCGCGCATCGCGAAGATCGCAATGAAGGACCCAGGTTTCTTGCTCCGGCTCGTCGCCGCGGTCGGTGTATTCAACGGGATCGTGCTCGTGGCGCTCGCGTATGCGCCCAACCTCGCCATCGCCGTTGTTTGCAACGCGCTGGTGTCGGGGAGCATTGGTGTGCTTGCTCCGGCGTTCTTCGCGATGTTGTCGATCCTGGCGCCGCCCCGGGTGCGCTCGGTCACATTCTCGACGATCTCGATCTTTGGTATCCCGGGCATCGCGCTCGGGCTGCCGCTCATCGGCGCGTTGTCGGACAAATACGGTCCGCAGGTCAGCATCACCGTGATGGTGCCGGTCACGTTGATCGCCGGGTTCATCCTCGCGACGGCGTACAAGTTTGTGAACGACGACATCGCCAAGGTCCACGGCGCCAACGCCTTTGCGGGCGCAGCTGCCGCCGCTGATCTACAGGTCGCCGAGGAAGTCGCCGCAACCGAGTAGCCATCTCTGCAACTGAGCTACGAAACTGTTGCATTGAGGTACCTTGTAGACGTGCCGATACACCCCGCTCAGGTGCTGGGCTTCCCCGCAGTAAGCGGCGGACTGCCCCCGCGTCCCGACGAGTCGGTGTTTTCCTACCTTGACGCAGCGGCGAGTTGCATCGAGCGCTTCGGATACGCACGCACCACAGTGCGCGACATCGCGCGCGAGGCGGGTGTTGAACGCACCACCGTGTACCGCAACGTCGGCTCGATGGAAGACGTTCTCCGGCTCCTGATCGCACGCGAGCTCCACGCAATAATGGATGCCGCGCCGCGGCGTATCCAGGCGAACGCTTCGGGCGCCGAGATCGTGGTGGAGTTGGTCGCGGCGTCGATCGAACACGCACGCTCGCATCCGGTGCTCGCCAAGGTCATCGCAGACGAACCCGAAGTGCTCGCCGGATTCGTCTCGCGGGGCGTGCCCGAGCTCATCAACCGCGTGGTTGACACGCTCGGCCCGTCTGTGAGTGCCGGAATGGCCGCGGGATTGATGGCCCCGCGCGATCCCGTCGTCGTCACGCAGTGGATCGTGCGCATCGCGCTTTCCTTGTTGGTCGCACCGCCCCCGGGTGATCTACGGAGCTTTTTGCGCGAAGTGATCGAGCCCGTCTTGACGCCATCGACTGAGAGGAAGAAACGATGAGCCTCGACCTACCCGCCATGCTCGACCGCGTCGTGGCCCGCCAGTGGTCTCTCGACCAGTTCGACTGGGCCTCGCCCGGAGCAGACCGCTTCACGGACGCCCAGCGCGTGAAGCTCAAGCCGTTCATGAGCGACCTCGTGTGGATCGAGCACGTGGGCGCCCGCGGTTTTCAGGCGCTCGCGAAACAGGCACCCGATCCCACGCTCCAGGAGATCTACGGCTGGTTCCACACTGAGGAGCAGCGCCACGCGAAGGCCGAGCTCGCGCTAATGCGGCGGTGGGGAATGCTGGCACCAGGTGAAGTGCCCTACGCCAATACGACGATTCGCTTCGTCATGAACTGGCTTGAGCGCTACGCCGACGATCAACCCATGATCGTGCTGGGGACGATCATCCCGCTGCTCGAAACCGCGCTGGATGGAGCGTTGTTGCGTTTCCTCCTCGACGAGGTGCACGATCCGTTGTGCCACGACGTGTTCGAGCGCATCAACAACGACGAGTCGCGACATCTCGCGGTCGATTTTCATGTGCTCGGCCAGTTACGTCCGGACCTGCACAAGCCGAACCTGGTGCGCGTGGTGCGTGGCTTGAAGCCCGACATGGTCCTCGGCAGTCTGATGTTTCTTCCCCTCATCTCCAAGATGCGCGACAACATCGTCGACATGGGTCTCGACGAGCAGCGCCTCTACGGCGCCGTCGAGAAGTTCATCGCGTTGGGGGATCGTCAGCCCAACACGCAGGACAACCCGTTGTACCAAGGGATCAAGCAGCACGCGAAGATGGTCATCAACCGCAAGCACCCGTACCATTTCTTTATCGGGGATCCGCTCGTCCGCTTCGCCAACATGTACCCCCGCGTGCTGCTGCCGCCCAAGCCGGCCTGGGTAAAGGAACTTCGCGCATCAGCGGCCTAGGAGTAGCCATGGCGGCGCGTGAATGGCCCGAGACGCAGTCGCTGCCCTCCCACGCGGGCCTTTGGGCGCGCCAGTCGAGCGTGCGACTCATCGGCGGGTTCCTTGTCGCCACGCTCGTGTTGCGCGGCTTCATGGGACGCTGGTCCCCGGCTGACCTGATCGGCCCGGCGCTCGTGGTCGCGTTCGAACCCTTCACGGAGTGGCTCCTCCACGTGCACCTGTTGCATCGGCAACCCAAGAAAATCGGACGCGTGACGGTTGATCCGCTCGCGGCACGAAAGCACCGCGCCCATCACGCCGACCCGCGCGCTCTCGAACTCGTGCTCGTGCCCACAGCCGTGCTCGTACTGGGGCTACCGATCGCCGCGGCGCTCGTGGTGCTGGTGTCGCGTGCGGAACCGGCGGCGATCACTGGTCTTGCGGCGGGCTACGCCATGTTCCTCACCTACGAGTGGACGCACTTCCTCATCCATTCGAAGTACAAGCCGCGTCACGCGTATTACCGGCTGCTGTGGCGTCACCATCGCAATCACCACTTCCGCAACGAGCACTACTGGTTTGGTGTGACCACCGACCTCGGTGACCGACTGCTGGGCACCCGGCCCGAACGCGACGCGGTGGCCGTCTCGCCCACCGCCAGGAACCTCGCCGCAGGCTGGGAGTAAGGCATGCCGCTGCCCGATTTGGAGTTGCTGCGCACACGTCTGCGTCACGCCCTCGACGAGGACGCCGCGCTCGGTGTCGATGTTGTCGACCTCCGCGACGCGTGCGACGCAGCGGACGGGTACGACGCGCTCAACGCCGTCGCGCTTCGCTTCGGCGAAGTCCCGCCTCTACCGGACGAACCCGAAGACCTCGAGGCGATCTGGGCGCAGTGCGATGCCGCGCGCGACAGTTCTGCGCACCCAGTTCCGGATGCGGCCGACCGCGTGCGAGCGGCGTTCATGGGTTCGGTGACGGGCTGCATTCTCGGAAAGCCGTTCGAGATCGCCACCTCGCTGCACGTGATCCGCCAGGCGCTCGAAGCCCACGGCGAGTGGCCGCTCGACGACTACCCAAGCGAAGCCGTCGTCAAGGACCTGCCGTGGCAACAGCCGCAGTGGCCCGAGCTTGTGAAGGGCCGGATCACCCATGTGGCCGCGGACGACGACATCAATTACTCGGTGCTCGGTATGCGCGTGCTCGAACGTAAGGGCCGGCACTTCACGGGCGATGACGTCGCTTCGATGTGGCGCTGGAACCTCCCCATACGCGTCACGTTCGGGCCCGAACGCACCTTCATGGCGGTGCTCGCGGCGTCAGCGCTCGAGCCGACGGGCTCCGCCATTCCCGATTGGGTGCGGCAGTGGAACCCCAACAGCGAGTGGTGCGGCGCGCTGATTCGCGTCGACGCCTACGGCTACGGCGCCCTGGGCGATCCGGCGCTGGCGGCCGAGTTCGCTTTCCGCGACGCGTCGCTCACGCACCGTCGCACCGGCGTGTACTCCTCGATGTTCTTCGCAGCCGCGATCGCAGCGGCACCTCGGCATCAAGGCGATCCCCTCGGCATCTTCCGCACTGCGCTCGGCTACGTCCCCCAACGCAGTCGCTTCGCCGACGCGGTGCGGTTCTCGCTCGATTCCATCGAAGCCGCCTCAGATTGGTTGTCGGCGTACGAGGCGATCAACGCGCGCTACGGCGACTACGGGCACTGTCGCATTCTCCAAGAGGTCGGGACCGTGATGAACTCGCTGCGCTTCGCGGCCGACGTTGGTCACGGCGTGTGCCTGCAGGTGATGCAGGGCAACGACACCGACAGCTTCGGTGCGACGTGTGGGTCGATCCTCGGCGCGTACTTCGGCCCCGGCCACCTTGAGGAGCGGTGGACGGCCCCGTTCAACGACACGATCCAACTAGCGCTCGCCACCACGTGGATTAGTTCCGTTAGCGAACTCACCGAACGCATGGCCGCGCTCCCCGCGCTCGTGGCGAGCGGTTCCTTAGGATCGGCGCATGCCTTCAGCTTCGATTGAGGCGGCGTGTCGGTGTGTGCGAACGCGACCTCCGCTACGCGGAGCGAAGTAGTGCGCCGACGCCTTCGCTGACGGGGCCTGACGCGGGGATCACCCGTACGGTCGCCCCGCTCGCAATTGCATCACGAACGAGGGCGTCAACCACGGCGGCGTCCTCACGAGGCACGTTGCGTCGTTCGTCGCGATCATCACGCACGAGCAGCACATCGATGATGGCGCGGTTCAGCGCGTCGACCGTGGCCCGGATGCCGTCGGCCACTCGATCGGGGTCGCCCGCGGCGTCCTGGAAGCGATCGAGGAGAGTGACGGTGTCCTCGGCTACCTCGTTCTTGAGCGCGCGTCGATCGTCGTCGTCGTCCACGTCCTCGGCGCCGCGGTCCTGACGGTTCTTGATGATTGGCACGAGATCGGCGGTGTCGGCCCAGCCGCCACGGCTGAAGAGGAACTCGTCTGTGAGCACCTCAGTCACGATCATCGCGTCGTCATCGGTCACCACCGCAAGCGTGCCGCCGCTGTCGGCCAGGTCGCGCGCCAGCCCATCGACGAGGGCCAGGGCCGACTGCGGTGCGCCTTCGGACTCGAGTTCTGGTCGGAGTGCGCGCCAGTGCTCGGCGATGTTGGCCGTTGGCAAATAAACCGACAGGTACGGCCCGTCGTGCGCATTGAAGCGGCCCAGATCAATTAGATGGCGGGCAATTGGCATGAGAGGGGCCTACCCGAAGGTAGGCCCCTCTCATGCACTGCGGACCTGTGGGGGGTTACTTGAGTAGAGGGTCACGCGGCAGACCGAGGATCTTCTCGCCGATCTGGTTGCGCTTGATCTCCGACGTACCGCCGGCGATCGACATCGCACGGTGCATCAGCACGATCATGCTGGCGATCATGCCTTCGCCTTCGCTGAACGCGGCGTTCTCGCCCGCGAGCTCGCGCAGCATGTCGGCTGCGTCGTGTCCCTGCTCGGAGAGCACCAGCTTGGTGATTGCGCCTTCAGGGCCGGGGCCGGCCTCGAGCACGGCGCGGTTGACGCTGCGCATGTTGACCGCAGCGAGCGCCTCGTTCTTCGCGAGGTAGTTGCCGATGCGCTCGACGCCGCCAGGCAGACGCGACGGGTTGGCGTCGAAGGCGGGCACCACTGCGTCGCCGCCCATGCCGCCACCGCCACCGCCGCCGCCGATGGACACCGACTCGTTGCCGAGCGTGGCGCGGGCAACGGTCCAACCGCCGTCGACGGAACCGACCACGTCGTCGTCGGAAACGAACACGTCGTTGAAGAACACCTCGTTGAAGTCCGAGCCGCCCGTCGGCTGCTTGAGCGGGCGAACCTCAACACCTTCCGCGTGCATATCGATGACCATCATGGTGATGCCGTCGTGCTTGGGCACGTCGGGGTTGGTGCGCACCGTCGCGAAGCCGTAGCTCGAGAGGTGCGCGCCCGAGGTCCACACCTTCTGGCCGTTGACGAGCCAGCCGCCGTCGACCTTGGTGGCCTTGGTCTTGACGCCCGCCGCGTCGGAACCGGCGTCGGGCTCAGAGAACAACTGGCACCAAATGAGTCCGTCGCGCATTGCGCCGTTCACCCAGCGGTCCATCTGGTCCTGGTTGCCGTGCTGGATGATCGTGAGGATGTTCCACGCCGTGATGCCGTACTGCGGCTTCTTGATGCCGGCCTTGCGGAACTCCTCCTCGATGACGAGCTGCTCGACCGGGCCGGCCTGACGTCCGTAGGGCTTGGGCCAGTGCGGCATGTGGTAGCCGTTGTCGACAAGCGCGTGCTTCAAGGCGTCACCCTCGAGCCCCTTGACCGTCGCCACGAAGGCTTGCACTTCCTTGCGCACTTCCTCACCGCGAGCGCCGAGTTCGATCTTGCGCTGGAGCTTGGTGCCGTTGCGGGTGAAGTCGACCACGGCCTGCTTGGCCTCGTTGGCGTCGACGATCGCTTCGAGGGCGGTGGCGCGGCGCATGTAGATGTGCGTGTCGTGCTCCCAGGTAAAGCCGATGCCACCGTGGACCTGCTGACAGAGGTTGACGCACAGGTCGGCCGAGGGCAGGGCCAAGCTGGCGGCGACCGCGCAGGCGAGGCTGAAGTCGTCGGCGCCTTCACCGGCGACGGACTGGATCGCGGCGTCCCACACGGCGGCGGTGGACAGCTGCTGGGCGACGGCCATGTTGGCGCAGTGGTGCTTCACGCCTTGGTACATGGCAATGACGCGACCGAACTGCACGCGCACCTTGGCGTATTCGGCCGCCATCGTGGTGGTCGCGGCGCACACGCCGGTTGCCTCGGCGGCGACGACGAGGCGTGCAATGTCGGTCAGCGCTTGGGCGCCGCCGGCGATCACGGTGCCCTCGACGTCGGCCAGGGTTACGCGTGAAGACTTGCGGGTCGGGTCGATGTTCTGCGGCGT
>JBKJQZ010000127.1:0-24556 GCA_046594835.1 Acidimicrobiales bacterium | reverse complement strand
AGTGCCTCGACCAAAATGTCTCGTTCGCAGCGAAACTTCACAGGTAGTTCCTTTATCTATCTTTCTAAGTTCAAATTCAGTAGTGGTAGTAGGTGCTGTGGATTGGGGATAACACCTAGTTTTCGCAGGTCAGATGGGAAAATGTTTGCGGCGCGTTGTCCCCACGATCACACAGGGGTGTAACGACTTGGTGGCCCGCAGGGGATGACTGCGTGTTTGTCCACACCGGTCCCCAGGCCTATCCCCCGCTCTTAATCTTGGTAATTAGGCCCGTCACTTGATCGAAGATCTGGCGCTTTTCCTTCATTTCTTTCTCGATCTTGGACACCGCGTGGATGACCGTGGTGTGATCGCGGCCGCCGAATTCCTTGGCGATTGCGGGATACGAGAAGTCGGTGATGTCGCGGAAGACGTACATGCCAACCTGGCGGGCGATGACCAGGGGCCGTCGCCGGCTCGGCCCGCACAGGTCTTCGATGCTGAAGCCGAAGGTCTCGGCGGTGGCGTCGAGGATGGTCTTGGGAGTGATCTGACGCGGTTTGTCGCCCGAGATGATGTCGATCAGGAGGTGTTCGGCCAGCTCGAGGGTGATGGGCTGGCGGTTGAGGCTGGCGTAGGCGACGACCCGGGTCAACGCGCCCTCGAGCGACCGGATGTTGTCTTTTACGTGCGTGGCGATGAGCTCGAGCACATCGGCGGGAATCTCTTCACCCTCGGCCTTGCGGCGCAGGATGGCGAGACGCGTTTCGAGCTGGGGCGGCTGTACGTCGGTCAGCAAGCCCGCCGCGAAGCGACTGCGGAGGCGGTCCTCGAGCGTCGGGATGTCTTTCGGCGGCCGGTCGGAGGTCAGTACGACCTGCTTGCGGGCCCCCGTCAGATCGTTGAACGTGTGGAAAAACTCCTCTTGGAGGCCTTCCTTGCTCTCGATGAACTGGATGTCGTCGATGAGCAGCACGTCGGACTCGCGGTAGCGCCGTTTGAACGCAATCGTGGTGTTGGTGCGGATCGCGTCAACGAACTCGTTCATAAAGGTTTCGGTCGTGACGTAGCGCACGTGACGGTGCGGGAAATTCTGCCGGACGTAGTTTCCGATGGCGTGCAGCAGGTGCGTTTTGCCAAGGCCGGACTCGCCGTAGACAAACAACGGGTTGTACGCCCGACCAGGGTTTTCTGCCACAGCGCGTGCGGCGGCGTGGGCGAACGAGTTTGACTCGCCAATAACGAAGGCGTCGAAAGTGAACTCGGGATCGAGGCGCGCCGGTTCGCCCCGGCTTGGCGGCGGCGGAATGTGCGAACCCCCGGTGTCGGATGCCGGGCTAGGGGTGGTTACCTGCGCGTCGGCGTTTGTGGACGTGGGCAAGTCGGCCCGTACCTCGAGCGCAACCTTGGCGCGCGTGCCGATTAGTTCGGTCAGAGCTTCGTCGAGGTCGCTCTGGAACCGTTCCTCAAGCCGCTGCTTCTGGACCGAGCTTGGGCTCGCGAGGGTAAGGGTTGACTCGTCGCTAGAAATTGGGACAAGTCCCTCAAACCAGGCCATCCACGTTGCTTCTGACAGCCGCGATTTGAGTGTGTCCACACACCCCTTCCACAACCGTTCTGCGTCCGTCACCAGCGCTTCCGCCTCCCCAAAATCTAAGTTCTCCACACTTCTCTCCACACCTGTGGAAAACATCCGTCGATAAGGCCGTTCCCCCCGACGGTGTTGCGGGCCCCAGGGGAAGGAGGGCGCTACTGCGAACGTTCGGGAGGCACACGGTGACGGTGCCCACATCTGGAAGGGAGCGACCGTAGCACCGTTTTCCACAGGCGCGCCAAGAGTCCAAAATATGCCGTTGACCTGCGGCGATAGCGATTTTCTCGCTGGACCAGGGGTCTGGCTGGCGCGCGGCTTGGACTCGCCGTAATCTTGACGGACCGTCGCATTGGCTGGGCCCCGTTTGCCCGCCTCTTCGCCGACCCGCAACGGTTGTTGCGGCGTGTTCGTCACCTAGAGGAAATCGCATGAAGCGCCCCTATCAGCCCAACGCTCGGAAGCGTGCCAAGAACCACGGCTTCCGCCAACGGATGTCTACGCGTGCTGGCCGCGCAATCCTTTCTGCCCGGCGCCGTAAGGGCCGAGCAAAGCTCTCGGCGTAACGAGGCATAGCCACCCGTGACGACCGTCGGTCGACTCCGGGGGCGGCGCAGTTTTACGGCACTTGCCGAGCAAGGCCGCACCGTCCGCAGCGGTCCCCTTCGGGTGCGGTTTCTCGCCGCCCCGGCCGGAGGCTCTGTCGCGGTCGGATACGCGATCGGTAAGGCCACTGGCGGCGCGGTTGATCGCAACCGCATACGTCGGCGGGTTCGGGCGGCCATCAACGGTTCGACAACGCCCCTGAACTGCGGCTCTTACCTTGTGTCGGCGGACGCGTCAGCAGCCCGCACATCGTTTACCGATCTCATCGCAGCATGGAATGTGGCTGCGATCCGTCTCAATGAAGCCGGCGCATGAGCCGCACGGCGTGGTCGCTACGGAAGATGATTCGTGGCTACCAGTTGCTAAGCGCTAACCGGCCGCCTACGTGCCGTTTCCACCCAAGCTGCTCGACCTACGCCCTCGAAGCCATTGAACGCCACGGCGCGTTCCACGGCGCATGGCTGGCCGGGCGGCGTCTTGCGCGCTGCCAACCCTTTGGTGGTTACGGCGTCGATCCCGTCCCTGAGTAAGGAAAATTCGTGTTCAGTCTTCTGGCCGGCATCCTGGCCTTCTTTTACGACCTAATCCCTAACTACGCAGTTTCGATCTGCCTGCTTACCCTCGTGGTGCTCGGCGCCTTGACGCCCATCACGCTCAAGGGCACCCGCAGCATGCTTGCAATGCAGAAGCTGCAGCCTGAGATGAAGCGCATCCAAGAGATGCACAAGGGCGACCGTCAAGCGCAGAACGAAGCGATGATGGAGTTCTACAAAGAACACAAAATCAACCCGGTAGCAGGGTGTTTGCCCATGTTGGCGCAGCTTCCGGTGCTACTGGTGATGTTCCGAGTGCTCCGCGGCCTGGTGAAGCACAAGATGATCGACGGGGTGCGCGTCGGTACACCGAGCTACCTGAGCCACGACAGCGATCTGTACAAGGCGCTAGTGAAGAGCGGCGGCAAAATGGTGTCGTTCGGTGTCGACTTTGGCGCCACCCCGAGCGCCGCTGGTCGCGGTGCGCCGGTGCTGTACATCCTGATCGGGTTCGTGGTGATCACGTCCTTCTACCAAGTGCGCCAGATGACCTCGCGGTCGAGCGCCCAGGCTCCGCCGCAAATGCAAATGATGAACCGCGTTACCCCGCTGTTCTCGGGTCTTGTCTCCTTGAACCTGCCGGGCGGTGTGAGCCTGTATTTCCTGATCTCGAACCTCTTCCGCATCTCCCAACAGGGCCTGATGTACAAGTTCGACCCACACCTTCGCTCCCATATGGAAGAAGTGAAGGAAGTCCGCAGTCGTGGTGCGTCGTTGCCGCCCGAACCCCGCAAGGGCTTGTTCGCGTCGCTCCGTGAGCAATCCGAGGACCGAGACGCAAACCGTCGCGGCAACGGGAACGGAAAGAACGCCGTGACCAGGGACACCACCTCAAACGCCCGCCCACAGTCGGGGCGTGTCACCCAGCCTGGCCAGCGCAGCAGTGCGCAGGGTCGTAAGCGCTCAAAGAAGAAGCGGTAGCAAACGATGGAATGGGTTGAAATCACGGCCAAGACGGTTGAGGAGGCGAAAGACCTCGCCCTCGATCAGCTTGGCGTCGACGTTGACGAAGCAGAGTTCGAAGTACTTGAAGAGCCGAAGGCCGGTCTTTTTGGTCGAGTACGCGGGGAGGCACGGGTGCGAGCGCGCGTCCGACCGACCACGCCGCGCTCCAAGGACACAGCGCGACGCGGGCGCACCCCACGAAGTGGAGCAGCGGCCGGCCGCACTCGCGACGAGAACGAGCCAAAGGTCCAGGTCAGCACCCCTGATTCGGGTACCGACGATCGCCCCAGCGGGGCCAGAGACCCGGCGATTGCCAACGCAATAGCGGAGGCAGCGGAGCAAGGCGATGGGGAACAGCGTTCCTCTGAGCGGAATTCAAACCGGCGTCGTAGCCGCGGCGGCCGCGGCCGGGGCGGCAATGGGACGGCAACCGAGAGCGGAACGCGTAGGTCTGATGACAAACCACGAGGAGAACCGGTGACGGTCGAAGCATTGGAAGCACAGGGCGAAGTAGCGGTCAAGTTCCTCACGGGGTTGCTTGAAGCATTCGACCTTGAAGCAAGCGTTGCGGTGCGAACCGTCAACGAGTCGGCTGTGGAAGTAGCCGTTGAAGGCGAAGACCTTGGTCTCCTTGTTGGCCCGCGTGGGGCGACACTCCAGGCGATCCAGGAGCTCACGCGCACGGCGGTACTGCGCGAAACCGGCATGCGCGACGGCTGGGTCATCGTCGATGTCGCTGAGTACCGGATGAAGCGCCGGGGTGCACTCGAAAAGTTCGCCCTCCAGGTCGCTGAGCAGGTAACAACCAGCAACACGGCTGTGCGCATGGACCCGATGCCGCCCGCCGACCGCAAGGTTGTGCACGACGTACTCACCGGCGTCGACGGCGTGGACACAGGATCCGAGGGCGAAGAGCCCCGCCGGCGCGTGATCGTTCGCCCGGTTGTCGGCTGACAAAGCCCTCCTTCGGGTCCTCAACGAGGCCCGTGACCTGGGCTTTCTTGGACCGGGGCCAGTAGAGCCACATTTGGAGCACGCCCGTGCGTACCTGCCCGCGTTGCCGCGGGTCGGGCGTGGGGGCACCGTCGTTGACCTGGGGACTGGGGGCGGCGTGCCCGGTTTGCCCCTCGCCTATTGGCGAACGGACCTGCGCTGGGTGCTAGTAGATGCAATGGCGAAACGAATAGCGTTCGTGCGTCGAGCTGTTGAAACGCTCGAGATCGACGTGGAGGTGGTGGAGGCGCGGGCCGAGGAGCTGGCGGCGCAGGCTGCCTATGCACACAACGTCGACGTAATCGTCACGCGCTCGTTGGCGGGTCCCGCAGTTACCGCAGAGTACGCAGCGCCCTTCTTGGTGCCTGGCGGATTAGCGGTCATCGCTGAGCCTCCCGGCGGAAACCCTGACCGCTGGTCGGCGTCCGGTCTCGCCCAACTGGGTCTGCGTGCTGCACATGTTCTGTTCGCACCGACCGCCACGCTGCAGGTGCTCGAGCAGGTGACGGAGTGTCCGGCAAAGTTTCCGCGTCGTGTCGGCATAGCCGCCAAACGGCCACTCTTCTAGGACTTAGAGCCCCGTAAAGCTATAAAACATCACAGAAAGTGTGTTCCACGGGGAACATCTCGCGAGTTCCCGCGCTCGGCCGTGCGACCGATGTTTCACGGGGAACATCCTGGTGCTTGACCCCGAGGGGAAACGTTGCAAGCATAGGAGCGCATGAGTGCTCCTGAACCGGACATTCTCAGGCGCGGCCAGGCGATCTTCGATCGTTTGCGTAGCGCTGGTTCCGACCCGGCGGAACCATCGACGGACGGCGTTGACGACGCGTCCGTAGAGGAGGACTCCAAGATCCCCACGCCCGAAGCGACGGACGGCGAATCAGAGGTGGTCACGCCCACCAGCGAAGCCGTCGACGATCGTCCTGAGCCGTTCGAGCCGTCGGGCCCATCCGTCGCACAGTTCGCTCCCGCAGAGGCTGAGCCTCTAGCGCCGGCAAATGATACGAAGCCCGATGATGAAGACGCGCCAGTCGGTGCGGTAACCGAGCCAAACGTCGAGCCGACGCCCACGCGTGCACCCGAGGTTTCGTTCGAGCCAGTCGTCGTACCAAATCCCCCGTCCATGGCGGAGATCGTCGGCGAAGCAGCGGCCCTCGCCGCGCCGACATCGGAAGCGACCCAGCCGGCCGTCGCGCTGGACCCCGGTGAGCGCAAGCCGCACCCCGCCTCGCTCCGCGCGCTACCCCGCGTGATTGCCGTAGCGAACCAGAAAGGCGGCGTGGGCAAGACCACAACCACCGTCAATCTCGGTGCCGGGCTCGCTGAACTGGGGTTTCGCGTGCTGATTATCGATCTCGACCCTCAGGGCAACGCCACGACCGGCTTAGGAATTAATTCACGGAACCTCGAACATTCGGTGTACGACGTGCTCTTGCATGACGTACCGCTCGACGACTGCATCGAGCCCACATCAGTCCGGAACCTCTTTGTGGCCCCGGCCACAATTGATCTTGCGGGTGCTGATATCGAGTTGGTCCCGGCCTTTAGCCGAGAAATGCGACTCCGACGGGCGATCGAGAGCCTGGACGATGCATTCGATTACACGATCATCGACTGCCCTCCATCGCTCGGTCTGATCACAGTGAATGGATTAGCTGCGGCGAGTGAGGTAATCGTCCCGATTCAGTGTGAGTACTACGCGCTCGAGGGCCTAGGGCAACTACTCAAAAACGTGAATCTCGTCACGGGAAACCTCAATCCGACGCTCGAGGTCAGCGCAATCGTGCTGACTATGTATGACTCTCGTACGAAGTTGGCCGAACAGGTGGCCCAGGAGGTACGTCACCACTTTGGCGAGAAAGTGTGTCGCATGGTGATCCCTCGCACGGTTCGGTTATCCGAGGCGCCCTCGTTCGGTCAGCCGATCCTCACGTTCGATCCGACATCTCGGGGCGCCGTGGCGTACCGAGAATTGGCCAAGGAGGTCAGCGGTGGCGCGCCCTAGCGGTTTGGGCCGAGGTCTCTCGGCTCTTATTCCCACAGATATCACCGTCAACAAGGGTTCGAGCCTCATCGATGTGGCCGTTGACCACATCGAGCCGAACCGATTGCAGCCGCGCAAGCACTTCGACGAGGACGCACTTGCGTCGTTGGCTGCGTCGGTGCGCGAGATGGGCATCTTGCAGCCGATTCTCGTGCGGGAGGTTGAAGGCGGGGATCGGTTTGAACTGATTGCGGGGGAGCGACGCTGGCGCGCCGCCAAGCGGGCTGGCCTGGTTTCGATCCCGGCGATCGTCCGAACTAGTTCGGATACGAGGACCCTCGAAGAAGCTCTGGTGGAGAATCTGCACCGCCAGGATCTGAACCCCATGGAAGAAGCCGCGGCGTATCAGCAGCTCATTGAGGATTTTCAGCTCACCCACGACGATGTGTCCAAGCGGATGGGCAAATCCCGCGCCGCGATCACGAACACCCTGCGGCTGTTCCAACTTCCTCCTACGGTGCAGCGGATGGTGGCGGATGGCCAATTGGCCGCCGGACATGCACGAGCCCTGCTGGGTACGCCCGACCGTGGCTTCCAAGAGGCGCTCGCGAAGCGTGCGGTGGCTGAGTCGCTCAGCGTGCGGGCGGTTGAGGATGAGGTCCGGAGCCACAATCAGCCGGAGGGAGCGGAAGTCGACACGCCTGTTTCCGCTGCTGCTCCGGCCGAAACAGCGGAGGAGGCAAAGCCGAAGCGGCTTCGCCCGCCGGGGTTCCGTGAGCTCGAGGAATTGCTTGCCGAGCTGCTTGATACGCGGGTTTCGGTCGACCTTGGAAAGAACAAGGGCCGGGTCGTCATTGAGTTTGCGGATCTGGAAGATCTCGAGCGGATTTACCGGCGTATAACCGAGTCGCAGCCCCAGTAAACCAGTGTAAAACCCCGTCTTCATTGAGGGTTTAGAGCGGTTTTCATTGTTTCCCCAGGCTGTGGGGAAGTCTGTGTGAAACTCAATCGGCTTACGCTGAATGACCCAAGTCTCTACTCAAGATCGAGACACGGCCGATCGACCCATCGAGCGACGCCACGGGTGACTGCTGCGGCCGCGATTGTTGCTCGCTCGACGGCAAAACGGGCGGGACCAAGCTCAACCGACACGGCGGGCATGCGCGTTTCGCGCAGAATCGAAGTTGCCATTGGAGTGGCGGGTCCATCAGTGCCCGCACCGCTGATCGAGAGCTCGTCAAGGATCAGGCTGGCCAGGCGACGGCCGGCGGGAGAGATGGTCCCGTGTGCGCCCCAATACGCGGCGCGGCAACCGCGTCCGGCCGGTGCCAATCCGATGCCCACGAACACGTCCGCTGCTGTGGCGTTGGCCTGACCAGCCAGTATGGACCCGTCAGGGTGGGATAATAACGTTACGATCGCGCCTTGATTGCGCAGCGCTAGTTGTATCTCTCGCAGCAGCCCGCCGATGCCGCCGTTTTCGCCGAGCGTGACCTTCGTTCCGCCCAGTGTCGGGCGCCCAGTGGACCACCGTACGGACTCGCGTACAGCGGCGGCGTCGAGCTCGGGGCCCTTGGAGCGGAGGCGGTTGAGCGACAGGACTGTCGTGGTGCCGCAGATCCCGTCGACCGCCAGCCCGGCGTTCCGCTGAAAGGAACGCTGGGCACGGTCGGTGTCGGGCCCAAAGATGCCGTCTGCGCGTCCGGCGTCAAAACCCAAGGCGCCGAGGCGGCGCTGGAGATCGGCGACGTCGTCGCCACGCAGGTAGGGCGAGCGCATGTACAGCAGCCGGTCGCCGAGGCGGTAACCCGCTTCTACCAGGCTTGACCAGGTCTGACGTCCGCAGACGCCGTCGACGGTCAGGCCGCGTCGGTCCTGAAAGGAGCGAACTGCCGCTTCGGTGGCCGCTCCGAAGCGGGCGTCTTCGTTGGTGACGGGCAAACCTTGGGCGAGCAGCCGACGTTGGAGGTCGGTGACCGCCGGACCGGTGTCACCCAGTGTGAGCGGTAAGGCGCTAGGGCCTAGAGATATCGGTCGAGCTCCTCGAGCAACTGACCCTTGCCCTTGGCGCCAACCATGCGGGCGATGGGCTCGCCGCCCTTGAACAGAATCAAGGTAGGAATGCTCATCACATCGAAACGGGCCTGTGTTTGCAGGTTGTCGTCGATGTTCAGCTTGGCGATGGTGATCGAGCCTTTACGTTCCTCGGCGATTTGCTCAAGGATCGGCGCGATGGTCTTGCACGGGCCGCACCACTCCGCCCAGAAGTCGACCAGCACCGGGGTATCGGCACCAACCAACGTCTCGTCGAAGTTGGCGTCGGTAAGCGAGAGCAGATCAGACACGAATTCCTCCTAAGCGATCCCGGGATCGTACCCGGCAGGCAATGAAACCAACTGCGTCCGTGAGTAATTCCCTAGTGGGTCTAGTCGTGGGTTGATTCGAGCCAGCGTTCGCAGTCGATCGCAGCCATGCACCCTGAGCCCGCCGCGGTAATCGCCTGGCGGTATACGTGATCCTGCACGTCGCCGCACGCAAAGACGCCCTCGACGTTGGTGTAGGTAGAAAAGCCGGCGGTCTTGAGGTAGCCGGCGTCGTCGTGATCGAGGATGCCGGTGAACACATCGGTGTTGGGGACGTGGCCGATAGCGACGAATAGCCCGTGGACGGGCAGCTCGGATTCTTCACCGGTAACGGTGTTCTTGAGCACCGCCGCTTGGAGCGTTGGGTCGCCCTTGAGGTCAGTGACCTGGCTGTTCCACACGAAGTTGAGCTTCTCGTTGGCCTTGGCGCGGTCGGCCATGATCTTTGACGCGCGCAGCTCGTCGCGGCGGTGGATGACGTGCACCTTCGTGGCGAACTTGGACAAGAACAGCGCCTCTTCGAGCGCCGAGTCACCGCCGCCGACCACTGCAACCTCGAAGCCGCGATGGAAGAAGCCGTCGCAGGTGGCGCAAGTGGACAAGCCGTAGCCCAGGAGGCGCTTCTCGGCTTCGAGGCCGAGCATGAGCGAACGCGCGCCCGTCGCCACGATCACGGCGTCGGCGGTGAAGCTCTCGCCGATCGTGGTTTCGATAGTGAAGGGCCGACTGCCCGCCGCGACCTTGGTGGCCTTGGCCGTGACGAACTCGGCACCGAAGCGCTCGGCCTGCTGCTTCATGTTCTGCATGAGTTCTGGGCCCATGATTCCATCAGGAAAGCCGGGAAAGTTCTCGACTTCGGTCGTCAGCATGAGCTGGCCACCGGGCTGATCGCTGTCCGAGGACGGCTCGCCTTCGATGACCACGGGCGCCAGGTTGGCGCGCGCGGTGTAGATCGCGGCGGTCAGCCCGGCGGGGCCGGAGCCGATAATTACGACGTCTCGATGGGTAGTCATTAGCGGGTTGCCCTGATTGCCTTTCGCCAGCACACGGTGCCGAGGGACGTGAAGATCACTGCGATCGCGGCGTAGCCCCACCACAGGGGGCCGGGGATGATCGCCACGAGTCGCACCATCATGATCAGCGTCAGGGTCAGCAGTGTGATTCCCATCACCGCAAACAACACGAGGTACACCAGGTACCGGGCGATCTTCGCGAGGGGCTCGGTGGTCTTGCTCCGCACGAACTCGATGCCCTCATCGAGGCGGTCGAGGATTTGCGTGATCCAGTCGTCTTGGCGTGGCGCGCCCGGTTGGGTCATGGCGGGTGACGCTACCCTGCCGCCGTGCGTGTCGTTTCCGGTTGCATTGCCGCTGTTTTTACCGCCCTCGTCGGGGGCTTGGTCATGGGCGAGTACGAACTGCGCGGTGCGATGGCGTTGCTCGCCGGTGTGCTCTTTGGCTTAGCGGTTGCGGAGGTTGCCATCACCGTGGGCAAGAGCAGCGACTGGGCGCTGGTCGTCGTGAGCGCGGTGAGTGCATTCGCGGGCCTTACCTGGGCCGCCTATATCGACGCGGGCGACAGCGTGGGGCGCATCGCCACACTTCGGTGGCTCGGTTCGGTTCTCGCGTTGGTCAGCGCGGGCTGGTGGATTCGAACGCTTGGCTCGCGAGCAGTGCGCAGCCCGCGCGCCGAAGAATCTGCATAACGCGTCCGGAGTCGATTTCGACCACATGGGCCACCGCCGGCTCGGCGTTGTAGGTCAGCGTCGCTTGCCAGAGCGAGCTGCCGCCGGTTTCGTACGGGCAGGGTGAGGGCTCGCTGAAGACGTGCTGCGCCTGTAGTTCGGGAGACTGGGCCAGGTCGGTGTTGGCCCGATTCACCAAAACCGAAATGTCGTTCACGGCACCAAGGTCGCCGGCCTCGTAGGGCCCGTTGTGGGCTCCACCCGAACCGGCGCTCAGTTGGCTTTCCTTGCCCACCGTGCCCGCAGCCGAACCGGCGGCGTCTTCAGTCGAAGGAGCCAAGGCCGCGTTCGCGATGGCGTCGCGACTGTTGGTCGCGTCGGTGCCGTTGCCCCGAGTGAGCTGGCTGATGGCCAGGCCAGCGACGGCGAGTGCAACAACGAGCGCAGCTGCGGCCGACAGCGCGTTGGCGCGCCGGTTCGCTCCCGCGCGGGCGGCCGTGCGGTTCGGCAGTCTGCGACCAAGGCTCGTTACGGCTGCGACGCGGAGCGGTTCGTCGGCGGTGCGCATTGCTACCGCGAGCGACGCCTCGCGCAGGTGCCCAGGCTGCGGTGTTACCGCGCGCGCCACGAATGCAGCGGCGAGGCGCAGTTCTTCGAGCCTGCTTTGGCACGTCGCGCACCCCTCTGCGTGCGCGACGTCGCCCGACGGGGCCTCGCCGTCGAGCAGCGCACTCAGGAGTTCGTCATCAGGATGGGGCATGGTCGTATGTCCTTAGACGTTGCCAGGGTTGGCTGGAGTTCCCCGGTCGGTCGCCCGAAGGGCGTCGGCTAATCCAGCGCGACCGCGTGCGATGCGGCTTCGCACCGTCCCGGCGGGGATGTCGAGCGCTTCGGCGATCTCGGCATAGTCGAGGCCTGCGACGTCGCGCAGTACCACCGCCGCTCGGAACTCGGGGCGGATAGTGGCGAGCGCCGCGTCGAGCGCGATCCGGTCACTAATTGCGACCGACGGGTCGGGCGTGGGGTCGGTGGCGTCGGAGCGCTCCTCGATCAGTCGTTCGTCGGGCCGAGGCCGTCGCCGTCGCCTCCGGAGTTCGTCGAGGCTGGCGTTGGTTGCGACGCGGTAGGCCCACGTGCCGAATTGGCTGCGGCCGTCGAACTTGCCGATGTTGCGCACGATGGCGATCAGCGCCTCCTGGCACGCGTCCGCGGCGTCGCTGTCGTTGCCCGTGAGGCGGCGACACACCGCGTACATACGGTCGTAGTTCGCTCGCAGGAGGGCGTCGAGCGCCTGCCGATCGCCGTTTTGCGCCTTTTGGACCTGGGGGTCGATCACACGCGCCCGGTGACGTCGAGCTCAGCGACCCGGGCTTGGAAGCCGGGCCCGGGCTCGGTGATCCAGAGCAGGAGCGCGCCGCCTTTCGCATCGTGGAGTTGGACCGTGAAGTCACTCGACCCGGCGCGGCCCAACGCGATTGGTTTGCCCCACCCGGCCAGGGCCGCGGCGCGGGTACCCGCGGCGTAGACCTCGTAGGTCCAGCCCGTCTGCGGGGTCCGGACTCGCAGCGTCGAGAACGCGGCGAGGCCGTCCTGGCTGACGAGCACGAGGCCGACGCCGTTTTTGAGATTGCCGAACTTGGCGCGTCGGTAGCGGTCGGTACGCCACAGCGTCGACGGGTTGCCATCGACCGCGTTTGGCGCTTCGGCTTCGTTCTCGGTTGGTGGCACTACTTCCGGGTCGAACGACGAAGCCGCCACCTGTAGCGCACGCACGTCGCCCGAGACGTCGCTGGGCGATCCCTTACCGGGCAGCAACGAGATGACCACAAGTGTGACGGCTGCAACCAGCGCGACGGCGACGATCGCAACCGTCGGCACGCGCCGCCGCCGGGTCCTAGGAACGCCGCTCACGGGCGTGGGATGGGGATCGATCAGCGCAACCGTGTCGCCGTCGTCGGGCAATGCGATGAGCGCATTGACAAGGTCGGCTGCTGACTCGGGAGGATCGTCGCCGCGCCAACCGAGGGCCATCTCCCGCAGCGGGTGCGCTCCCGCAGGCGCGAGGGCCGCGATGAGGTTGACCACCGCATCGATGTCGTTGCCGCGCTCTTCCTGGGTGGCGGAGCCGACCGGGAGCTGGAAGCCGCGCACCTTGACGCGGCCGTCCTCGTTCACGAGCACACTGCCTGAAGTCAGTGATCCATGGAGTAGTCCGCAGGCGTGGGCTTCGGCTACCGCGCGCGCGATCTGGGTCGCGTACGACACGCGCCGCGCGTCGTCCACTGCGCCGGGTTCAAGCGCAGCACCATCGGGCAGCTCGTCGATCCGGAACGATGTGCCGTCGGTATCGATGCCGGTGTCGTAGGTGGCGACGACGTTGCGGTGGGGGAGGCCACCGAGGGCCCGCGCCTCGGCCTCGAAGTGCTTCTTCTCGTCCGTGTCGGCGTTGGGCGACAACAGGTGCACGACCACGTTGCGCCGCAGCGTCTCGTCGACGGCGTGCCACTCGTCCGCGCTGGTTTGGGCAACGAGCCGGTAGCGGTCAGCGAGGCGCCGCCCGGCGACGAGCGTTCCGTCTCCGGTCACCTCCGCACCCTATGACGACTGCGGTGGTCACTTACGGGATTAGGCGCTGGCTTCTTCCCACGCGACGCCGACCGCGCCTTGGCCGACGTGGGTGCCAACGACCGAACCAACGTCGGCGACGATCACGTCGTCGCGCGTACGTCCGATCGCCGCGCAAAACCGATCGACGAATCCATCAACGTCAGGCGCATCCCCGTGCACGACCGCAAGCTGGGCTGCTTTCGCGGCCCCGTGTTGTTGGGCTAGCTCGATGAGGCGGTCGAGCGCACGACCGCGCGTGCGCTGCTTGCCTTCCTCGGCGACCACGCCGTCCGTGACGGTGATCAACGGTTTCACCGACAGGAGTGAGCCAAACATCGCAGCCGCCGATCCGATCCGCCCGCCCTTTTTCAGGTTCTCGAGGGTGTCGAGCGCGGCGAAGAGATGGACCCGCTTGGTGTTGTCCTGCATGATCGCCGCAACCTCGTCGAGCGACTTTCCGGCCGCGGCGGCTTTGGCGCCGCTGAGAGCGAGGAGGCCCTGCGCGATAGTCACCGCTTGGCCGTCGATTACCCGTACGTCGATCGCATCCTTGGCGGCTTCTGCGCCGAGTTGCGCGGACTGATACGTCGCTGAGAGCCCGGAGGACAGCGTCACGCAGACGACGCCGGTTGCCCCTTGGGCGGCGGCGGCGCGGAAGCATTCCTCGAACGCCCCGGGGGACGGGGCTGCGGTCTCGGGCAAAACCTTGGAACCTTTGACCTTCGACCAGAACTCGGTAGGGGTCAGGTCGCGACGGTCGACGTACTCGGTTTCGCCGAAACGGACCGTCAGCGGGACCACATCGATGTGGTTAGCAGCGGCCGTCGACTCCGGTAGGTCGCAGGCGCTGTCGGTGACGATGCGAATAGTCATGGGTCCTCTCACAGGTTTGCGTCAGGACTTGGACTCGCTGACGCGCCAAACCGTAACGGTTTGCTCGGACCGTCGGTCCGCATGACGACGACGTAGGCGACTGCCGCACCGATGATGTACGAAAACGCGTACGCGTATGCGAGACCCCGGACGTGGAGCGAGGGGTAGAGCACGAAGGCGCCCACGACGTTGATTGCGTTCTCGAGGACGTAGAGCCAGAAGACCTTGGCCATGTCGCGGCGCGCCTGCAGCGCCCGCATGCAAAGTGCGAACACAGAGAATCCGGGCAGACCGATGACGAATGCAGCGAGGGTCGACGCCGTGATATCGAGCGACCTATTGGTCAGCTCACCGTGGCTGAGCAGCGGGCGCAGGAGCGGATGCGCGAAGAGCGCCGCGATGATCGCGGCAGGTACGAGAAACACCCCGATGACGCGCAGGCCGCGGAAGAACAGCGCGTTGAACGCGGCGCGGTCGCCCCGCCCCGCCGCTGAACTCATCTCCGGCATCAACGCTCCGGTGATCGAGACTGCGATGACTGCGTGTGGAAGTTGGAAGAACTGGAATGCCGCTTGATACGAGCTGAGTTCACCCCCCCGCCTGTTTGCGAGCGCGACCACGATCAGAAACGCAATTTGGTTTGCAACAACAAACCCGAAGGTCCACGCCGAAAGCCCCACAGCGCGTCGAACGGCTGGGTGGCGGGGCTCCCACACCGGCTTGAGCCGTGCGCCCGTGCTACGCAGCGATGGGAAAAGGCCGGCGAGCTGCGCGGCGTATCCGAGGGTGGTCCCGCCGCCCAACACGATCAATCCGGCGCCGAGCTTGAGGTTCGAGCGGCCAACGGCGGGGATGAAATGCGGGGCGAGGAGGATCGCCGCGATCGTGACGATGTTGTTGAGTACCGGCGCGAACATCGGTGGGCCGAAACGCCGACGCGCGTGCAGGATGGCGGTGCCGACAGACATACCGGCCAACAGAACCACCTGCGGCGCGAAGTACCGCATGAAGGCAACGGTGAGGTGCTGCTGCGCGTCGGCCTGCTTCGCGTTGTTCAGCGCGGCGTAGGGAGCCGAGAGCAGCGGAGCGGCCAGAAAAAACACCACACTCAGCGCGGCGGTAACGGCCACGACGAGCCACAGCACCGCGGCGACTCCGCGCCAAGCGTCCTCTTCCGTCTCGTCGTCGAACAGTCCCACAAACAGAGGCACGAGCGTGGCGCTGACGACTCCACCCAGAACCAACTCGTAGACGATGTTCGGGAGCGTGTTCGCAAGGTTGTAGGCGTCCGACAGCCGGTTGAAGCCCAGCGCGTAGCCGAGCGCCAACACGCGGAGGAAGCCCGTGGTCCGAGAGGCAACCGTGCCCACCGCCATGACGCCGCTGCGTCGGCGCAGGTTGATGGACTCGGTCACGCCGTCTCCGCGTTGGGTTCGCGTCGACGACGCGCCGCATGGCGGTACCACCACACGAGGAGAAACAACAGCGCGCCGGCCGACAGCGCGATGCCAACACCCGAGGCGTTGCGGGAGCGGATCGTGAGGCGGGACTGGGCCAGTACGAGGCGCCCGTCGGGCGACTTCAACAGCACGCGCAACGGGACGTTGCCTGACCCAAGGGATTGGATCGTGAAGCGCTGCGTGGTGTTCTGATGGTTGAGCTGGATACTGCGAGTAGCGCCACCGGGGAAGCGCAGCCGGTCGCTGGCGAGTTGCAGAATTACGTGCGCGTCGTAGCTGGCGTCGGATCGCACGGTGATCGGGATCCCGCCCCGGCGAGCAGTGAGCGTGAGCGCTCCGCCACTCGGGAGCCGGAACTTGCGCCGCTCGTTCATAACGGCGGCGCTGAAGCCGCGCGCGTAGTCGCGGCGCTCGCCCGTGTCGAAGGAAGCCGACGCTGCGATCAGCACGCGGTCAGCGAAGCTCTGGGCGACGCCAGTGTCGTTGGTGATCACGCCCCGCAAGGAGTCAACCGTCCGGCGCAGCGTGATGAAACCCGTGGGCAGCGGCGGCGGAGTAGGCACGCCCTGCAGTACGCGGGCCCGCGGGGTCGTGCGCGTTGTCGCCAGCGCGAAGAGCCGGTCGGGGCCGGCGGCTTCCAGGATCGGGCTCGACTCGAGTCCAGCGAGGAACGGAGCCAGCAGGTTGGCGTTGCCCCGCCACGAGTTGCTCGGGTTGACAACGATGGAACGGAACCGACCCGGGCTGTCGAAGTAGATGGTTGCGAGGTCAGCGAGGAGATGGTGGGCCGCGAGGACGGGTGGGACGCTGTTGTCGAAGTGTGCGGCAAGCCCGGAGTCTGCGATGAGGGCAGTCGTCCCGCCCGTGCGCATGTTGGGGCGGCGGGCGGTGACGGGTTCGGCCGAGGTCACGCGTTGGGTTGCGGGCTGGAGCAGCTTGTCGCTGATGATCAGTCGCGACGGCAGGTCGGCCTCGAGCCGGTCGTCGCTCGGATCGACCACAACGGCGAGACCCGCCCCGGGCGCCTTCCCCATCACCTCCGAGATCACCTTCAGTCCGCGCTCAGCCGAAACCTGGCGACCCTCCGGCGTGGCCGCCGGGGATTGCGTGATGACGAAGGGTGACGGGATCACGAGGTGGTCGCGCGCGACGGCCTGGAGCGCCGTGACCGCGTTGCGCTCGCTGGTTCGGGTGCTGCGCGCTAGCGCCGCGAGCGTTTCGGGTGACGGCGCCAGCAACGCTCCGTTGGTGGACAGGGTCGAGAGCGTTGACGCGACCGAGGTGATCGCGGTTACGTCGGTTGTACGCAGCGTGTCGGTGCCATCGGCGCGGAGCGCGAGCGGTGCGCGCAGGGGCACGATCATGCCGACGGCGAGCTTGGGTCCAGTCGGTGCTTCGGGCACGTAGATGAGGTGGGTCAGCAGACGCGCGTGCACATCGGATCCGATCGTCCGGAGGTCAACCGACACCGGGTACACGCCTGCGCCTCGCAGGCCGACCCTGGTGCGGTCGCGGGGAAGCGACGGATCCTGGACCCCCACGTCGAGTGTTATTGCGCCGGTGCTGTCCGCAATGGCCTCGACAACGGGAACTGTGATCACGGCCAGTGGCGCCGACCGAGGCCGGGCGGTGAGGGTCTGGGTGAAGGCGGAGCGACTGGTGGAGGCCGGGTACACGGAGACTGCGTATTCGAGGTCTGTTGCCGGCGCGGGCAGTGCGGGCGGTGCGGTCAGCCGCACGCCGAAGGAGCCCCCGCGGCCGACCCAGGGTGTCTGGCTCCCCAGGCGGAGGTCGGCAAGCTTGGATGCCCCAACCGCGCGTGCGGGCACGACTGCGAGCGTTGCGGCGAGGCACACCAGCACGACGACGAGCGCGCGGGCGAGCCTCACGTTGCCAACGACGTGGACAGCACGTGCAGGCCTTCGGGCTTGAGCCGGAACTGCAGCGATTCGTAAAGCGCGAGGGCGTTGGCGTTGGACTCCTGGGTGTTCACCAGCACGGTGCGGGCGTAACGGCGCGACAGCCAGCGCGCGCCGTCGAGCACAAGCGCGGTGCCTACACCCGAGCGCCGCACCGAAGGATCCACCGCAAGCCGTTGGAGATACCCGGTGCGTCCCTGACGGCCGGTGATCGCGTAGCCCACCAGCGCGTCGTCGTGCCGCGCCACGCGGAAACGGGCGTAGGCCGTCGCGGTGCGAGCGTCAGTGATACCGGCCTCGTCGAGTCGCCAAAACTCGCCGAAGCTCCGAGCGTCGACGGCGAGCAATTCCGGAATGTCACGTTTGTGGCCGCGTCGCAGCGTCACCCCGGGCGGCAAGGCGACCGGGCCGCGATCCGGAACCGTTATCGCGCGCTCGAGCAGGTGCAGGTTCTCGGTCACGGTAAAGCCGGCCGCGAAGAACCCGGCCGACTCGGTCGGAGAGATAGCCGCGGTGATGGCTTCGCGGAAACCGAGGCGCCGCAATGCTTCGAGGCAGCGCTGCACACCGCTGGCCGACAGTGGGGGGCAACCTGGCTGCGGGGTCACGCAACCGACGCGCGCGTCGCCGTGCCACGGCCCGACGCGCGCCCGTTCAGCCCCCTCCGTCACCAGCGCCGATGTCACCGCCAGTGAGGCTAACTGTCTACCTTTGACAGGTGATTCCTCAGCGGCTGGAGGGCCTTGTCGCGGCCACGGCCGATTTGGCTGAGCGCTTCGCGGCCGCGGGCAAGAACTTGTACCTCGTTGGCGGCATCGTGCGCGACGCAATTGTGAACCGTCTGGACGAGAGCGACGACCTCGACTTCACCACCGACGCGCTTCCTGACGAGACCGAGCAGATCCTCAAAGGCTGGGCCGATGCGCTCTGGACCCAGGGGAAGCGTTTCGGCACCATCGGCGCAAAAAAGGGTGATCGCTCCTACGAGATCACCACCCACCGCGCTGAGGCCTACCACCCTGATTCGCGCAAGCCCGTGGTGAGCTTCGCCAGCGCGGTGGAGGCCGATCTCGCTCGTCGTGACTTCACGGTGAATGCGCTGGCGCTGAAGTTGCCCGGCACCGAGATAATCGACCCCTTCGACGGACTTCTGGATCTGGCCCAGGGCCGACTGCGCACGCCGCTGTCGCCGGAGGAGTCGTTCTCGGATGACCCGCTGCGGATGTTGCGCGCGGCGCGCTTCATCGCGGGGTACCAGTTGGCGCCCGACGACGCGCTCGTGGCCGCGGTGAAGGAGATGGCACCGCGCCTTTCGATCGTGTCAGCGGAACGAGTTCGCGACGAGTTCAACAAGCTGCTGGTACTCGACGATCCGGCTGCGGGGTTGTGGTTTGTGGCCGAGACCGGTCTTGCTGAGCAGTTTCTCCCGGAGATGCCGGCCATGCAGGTGGAGCAAGACCCGATCCACCGTCACAAGGACGTGCTCGCCCACACGATCGCGGTGGTTGGCAACACGGAGCCGGATCTGATCCTTCGTATGTCCGCGTTGCTCCACGACATCGGTAAACCGGCGACGCGCCAGTTTGGCGACAAGGGCGTGTCGTTCCATCACCACGAGGTGGTCGGCGCGCGCATGGCGCGCAAGCGGCTGATCGCGCTCAAATGGCCCACCGACGACATGGATGACGTAGTGACGCTCGTCGAGCTGCACCTGCGCTTCCACACGTACGCAATGGG
Organism: Acidimicrobiales bacterium; assembly: GCA_046594835.1. Taxonomy (GTDB): domain Bacteria; phylum Actinomycetota; class Acidimicrobiia; order Acidimicrobiales; family JACCXE01; genus JACCXE01. The sequence goes on along the minus strand of JBKJQZ010000127.1, from coordinate 5,219 downwards.
GTGGACCGACTCTGCGATCCGCCGCTATGTGCGCGACGCCGGCCCACTGATCGATCGGCTGAACAAGCTCACGCGCGCCGATTGCACCACGCGTAACGAGGCGAAGGCCAAACGCCTCGCCGAGCGCATGGACCGGCTCGAGAACGACATTGCGCGCCTACGCGAGCAAGAAGAGCTCGACTCGATGCGTCCCGACCTCGACGGCGAACAGGTGATGCGCCACCTCGAGCTCACGCCGTCGCGCGCGGTGGGCGAGGCATTGGCGTTCTTGCTCGAGCTCCGGCTCGAGGAAGGCCCTCTAGGCGAGGAAGAGGCCTACCGCCGCCTCGACGCCTGGTGGGCGGCTCGCGGCTAGCCCAGGCGGGCTTGCCAGCGGTCGGGGGCGACCTCGATGAAGGGGTAGCCCCCGATACGCGTGGTGGTGCGATCCCAAAACAGGTGGGGGTGATCGCTCGGGGTCATGCACAGCACGTGAATGCTCACACCGTCGCCCGGGCCGGGGTTGCGCACGCGGTGCCACCCGTCGCCCTCGTCGGGCAGCAGGTAGGTGATGTCGCCCTGGCGCCACACGTGACGCGACACCTCGGCGAGTTCGACGGACTGGTGCTCGTGGGGCGCGTCGCTACCGGCGTACCGCGTCTCCTCGTCACCGCCGCGCAGGTAACCGATCACGCCCCAGCAGCCGTGGTGGTGCACGCCCGACGACGTGCCCGCAGGAAACACGACGGCGAGGATGTGGAACCGTCCCTCTGGATCGGCGTAGAGGAGGTTGCCGACCGCGGCGCCGTCGAGCGACGTGCACGCGTGTTCAGGCACGCTCGCCTCCACGCCAAGGAGCTCGTCCATTGCGTCGCGCATGGCGTCGCACCGGGCGCGTTCGTTGGGTAGGTCCGCGTCTAGCGCAGCGTCGGCCGCGTCGGCGAGGCGTTGCAGCTGCGGCGTCAGGGGAGCGGGCATGTGCGTATCTTGCTCGCGTGACCGTCCCGCTCGCCCTGTCTCGCCTTCACTTGGCGCACCTGCCCACGCCGCTGGAACCAGCTGACCGGTTGGGCGCCGCGCTCGGACTGGCGCCCGGGACGCTGTTCGTGAAGCGCGACGATTGCACCGGGCTGGCGGGTGGTGGCAACAAGGCCCGCAAGCTCAACTACCTAGTGGCCGACGCGCTCGCGCAAGGTGCGGACGTGCTGGTGACCGGTGGCGGACGCCAGAGCAACCACGTGCGTATGACGATCGCGGCGGCGAACAAGCTCGGTCTTCAGGCCACGGTGGTGATGGCGAGCGACGAGCCAGCCCGTCCGAGCGGCAACGTCGTGCTCGATCACCTGCTCGCCCCCGAGTTCGTGTGGGCCGGGCCGCTCCGCTACTACCCGTTGGAGGAGAAAATCGCGTCCGTGTGCGACGCGCTACGGGCCAGGGGCAAGAACCCGTATCTGATCCCGATCGGCGGCGCCACGCCGTTGGGCGCGTTGGGCTACGTAGACGCAGCGGACGAGATCGTCGAGCAACTCGGGCAGGAACCGGCTTTGGTCGTGACCGCCGATGGATCGGGTGGCACCCACGCCGGGTTGGTCGCGGGCCTCGGTGACCACGCGCGCGTCGTCGGCTTTGACGTGGGCACCCGGCCCGACCTCGACGATGTTGTCCCTCGCGAAGCGGCGGCGGCCGCGGCGCTAGTTGGTCGCGCCGAGCCGGTCGGCGCAGTGCGCGTCGACCACGACTACTTCGGCGAGGACTACGGCGCGCCGACGGACGCGGCACGCGAAGCGCTGCACCTCTTCGCCACGACCGAGGGCTTACTGCTCGATCCCGTCTACACGGGCAAAGCCGCGGCCGGCCTGGTTGCTTACGCGCGCGACGGGCGACTGCCCGACGGTCCGGTTGTGTACGTGCACACCGGCGGCGTGCCCGCGTTGTTCACGGGCGCCTTCGCCGAGTGGGTGAAGCGCTAGGCGCTACTCCGTGGGGATGCAGACCACGTACTGCGGTCCAAGGTCTTGGCCGTTGACCCAAACGTGGTTCATGCCGCAACCGTCTTTGTAGACGCCGGTCTTTCCAACGGCTTGCGCCGCTGTAGCGCCACCGGCCATCAAGCCAGACACGCCCATCAGTGCAGCAGCAAACCCACATACGAGAGCAACCCGTTTACGCATAACGGACATTTTTGCACGTCTGATCTTTCGGCGCTGTTAGAGCCCGAGACCGAACCGCAGGAAGAGATCCTTGATCGGGGTCGGAGTGAGCGTGTCAGCGACGAGTAACGCCCGGGCGTCGAGGCCAACCATGTAGCGCGAGCGCGGGAGGCGCGTCGTGAGCGCAGTGGCGATGACCTTGGCGCACTGCGACGGGTCGCCCATCAAGGGCTCGAGGAAACGCTGGCCGGTCATGGATCGTCTGTAGGCGGCAGTAAAGCGCGAGCCGTCGGCTTCGCGGTTTGCGATGTCGCGCTCCATGTCTTCCCAAATGTTGGTCTTGAAACCGCCGGGCTCGACGAGCGCCACCTGCACGTTGCGAGACGCGACCTCGATGCGCAGCGCATCGGAGAGCGCTTCGAGCGCGTGTTTCGCTCCCGCGTAGTGCCCGGCGAAGGGCGAGGTGGACCGACCCATGATCGACGAGACGTTCACGATGCGTCCGCCGCCGTTCTCCACCATTCGTGGCAGGGCGAGACGCGCGAGGCGCACCGGCGCGTGGACCATTGTCTCGAAGAGTTGGTGCGCTTCGTCGTCGGTGACGTCTTCGACGGACCCCGTGAGTCCGTAGCCCGCGTTATTGACGAGGCCATGCAGCGGAGGAAGCGAGGCGACGACCTCCGCGCACCGTGCCGCGTCGGTCACGTCAAGTAGCACGGTCTCGACGTGTTCGGTGACGCCCGCCGCGGCGGCGGCCTTGTGTACGGCTTCGGCTTTGGCTTCGCTGCGGACGCTGCCGACAGAGTGAAAGCCCTTCGCGGCTAACTCCACGACGGTGGCGAGCCCGATGCCCGAACTGACTCCAGTGGTGAGAACGACGCGACGATCCATGCTTGGTCCTACCTCGTTGTCTTGGTGACTAAGTCATTTGGGCCACCGCGTAAGTAGCCGCCGGCGGCCTTGATCTGGTTTCCCCAGCCCGTCAGTACCGAGCAGAGCCGGTCGAGATCCGAACCGAGGGCTTCGATCGCGGGGCGCATCTGTGTGTCCGTGGCGCGTTCGATCACGTCTCGGGTCTCGTAGCCGGTGCCGCTGAACCCGTCACCCTCGATGACGCCGCGCGACCGCAACCGCTCGATCGCTTCATCGAGCTGTTCGTCGGACCAGGCGCGTGTTCGTGCGTAGGACTTCAGCGGTAGGCCCCAGTACAGCTCGCTCAACAGGCCGATCTCGGTCGCGTCGTATCCGGCCGCGGTCCAAGCGGCGGTGTGGGCGTCGCCGCGGTATTCGCGCAGGCGATCCGCAAAGCGCCAGGCCCGACCCAGCGGTGACTCGGGCACCGCCTGGGATAGCAAACCGCTAAAGAGCGGGCGGCCTTCGGGTCGCAGCGGCGCGTTCGCCTTCTCGAGCAGATCACCGACCTCGTCGATCCCGTCGGGATTCTCGGAGAGGATGCGCTCGAGCTGCCCGACGCCGCCGCGATCGCGCGCGGCGCACATCGTTGCCGCGTCGGTGAGCGACCAGCCGAAGGCGACCGACGGCACCACGGCGCGGGGGTTGAAGACCGCGAACGCGGAAGCGACGATCTCGCCTGGCACCTGGCCCATAACTGAACCGCGTGACGTGAAGTACGCGGGGCCGTCGGGCAACTGCACGCCGCTGCCGAAGTCGCCGGGGCTGGGCGCGAAGCCGAGCTTCTCGTACTCGGCGTGGGCCTCGGGCGAGAAGTACACCTGCCCGGCGAAGGGTTCGAGCGCCGCCGCAAGCTGCCGCGCGGCCCTAACAAGAGCATCGGTCATGCCCCGATGCTTAGTTCGTTACATGCCTTCTTTGCGGGCCCGCACAATGAGGGTGCGGGGTACGTAGCGGTAGGTCTCGCGCCAGTGTTGGCTGCGGGCGCCGCCGGGTAGCGGCTCGGGTTCGATCATCGCATCGACCCGGTAGTTGGCGCGCAGCAGGCCCATGTAGAGATCCGAGATCGTGTGCCGATAGTCGGTGAACGCGATGCCGTTCCATTCGTAGTCAATTGGTGTGCGGTCGAAGTAGGACCGCCGGATCATCAATGGCGTGTCGCTGTCGTCGTCGATCATGTCGTAGGCGGGGTGGGGCAACGAGAACACGAGGGGCGCGCCCGGCCGCAGGACGCGGTGCACCTGACGGAACACGCGGCCGAGGTCTTCCACGTAGCCGAATGCGTAGGCCGAGAACACGAGGTCGATCGACTCGGCGCGGACGAAGGCGAGGTCGGCGAGGTCGCCGTGATGCAACTCGACTCTGACGGCTTCGCGGTCACACAGTCGCCGTGCGAACGCGAGTTGCTCGGAGCTGAAATCGACACCAATCGAGATCGCTCCTTGTTTTGCGAACGCTATGGAGCACTGCGCGCCACCACAGCCAAGTTCGAGGACGCGTTTGCCCTTGAGGTCGCCGAGGAGACGAAAGTCGGTCTCGGTGCCGATGTCGGGGCCGTAATGGGCGACGTCGGTCGGAAGCTGGGCGCCGGCCTGGTACGCGGCGGAGTGGCGGTCCCACGCGGCGGCGTTGTCGGTCGGCATTCCTTGATTCTGACGTACCGTGAGCGACGGCATGGGGACTACTCGTAGATCGTTTCTCGCAGGAGCGGCCGGCGCGGCCGTGGCCGTGGTGGTTCCGTGGCGTGCAAGCGCGCAGATCAACGCAGGGTTCCCGCACGGAGTCGGCTCGTTCGAGCCGTTGCACGACCGCGTAATCATCTGGACGCGGTCAACTGCGGCGTTGGTTGCCTGGCAGCTCGCCGCCGATCCGTCGTTCGCCACGATTGTGAAGTCGGGCTCAGTTGCGCCGCAGCCGGCAACCGATTTCACGGTGCAGGTCGACGTCGACGGGCTCGCGCCGCTCACGCGGTACTGGTACCGCTTCACCAGCGGCGCCGACACCAGCACGGTGGGCCGCACCCAGACGCTGCCGGGCCCCGGCGCGTCCGTCGATTGCGTGCGGATCGGCGTGGTCACCTGCGCCGAGTGGGAGTTCGGGTTCTTCGGTGGCTACCGCGCGCTCGGCGAACGCGACGACATCGACGTTGTACTTGCGCTCGGCGACTACATCTACGAA
>JBKJQZ010000144.1:0-12979 GCA_046594835.1 Acidimicrobiales bacterium | reverse complement strand
GGTTGCGGCCTTCGCCGCCACCCTGGTTGCGATTGCGGGCTTCGCCGTCGCGGTTTTCACGCGGCTTGCCTGCGAATCCGGTGGCCGCCGGAGCGGACTCCATCGGCGCCAGATCGTCGGGCGTCGGAATGTCGGTCACGGTGACCTTCGACTCGGGATCGTTTTCCGTCTCGGCCGCAAGCGCTGCGGCACGCGTCGCGAACCCACGGTTACGAGGCGGCGCGTCGGCGTCGGACTCACGGGCCTCGGGCGCTTCGGCGCGCGGCTCATCGCTACGGGACTCTTCGGCGCGGGGCGCGTCGTCGGACGCGCTTATCGCATCGTCGCTGGGCGCTACCTCGGCGACCTTCTTGGCAGCACGCGCGCGCTTGGGCTTTTCAGCCGCGGCCTCACCGTTGCTGGCGCCGTTCCCGTTGCCGTTAGGCGTGACGCCCGTGGCTTCGAGGATCTTGTCGACTAAATCGGCCTTCTTCGTCCGGCTTCCGGGCTTGACGCCCAGTGCATCGGCAATGGCATGGAGCTCATCGCGCTCTTTGCCTTCTAGGACCGAGCGTTCGAGCTTGTGCTCTCCGCTCATTTACACCTCACTTGGGTAGACAGGTCGCGTCCACGGAAAACCGCTGAGGATGCAACCCGGGCCGCTCCGGCGAACTTCGCCAAAGCGGCGGAAATCAAAAGCACTTCCGCTGAATCACTTCATGCGGTCGGTGCAAGCGTCACTTTATCACCAGTACGCCTAAGCAGGCACAACGGCGCAAAAGTGCTAGCTATTCCCGCTGTGAATGTACGCCGTGTCGTTACCGGTCATGACCCGTCGGGCAAGTCGATCTTCGTCAGCGACGAGGCAGTCCCGCCGATCCAACCCATGCTCCTCCCGAGCGCCGAGTTTCACCGCCTCTGGGGTGGCGACGCCGCACCGCGCTTTCCATCCGACGGCTCCCAACCCGATCACTCGAGCTACTTCCCGCCCGTCGGCGGGTTTCGGTTTGGGCTCTTCTCGCTCCCACCCGATAACACCGAGCCGCCGACCGGCCTCGACGTAACCGCCGCGCTCACCGACATGGAAGCGGGCATGCCCGGGATGCTTCGCTACATGGATCACAGCGACCCGGGCATGCACACCACAGACACGATCGATTTCGAGATCGTCCTGGAGGGCACCGTGGTCCTCGAACTCGACGACGGCGAAACCGTCACGCTCCACCCCGGCGACACCGTCGTGCAGAACGGCACGCGTCATCGCTGGAGTAACCCGGGCGACACCGTCGCCCGCCTCGCGGTGTTCATGAGCGGGGCGCATCACCAAACGGTGCCACCCCCCTCCTAGCCTGCGCGACGCCTGCGTCACCGACGAGTGAGGTCTGCAGCTAGGTCGAGCGTCTCACAACCGGCCAGCGTCGGCCCGCCGGGTCGATTGATGCGGCGAAGAGCACGACGACAGCCACCGCCGAGACCCAAGCGATACGCGCCGGCCCCTGCCCGGTCGAGGGATCAGGCGCGAGCGGGATCCACCACTGCGATGGCAGGAAGCTCGCTCCGAACAGTGCCAGCGCTGCCGCGCTCCCTGCGGGGCCAGCGCCGTCCGCAACGCGACTCGCAGCCATAGCCGCAACCCCCAGACCCACCGCCATCACCGCCGCGCTTTCCAGACCAACCGCAATCGGCGGACGGCCCGAACCGGTGCGAGCGTCGGCGAGCACGGACGCGACCAGCCACCACAGCGCCAGCGCACCGACCGCGACAAGCACGCGCACACCACGACGCCACCGAAGCGTCGTCGGGTCCGCCGCAAGCGTCGCCGCCGCGGGATCGTCAACCACCAGGGCGAGCGACGCCGCTACGAGTGCGGCCCCGAACCGGATCCGCGATTGCGCTGCGCTCGGCGAGTGGGCTGTAACCAGCAGCGCTGCGCTGACCGCCATCGTCGCCGCGGAGGGCTGCCACGATGTGATCTCGGGCAGCGCCCGCATCATCGCGACCAACTGCCGCGCGCGTGCCGCGAGGCTCATGGGCATTGCGGGCGGGGGCTCGATATCGGCGAGACCGCCCCAACCCGGACGCCGGCAAGCTCAGCGAGCGTGGAGGCGGGAGTGGCCCGGTCCGAGAGCAACGCCCAGTTTTCGTGCACGATGCGGCGGATCTGGCCGACGGGCCGCCGCGCCAACGCCACGGCCAAACGAGCGTCGCTGGTTCGGAATGCCACCCCCCACATCGGCGGGTTGTTCCACCCGTCGAAGTCGACCCAGCCTGCGCTTTGTTTCGCGATCGACGCGAGCCTGCGCGGGCCATCAGGAACCGCCGACGCGCCGAGCCAAAGGGCGACTACCGACCGCGCCGCGTTGTCGGCGGTGCAGCGCACGTCTCTGCCGTGCGGCGATGGCGGCAGGCCCACCGACCACGCTCCAACCTGCACGGCAAGAAACAGTCCTTTCGTTGACTCGCTCGAGCACGGGAGCGTGTCAACTCCCGGGTGCACGTCGCGGTCACGCGCCCACACGAGGGCGGGATCGATGCGACGCGCCACTTCGGGAACCAGTCGGTCGGTGAAGGGCTCGGGCGCGCAATTGCTGTTGCCCGCGATTGTCGGCACACGGGCCGCCACGCGCATAGGCCGCGCCGACACGGCCGTAGGCAGTAGCCCGAGGACGGCGGAAACCGGCGGACGCCAACCGTCGACCCGTGTGTCTGCGGGCGCAGCGCAGTAGGTCACGGTTCCCGTCGCATGGCAGGCCTGCTCGCGCTCGGGATGCTGGAGCATGGCGAGCATCTGCTCGACGCGAGCGGCGCTCGGCGGACGAGTCTGCGCCCAGCCCGCGACCGCTCCGACAACGAGCGCGAGCGCGAGTGTCGCGGCGAGCGGACGCGGCACTCCAGTCCTCGCGAGCGCGACGCAGCCCACGACGACCGCTAGCGCCACCAGGTACACGAGGTGCCATCCGATGGGTCGAATCTCAAAGCCCGCGTCCACCTCGAGCGGCTCGGCCAGAAACCCGAGGAATCGGTACGGACTGCTCGAGGAGAGGTTCCACGGCCACGAGTCGATTTCGAAGAACCGAACTTGAATGAATGCGGGCGCCATGGCAGCAAGCACCCCAAAGAATGGATGCCGGAGGTAGCGCGCTACGGCCACGCCCACCGCGACGCTGCCTGCGGCGATGCACAACGCCGCCGCGATCTCGGCTGGAATCGGGCTGCCCGTAAAACGGTCGTTCGTCGACGCGAACATGACCGCCGCAACGGCCAAGACCGCGGTTACGCCACACGCGGTGATGACCGATACGAGTTGGCCGGCGGTGCGCACCGGTTGGGCCGCTGGGAGGGTCGCGAACAGTTCGGAGGTTCCGGCTCGGTCGGGCCGCGTGGCCGATAGGTGCGCCGCGAGGATCGTCAACCAGCAAAGCGGGACGAGCGCAAGCGCAATCCCTGGCGACAGCGCGCGCCACGTGTGCAGTTGGTTTCCCTCCGACATGATCATCAGAAGAAACAGCGGCGTGAGGGCAACGCCGATCAGAAACGCCGGGTGGACGAGCAACCGAAACGCCTCGACGCGACCGAGCGGACCGACGATGGACCACGGCATCGGGCCCACCCATCCAGCCGGTCCAAGTTCGGGAGGGAGCGGGCGGGTTCCTCGCCGCCGGTAGGTCACGACGAGCCACGCAACGCCAGCAAGCACCAGGAGCAGCGGCATGGCTAACTAGCCAGCGCCGAATCGGATTCGGGGCCTCGACCGATCAACAAGAGGTACGAGTCCTCAAGACTCGGTTCGACGAGTTGCGCACCTCGCGGTGCATCGCCAATCAGGCGGTGGCGGCCGTCACCGGTTCGCCACGACAGTCGCGCGGCTGGGTTGGGTCCATCGGCGAGCCAAACCCGGCCTCGCGCCAGTTCGGTCAGTTCAGTTGGCGTGCCGTCGAAGTGAATGTGTCCGTGGTCCATCACGACGACTCGCGCGCACAGCGCAGCCACGTCCTCGGTCTGGTGCGTCGACAGCAGCACCGTCTGCCGCTCGGCGATCGACGAGATCACTTCGCGGAAACGGAGGCGTTGCTCGGGATCGAGCCCAACCGTCGGCTCGTCGAGCACGAGCAGTTCGGGATCGCCAAGCAGGGTCTGGGCCACAATCACACGGCGACGCATGCCGCCCGAAAGTGCCTTGACCCGCTTGTGCATCACGTCGGTCAGTCCGACCATCGCAAGTACTCGCCGCACCTCGGCGTGGCGAGCATCGCGGTCGGCCATCTCTTTCAGGATCGCGATGTAGTCCACGAACGCGAACGCCGTGAAGTTCATGTAGTAGCCCGGCTCCTGCGGAAAGTACCCAAGGCGTCGCCGGATCGCGAGACGCTCGTGGGGCTTTGCCGGGTCGCCGCCGAGCAGGCGAACCGTTCCCGCGTCGGGCGCGAGGACCGTAGCGGCGATGCGCATCAGCGTGGTCTTGCCGGCGCCGTTGGGGCCGAGCAAACCCGTGATACCGGTTCCGATCGCCAGATCGAGTCCGTCGAGCGCGTGGTTGGACCCGAAGCTCTTGCGCACACCGCGCATCTCCAGCGTTGTCACATCTGTCTCCTCAGGTCGAAGGCGTCGCGCTGTGTTGCTATGAAGGCGATTGCGAGAACCGCCGCTATCGCGAGCCCTGTTTGGCCGGTCGGCCGGAAGAAGAAAAAGTCCGAGACAACGTCGGCGTGTCGCGACGCGCCGAGGAGGCTGAGCGATGCTGCGGCGATCCACGCGATCGCGAGCCCGGCAGCAGCCGAGGTCGCCGATATCCACCGGGTCAGCGCGAGCGTGCAGGTGGTCAGCCCGAGGGCGGGCATCAGCCACGCGACGGCCCGTAGGCCGTATCTATCGGTCGCGAGGGTCGCAAGGCCGGTCAAGGCCGTCGTCGTTACGAGCACGGTCGTGGTACGGACGAGCAACAGTTCAAGGCTGGGTATCGGCGCCGCGAGCACGAGCTCGTGTAGCGGATCCGCCCCCCGAGCGAACGCTCCGGCGACGCCGAGGAGCGGTAGCAGCGGAGCGAGCGCGAGGAACAGGTAAAAGCCCCGGTCATCGTTCGCCGCGTCTCGGGCGAGCGCAACCGAGCCAGCCAAGACCACGGCAACCGCGACGAGCCATGGCGCCCGCAGGGACGGGGTTACCAATCCGAGCCGCACGCGATCCTCGCGCACACCCGCGGCCGTGAGCAGACGCTCGAGCGGACCCAGCCGAGGCCGGTCAATGCGGTCGGCCACTGCCGACCAGTTCAGGGCGACCCGCGTACCGTCGGCCTGCTCGGCGACCAACGCGCGACAAGCGCCGCACGCAAGCAGGTGCGCTTCGATCGATGCGGCTTCAACCGCGGCGACCTCGCCAGCGACGTAGCGCTCCACAAGGGATGCATCGGCGTGCCAACCACTTCGTTCGTGCGGGTCGATGCTCATACCAAGGCCTCTCTCATTTGCACCCGCGCACGCGCCATGCGTGTTTTGACAGTGCCCGCCGGGATCCCGAGCAGCCGAGCCGCCTCTCGGGTGGTGAGTCCGTCGAGCACGGTTGCCTGGACGACGCGCCGCAGCTCGGGAGACAACTGATTGATCGCGCGCGGTAGGTCACCGTGCTCGATGCCCGCGAGGACTTCCTCTTCGGCTGACACCTGCACGTCGTCGTCCTCACTCCGCAAACGCCGGGGTTGGCGGCGAAGCTGATCGATAAGCCGGCGAACACCTATCCCCCACAGCCACGCGGCGACGTCGCCGTCACCCTTGTACGCGTGAGGCTTTCGCCATACCGCTACGAACGTGTCTTGGATCGCCTGGTCGACGACCTCAGGGTCCCCGCATCGGCGCGACAGCCGAATCACGAGCCAGGGCGCGTGACGCGCGTAAAGCGACTCGAGACCCGAGCGTGCGCCGTCGGCGATGGCGGCAAGCAACTCGGCGTCGCTGCGGGCGTCGACGACACGAGGCATTGCGCCACTGTGGTTCATTTCTCCGTCGCCCTTACGGTTCAGGTCCTCAGGCGATCGTGACGACGACCTTGTCGGCAACGAGCGGGTTGCGTGGAGTGTGGAGGCCATCGCCGATCACGACGAAGAAAACGTGCTCCCCAGCTGCAAGACCCGGAATCTCAACGAAGGACTCCGCCGTGTGAATAATCGAACCGTCGTCAGGCTTCGGGATCACCTCGCCGATCTTCGGCAGGGGCCTGTCGACGAACACGTGGTAATGCCCGGTGGCGCCGGAGGCGTCGCCATCGGCCTTGACGATCCCGACGCCGCTCGACTTGAAGTCGATGCGGACCGGCGATCCCGCCGCGACCGTTGCCGGCGCGGTTGCGTCCACGGTCGGACCCATCACCGTTACCTTCACGGTGTCGACGCTCGAACCGATTCGGTTGTGGGAGCCGTCTCCGAGCACGACATGCACCGTGTGCTCACCCACCGCAAGACCACTCAGCACGATCGGGTTGTCGGCGGAGTGCACGATGCCCGCTTCCTTGGGAATAACCGCGCCCTTCGCGACCGGTTCGCGATCGATGAACGCGTGCAAGTGACCCGTGCGACCCGAGGTATCACCGTCGGCTTTTACGAGGTCGATCCCGCTGAGCTTGACCAGGACGCTAACGACGTTGCCTTTGATGGCCTCGCCCGACGCCGGGCTCATGATCGCGAGCGACGGACCGCTCGCCGCTTTCGCGCTTGTCGTCGTAACCGCCGCGTCTTTGGCGTCGTCGCTTCGACAGCCTGCACCAACGAGCGCGACGGCTCCCACTAAACAGCCAGCCCAGATCCGACGGGTTTTCGTTTTCATACCTTGCCTGTCGCACGGACGAGGCAAAACGGTTCACGCATCGGGCAGAAATCTCACCTTTCGTCGCCGACGACGCGGAGGAGACCCCCGATGCTGCGCACAGCAGCGAGGTTGCCCAACTCCTTCAGGGTGGCCTGTACATCGGATTCACGCGCCACATGGGTAATGAACACGAGACGCGCCTGATCGCCGAGGCCCTGTTGCTCCATCGACTGGATCGAGACGCCGTGGTCGCCGAGGACGCCGGCCACTACCGCCAACACGCCGGGCCGATCGGCCACATCGAGCGCGAGGTAGTACTGCGAATGCAGGTCGTCAACCGAGCGCAGCTTCGCCGGAGCAAGCACGGGCGCCCGGCCCGTCCCTCCTATCGACAGGTTGTGCGCGGCGTCGATGAGGTCGCCGAGGAGCGCGCTGCTGGTCGGCAGTGCGCCGGCGCCGCGGCCATAGAGCATCAGCTCGCCCACCGCGTCGCCCTCGATGAAGACCGCGTTGAACGAGTCGCGCACGCTGGCGAGCGGGTGAGTCACCGGGACCATCGCCGGATGCACGCGCACCGCGACCTGCCCGTCGGACTGCTCCGCGATGCCGAGCAGCTTCACGACATACCCAAGGCGCTGCGCGAACTCAATGTCGGTGTCGGTGATGTTGGTGATGCCTTCGCAGTAGACGTCGTTGAGGGCGACTCCCACGCCGAAGGCGATGCTGGCGAGGATCGCAACCTTGGCGCCCGCGTCGAGGCCCTCGACGTCGGCGGTGGGGTCGGGCTCGGCGTAGCCGAGTCGCTGGGCCTCGGCGAGGGCATCGGCGTAGGTGGCGCCGTCCTCGGTCATGCGGGTGAGGATGAAGTTGGTGGTGCCGTTAACGATTCCCATGATGCGGGTTATGGGCTCGCCTGCGAGCGACTCGCGGAGCGGGCGGATAAGCGGGATGCCAGCACCGACGGCCGCTTCGAACAGCAGGTCGCGGCCCGCGGCAGCCGCGGCTGCGAAGAGTCCGATGCCGCGCTTGGCGAGCAGTTCCTTGTTCGCAGTGACAACCGGCTTGCCTGCGGCGAGCGCGGCTCGCAGCAACTCGTCGGCCGGATCGAGCACGCCCATGATCTCCACCACCACGTCGACGTCTTCGGCGGTGACCACCGAAAACGGGTCGTCGGTGAGGATCGACCGGTCGAGTTCCGTGGGCCGAGGCTTGGTGAGGTCGCGGACCGCAACGCGGGTTACTTCAAGACGGATACCGGTACGGGCCGCGACTGCGTCGGCTTCGCGCGCGATCAGCGAGAGCAGCGCGCTGCCCACGTTCCCGCAGCCGAGCATGCCTACGCGTACGGCGTCAGTCATGGAGAGTCACGCTAGACGTCGAGCCTGAGCAGGTCGTCCAGGGTTTCGCGGCGGATCACCAGGCGCGCCTCGCCGTTGCGCACGAACACCACCGCGGGGCGCGGCACCTTGTTGTAGTTCGACGCCATCGAGTAGCCGTAAGCCCCCGTGACCGGTGTCGCGACAACGTCGCCAACCGCGGTGTCGATCGGCACGCGCCCGTCGCGCACGATCACGTCGCCCGACTCGCAGTGTTTGCCGACCAGCGTGATGCCCCAATCGCGATCGGCCCCGACGCAGCGAGGCAGGAACGTTTCGTACCCGCTGCCGTACAGGACCGGGCGTGGGTTGTCGCTCATGCCGCCGTCGACGGCCACGTAGGTGCGGATGTTGGGCAGGTACTTGATCGTGCCAACGCGATACAGCGTCACCGCGGCGGGGGCCACGATCGAGCGACCCGGCTCCGCGGTGATCCGGACATGGGCCGGAATGCCCGCTGCGAGAGCGGCGGCCTTCACGCGCATCGCCCACTGCGCGAGGGTCGGGCCCTCCTCGGAGTGCATGTAGGCGACGCCGAGGCCGCCGCCGACGCAGAACTCTTCCACGCCGCTCGACTTCACGAGGTCGGCCAGCACGGTCACGGCCTGCTCGTAGCCCGTGGTCATGAAGATCTGGCTGCCGATGTGGGAGTGGATGCCGACTAGATCCACCGGCACGGTCGTGAGACGTGCAATCGCTTCGGCAGCCGCGCCGCTCTCGAGCGAGAACCCAAACTTGGAGTCTTCCTGTCCGGTCATCACGTACTCGTGCGTATGCGCTTCGACACCGGGCGTCACCCGGATGAGCACGCGCGGACGCACGCCCGGGCGGGTGGCGAGCAGTTCGTCGAGGCGATCGATCTCGTCGTTGGAGTCGATGATGATCTTGCCGACGCCGTCATCGATGGCGCGGGCGAGTTCGTCCATCGACTTGTTGTTGCCGTGCAGCACGAGCCGATCGGCCGGCACACCCGCAGAGAGCGCGACGTGCATCTCCCCCGCCGTCGATACGTCGATGCACATGCCTTCTTCGTGCGCGAGGCGCGCCATGGCCGTGCACAGGAAGGCTTTGGACGCGAATGCGACGCCGTCGCCGAAGGCCTCGACGGCGGCGCGGGCCCGGGCGCGCACGTCGTCTTCGTCGTACACAAACAGCGGCGTGCCGAACTCGTTGGCGAGATCGAGCGCGTCGACGCCGGCGATTATGAGGTGGCCGTCACCGTCGACAGACGCGTTCGCCGAGAGCAGGGTTCGGGGAAGCGGCGTCATCCGTGCGAAATTAGTGACCCCATGGCTGGATCACCGAGTCCATTTGACGTAGTTGCCGCGCGGCTGTCCGCCGCGATCGAGTCCGCGTTCGGCGCCGAGTTCGCTGGCGAGGACGCTGTGCTGCGTCCGAGCCAGCATGCGGACGCGCAGGCCAACGCCGCAATGGCGCTCGCAAAGCGGGTCGGGAAAGCGCCCCGAGAGGTCGCGCAAGCGATCCTCGACGCCGCCGATTTCGACGACGTAGTGGAGCGCACCGAGATCGCGGGCCCCGGCTTCATCAACCTGTGGGTGCGCGACGACGCGCTCGCGGCGGCGGTCGTGGCCGTCAACGAAGACGACCGCGCTGGAGTGGCCGCGGTCGCTTTCCCAGAGCGGGTCGTGATCGACTACTCGAGCCCAACGGTCAACAAAGAGATGCACGTCGGCCACCTCCGCTCGACGATCATCGGCGACGCGATCGCCCGCACGCTTGTCTTCCTCGGCCACGACGTGGTCCGTCAGAACCACTACGGCGACTGGGGCACGTCCTTCGGCATGCTCATCGAGCACTACCTCGACTGCGAACGCGCCGGCGAGTTCCCGTCGCTCGAAGACCTCACCGACTTCTACCAATCCGCCAACGGGCGCTTCAGTTCTGAACCCGACTTCACCGAGCGCGCCCGGGCCCGCGTCGTGTCGTTGCAGTCAGGCGACGAGGAGACGCACGCGGTGTGGCGTCGCTTCGTTGACGCGGCACACGAGCACAACGTGGCGATCTACAAACAGCTTGGCGTACTCCTGGTGGACGACGACGTGAAGCCCGAGAGCGCCTACAACGACATGCTCGTCGACACCGCAGCCGAGCTTCAGGCCAACGACGTTGCCGTTATCGACGACGGCGCGCTGTGCATCTTCCTGGACGGCTTCGACGCGCCGTTGATGATCCGCAAGAGCGACGGTGGCTACACCTATGGCACCACCGACCTTGCCGCGCTCCTATTTCGCGTGCGCGACCTCAAGGCCACGCGTCTGCTCTACGTGGTTGACAGCCGTCAGCACCAACACCTCACCCAGGTGTTCCTGGCCGCGCAAAAGGCAGGGTGGCTCGAAGCGCCGGCGCGGGCCGAGCACGTCAACTTCGGTTCGGTGCTCGGAGCCGACGCCAAGCCGTTGAAGTCGCGTTCGGGCGAGACGCCCAAGCTGACCGAACTCCTCGCGTCCGCGATCGATCGCGCCGCCGCCGTGGTCGACGAGAAGAACCCCGAGCTCGACGGCGACACGCGTCAGGCCATCGCCCGTGCCGTGGGAATCGGTGCGGTGAAGTACGCCGACCTCGCCGGCGAGCGCATCAAGGACTACACGTTCGATCCCGAACGCATGGTCGCCTTCGACGGCAACACCGGGCCCTATTTGCAATACGCGTACGCGCGCATCAAGTCGATGTTCCGGCGCGCCAACATCGACCCGTCCGCGATCGCGGGCGCCCGCGTGGTGATCGCCGAGCCCCAAGAACGCGCGCTCGCGATCGCGCTCGTCGGATTCAGCGACGCCGTCAACGCAGTGGCCGACGGATGCGCTCCCCACAAGCTGTGCACATACCTGTTCGACCTCGCGCAGGCCTTCACGTCGTTCTACGAGGCGTGCCCGGTACTAAAAGCTGACGACGCCGTGCGCGACTCGCGCCTCGTGTTGAGCGCGGCGACAGCCGCGACGCTGCGCACTGGTCTCGGCCTCCTCGGTATCGAGGCGCCCGAACAGCTCTAGGCGCTCGAAGCGCGGCCGATGAGGCCGTTGACCACGTCGATCAGTTCGAGCGGGTCAAAGGGCTTGGTGATGTACTCATCCGCACCCGTGGCCATGCCGGCACCGAGGTCGCCGGCCTGCGCTTTGGCCGATAGCAACACCACTGGGATGCTCGAGGTTTCCGGGTCAGATTTGAGTTCGGTCGCGACCGACAAGCCGTCCATCTTCGGCATCATCACGTCGAGCAGGATCGCGTCGGGCGACTCCGTTTTGGCCGCCGCCAGACCGGCCACGCCGTCGTCGGCAACGACCACTTCCCAACCTTCCATTTCGAAGGTAAGCACGACGAGCCGCTGGATCGACGGGTCGTCGTCGACAACGAGGACTTTAGGCACGCCCGCATCGTAGGCAACCAGGCCGCCCGACTACTGTCTGAGGCCCCGTAGCCCTCGTAGCTCAGGGGATAGAGCACTGGCCTCCGGAGCCGGGTGCGTAGGTTCGAATCCTACCGAGGGCGCTGAGTGGGCTTGACCCCAGTCCGTGGACCACGGTTTATGACAACGTGGCCATTGGTTGGGGTGAATGCTTTTCTTCGTATTCGTTGGGTGTCAAATAGGCGAGCGAAGAGTGCCGGCGGGCCGGGTTGTAGAAGTGGTCGATCCAGTCGGCGATGGCGACGGCGAGCTCGACGTTGGTGCGCCATTTCTTGCGGTTGAGTAGCTCGATCTGCATGGATCCCCAGAACGATTCCATCGGCGCGTTGTCGTAGCAGTCGCCGACGGTGCCCATCGATGAGGTCAGTCCGAGCTGGCGGACGTTCTCGGTGAAAGCCCACGACGTGAACTGCGAACCGTGATCGGAATGGATCACCGCCGAGGACCCGGCGCGAGCGCCGCTGGCGTTGGAGATGGCGTCGTTGACCAGCGCCGAGTCGCAGCGCCGATCGATCGCCCACCCAACAACTTTGCGCGAGAACAGATCGAGCACGGCGCAGCAGTAGACCTTGCCCTCGCTGGTGGGGTGCTCGGTGATGTCGGTCAACCACAACTCATTCGGCGCCGACGCGGTGAACGCGCGTTGCACAAGGTCTTCGCACGTGGCCACGTTCTTGAGGTTCTTCACGCCTCGCCGCGGCCCCGGCAAACCCTTAAGACCCTGCTGGCGCATCAACTTCCAGACCAGCTTCTTGTTCACGATCAGGCCGTGTTCGATCTCGAGCGCAGCCCGGATCCTCAACATCCCATAAGTGCCGCGAGAGCGCTCGTGGATCTCTGCGATCAGATCCGACAACACCACCCGACGAATCTCAGAGTTCGTCGGCTTGCGATGCTTGATCTTGTTGTAAGTCGACCGGCTCAACCGGACCGCCTCACACGCACGTCGTTCGGAGAAACCCAGGTTGTTCAACCCTCGGACAACCTGGAACTTCCTTTTGGGTCAACCCCCTCCTCGAACAACTCGCTCGCCTTGCGGACCAAATCCAACTCGGCCTCAAGCTCTTTGATCCGCCGCCGCGCCGCCACCAACGGATCCGGCTCATAACTCTTCCCGCCCGGAGACAGACCCGCATCAGACCGCGCCGCGTGACGCCACCGATACAACGTGTGCTCCGAAACATCGAACTCATCGGCAAGGTCCTTCACGACCTCACCAGCTAACAGCCGCTCAGAAACCTCGCGGCGAAAATCGTGCGCGTAATGCCTGGGCAAATTGGCTCCTCATCAGACGAGGCCAATTGTCACAACCGTGGTCCACTTTTTGGGGTCAAGGTCACAGTTGCGCTTCTGCGCGGGTTTCGACCGCGCAGAGTCCGAAAGTCGCTTCGGGACTTTTGCGATTA
>JBKJQZ010000118.1:0-28418 GCA_046594835.1 Acidimicrobiales bacterium | reverse complement strand
CCGGCCCCCGGGCCAGAGCGCAAAGCGGCCACGGCGCGATCGAGCGTTGCGCGCGACGGGTCGGTCGTCCGAGCCAGAAAGAAGTCCGGCGTGGTCGTTGGAAGCGCGGCCTCGTGTTGGGACAGGTTCATCAACGCATCGGCTCCGTCGGGGAACCCGGGAAGCCGCTCGAAGAGACCGATCACTACGAGTTTGGTCTGCACCTGCGTGGCCGTGCCGCGTGCGAGCAACACCTGCAAGGTGTCTCCAACGCCCGCCTGCAAGAAGTCGGCCTGGTTGTTGCTTAAAAGGACGCCGTTCGGCTTCTTCGCCAACAGGTCTATGGCGCGGGTGGCAGTCAACCCCGAGAACTGATTGTCCTTCAATGGCGCGACGCGGGCGTAGGCCCGCGCGTCGAGCGCGCCCAGATTCATCGGATCAGACGTCCGGTGGCTCTGGATGATGACGTTCTGCGTGCCGTAGACGACGGGCACGACCGTATCGACCCCAGCCACCTTGAAACTAGAGCCGTCAGTCGGGCGATAGGCGCGCTCGAGGCCGGGGCTGGGAGTGACACGAATGTCCGAACCAGTGACGTACCGAGCATCAGCCGACTTGGCCTGATCGTACGAAGCGGTGAACGCCGCGAGGCTCGTGGCGAGCGCAACGATTAGGCCCACGACAACTCCCGCCTCGGCCACGGCCCACGGACGGCGCCGCAGGCTCTGGCGATACAACAGGCGAAGCGGACGTGTGAAGTCAGGCGACGACGCACCGGGACGGACCCGCAAGATCCAGGCGAGCATGCGTCCACCCAGAAGCGTTCCCGAAATCCACACCACGACCGGGAGACCAAGTAACACGAGCGGGAGCTTGACGGCTCGGCCGACATACACCGAGCCGGGCGAACCGTTGAAGGCAGACTTCTTGATCGCTACGAACGTGGCTGCCGCGATCACCAGCAGGCCAATCATGTCGAAGCGGTAACGCCGCCACACGGGAACCAACGCGGCGAGGCGCGACCGGTCGTCGTTGATCTGTCGCTCGATCGACCGGCGCCCGGTGATGTAGAGGGCGGCGCCCGCACCGAAGAGACCGATGAGAGTGCCGAGCACACCCGAGGTCACAAGGCGGCCCGTCGCGGCGCGGGAGATCGTCGCCTGCCCGATCACCCACACCGCCGACGCGTAACCGAGCGCCACCCCCAGGACTGACCCGACCACAGTGATGCACATGACCCGCAGGGTGAGCATCGCCAGGAGATCCCGTCGACTGGCACCGCGGATACGCAACGTCGCTTGCTCGCGCCGTTGCGCTCCGGCGAGGACACTGCCGGCGTAGGCCGCCAGCATGGCGGCGAGCAACCCACCAGGAATGCCGAGAAACAGAAAGAGTCGTTTGGCAACGTCGGCGTCGTCGCGGGCGACGCCGAGCGTGTTGGAAATGTTGTCGAGCAGGAAACCGTGGCCACCATCGATCGCCGCAACTGACGCGCCGATTCGCTTCGTTTCGTGAAGGGCGGTGCCGGGGTCAGCGTTAAGCAGAGTGCGCCTGACTCCAATGTCGATCTCGCGCACCGGCGGGCTCTTGACCCGCTCGCCTCGAACGGCCGCCGCTCGTTCGAACGCGGGCATTACAGCGTTGCGGAACGTGGCCGAGTCGACCACCACCGACGCCGGCACATAAAGAAACACTTCGAAGTGGGAACCGAGGCGACTGGCGAACAGCGTCCTCGCGCGACTGAGATCGACGATGCCGCTAAGTGTCACGTGCAGTTGGCTGCCGTCGGGCAGCGTGAGCGCGACGGTGTCGCCAATGCCAACGTCCATGTTGCGCGCGGCCTCCTGGCTCAGCAACGCCTGGCCCTTCACTTGTGCGCCGGAAGTGATCTTGATCGTCTTATCGTGCGCGACGTAGCCGGAGTCGAAGCCGAACACCCGAGCGGGCCGGCCGTCGGCACGACCACCGGATACGAGAGCACCCGTCGGCAGATCGGCGAACGACAATTGTTCGGCGAACGCGACGCCGCTGAGCTTCGCGATGTCGGCGGCGATGCGATCGAGGTCTTCAGGTCGCCCCGAGTTGGCTTCGACCGGCGTGAGCGCCTCGCGACTCGAAATGGTCGAGCGGATCGCCGTAGAGGGATCGCCGTCGCGGGTCGCCCGGGCGTCGTACTCAATGATGCGGGTGGCGCCGGCGTCGATTGTTCCGAGGTTGAGGCCCGCTCGGGAGACCCCGACGAACAGCGGATTGCCGCCGACATCGGGAGCGTCGATGACGGCATCGTCGAGCGTCGCCGAGCCCGGGACGAAGCGAAATCCGTGCTGGGGTTCGGACCGCACAACTACCTCGTTGGCGGGCACCGCGTCGGTGTTGCGAACGGTGAGATGTACGCGGACAACCTGCCCAGAGCGCACCGGCTCGGCCGGGGAAGCAGTCTGCTCCAACAAGAGGTCAGCCGCGATCGGATCGTTGAGCACGCGCTGCATATCGATCGGTAAGGGTGCGACCGCGCGCTGAGTCATCGACGCAGATAACCCGTCAACGAAGAACAGCACGGCGCAGCTGAGGCCGACGCCCAACATCACGCCGACCATGGTCGCGAGAGTCCGGCGCGGGTTGCGGAGGAGATCGGCGCGCACGTATCGAGCGATCATTTGTCCACCTCGTGGTCATCGACGAGCACGCCGTCACGGAGTGTGACGACGCGTTGCATGTGCGCAGCCACGGCCGGGTCGTGGGTAACCACGACCACCGTGGAGGCAAGGTCTCGGTGCGCGTCGGTGAGAAGTGCGATCACGAGTTCCGCGTTCGCGTCGTCGAGCGCACCTGTTGGCTCGTCGGCGAGGATGAGCGCGGGACGATGCACAATCGCGCGGGCTACCGCAGCGCGCTGCCGTTGGCCGCCGGAGAGCTCATCGGGCAGACGCCCAGCAAGGGCGGCGAGGCCAAGGCGCGCCAGCAAGTCATCGGTGCGACGATTGGCGTCGACGTCGTCTCCGCATAGCGACAGCTGAAGAGCCACGTTCTCCGCGATCGTCAGAAACGGCAACAGATTGTCGGCCTGGTACACGACGCCAATCGCTTGCTTCCGAAACGCGATGCGCGCGGACTCCGAAAGCGACGTGACCTCCGTCGATCCAATGGTCACCGTGCCGATGGTCGGTTGGGCCAGTCCCGCCAGCACTCCGAGCAACGTCGACTTGCCCGATCCACTCGGCCCCATGATGGCAACAAGAGTCCCCGCCTCGATGGTTAGGTGAACGCCGTCGAGCACACGCAACGAACCCGCCGCCGTCGGGTGTTCGACCACCAGGTCGTCGACTCGTACGGTTCGGTCGTCGCGGACGGCGCTCATCGCGCGACCACCGTATGGTCGCGCAAGGTGAGCCGGCGCTCGGCCCGATCGGCCAGTGCCGCGTCGTGGGTTACGAACAGCACCGCCATCTCCGTATCGAACACGTCATCGACGATGGCGCTGGCAGTGGCGGTGTCGAGGGCCGAAACCATCTCATCAGCCAGAAGGAGCGCCGGTTCGTTCGCGAGCGCGATCGCTAACGCCACCCGCTGCGCTTCCCCGCCTGACAGCTGCCGCGGCAGGTGACGGGCGCGGTTGGCAATGCCCAGCCGTGCGAGTAGGTCCAGGGCACGACCCGCAGTGGCGCTGCGGCTGCGGCGGCCGAACGCCAGCGCCAACTCGACGTTCTCGGCCGCCGAGAGAAACGGAATCAGGTTGTCGGACTGCAGCGCAATGCCGATGCGCCGACTTCGTAGCGTTGCCCTCTGCGCGTCGTCGAGCTCGGCGATCGACACCCCGTCAATTTCGACGGTGCCGGTGTCGGGTCGCAATAGCCCGGAGATGAGCGAGAGCAGGGTGGACTTGCCGCTGCCCGAGGGGCCCATGAGGCTCACCTTCTCCCCCGGCTCGATCGTGAGATCAACATTTGCGAGCACGATGGTCGATCCGCTCCGCGACTCATAGGCCTTGGAGACGTCGTCTAGTCGCAGCACTGCGGAAGGGGAACTCATGAGAGTCGCACCGAGCGTTTTGCTGATCCGTACACCTCGGGCACGGTGGTACGAGCGTGCTCCTCGAGGCTGAGTACGACCTGGCTCTGCTCGGCCAGACCCTGCGCGCTGAGCTGCACGATGTTGACGAGTTCGAACGAGTCCTGGTGCAGGCTGGCGATCTTCGGATCGTTAAAGATCACGCCGATGCCGGGCGCGTAGTACTTGAGTTCGTTGTCGATCGCCTTGAACTCGCCTTCACGAATCACGGTCACGTGGTCAAAACAGCCGAAGGCGACGCACTTGCGGACGCCCACCTTTACCGGCTCACCCAGCGAGGGCTTGTCGGCTTTGTCCACCGCCGCGATCGCCCACCGCTGGGTGTTGGGTGAGACGCGGCCTGGCATCAGCACGCCCGGTGCGCCACCGGTCTCGGCTCCCAGCCACGCCTCACCGGCACCGGTGAACTCACCGGCCTGGAAGTCCTCGGTGTAGCCACCCATGATCCAGACGTTGCCGTCTTTATCCAGCGCGAAATAGTCGAATCCCACCTCGGCGGTTTCACCAGAGTCGGTCGATTGGTCGAGCATGGCGATCACCTTCACGCCATCGATTTCTCGCGTCACGTCGGTCATCGTGCTGATCGCCGAGTGCGGAACCTTGCGGCGCCCAACCTCGGTCGTGCCCGATCGCACCCACTGCGTACCCGGCCGCAGGGGCATGAGCGGGTTAGTACTCAACGTGGGATCAACGAAGTTCGCCGGATCGAACGTGAAGCGCGTGTACGGCGCGGGCTTGAACGTCGTGGAGTAGCCCGACGACCGGTGGCGGCAAGCGGTGAGGCCGGTCGCTGCGATCACGACGACGAGCGCGGCCGCCGTGCGGCGGGCAATGGTTGTGAGCGGCATAGGTCTCCTTGGTGCAGGGCGGTGCCCTACTTGGGGCTCTTCTCGGCCGACTCAGACTTGGCCTTCACGACGTTGAATTTCTCGTCGAGATTTACGTCAACCTGTGAGCCGTCAGCCTTCGTGACTTCGACTTGGTAGTAGCTCTCCTCGTCGTTCACTTCGGTTGCAGATACGCGGCCGCCCTGGGTGTAGTTGAGGGCAGCGGCGCTCGCTTGCTCCCGAGCCGGCCCGGTGATCGGCGTGTCGCGCTTGCCGCTATCGGCCACGGCGGCTGTCACGCCGACGGCGCTGAGCGCGGCGGCGACCACGACAGCACCGATGAGGATTGTCTTGCGGTTCATGAGGGTTCCTTTGGTTGCGGAGGTGCCACTGTGTGCCCCCGCAGCTGACGGGCCGCTGAACCGCGCACCGTCTCGTTCAGCGCAGGTTCAGCACCCGCGGCCAGACTTGACCCAAGGTGAAACAGTGAAGGTGCTGGTCGTCGAGGACGACAAGAAGATCGCTGCTGCGCTCAAGCGCGGGCTCGAGGCCGAGGGCTACACCGTCGACGTGTGTCTTGACGGCGATGACGGGCTGTGGCTGGCCACCGAAAAGCCACACGACCTCATCGTGTTGGATCTCATGCTGCCGGGGCGCAATGGCTTCCAGATCTGTGCCGCGCTCCGCGAGGCGGGCAACTGGACGCCCGTCTTGATATTGACGGCCAAGGACGGCGAGTACGACGAGGCCGAGGCGCTTGACACCGGGGCCGACGACTACCTGACCAAGCCGTTTTCGTACGCTGTGCTCGTCGCGCGAATTCGCGCCCTCCTGCGCCGTACCACCGGCCAGAACCCGGTGCCGTTCGAAGTAGGCCGTCTCCGAATCGACCCCGGCGAGCGGCGCGTCTACGTCGACGGTGACGAGGCGGTCCTGACGGCTCGTGAATTCGAGGTACTGGAGTACCTAGTGCGTCGCGCCGGGCAGGTGCTCTCCAAACGCGAGATCCTCGGCGGTGTGTGGTCGCACGACTTCGACGGAGACGCCAACATCGTGGAGGTGTATGTGCGCCGCCTCCGGAACAAGCTCGGCGACGGAGCGATCGAGACAATCCGCGGAGCCGGTTACCGGGTGGCACGCGATGGCGACTGACCCGGCGCCGCGGCTTCGGGTTCTGCGTATACGGCTCACTGCGAGTGCCGTCGTCGCCGTGCTGGCCGTTTTAGTGATCGCAGGTACGGGTTTGGTCGTGACCGAACGCCAGACGCTTCGGGACGCACTGGAAAGCCGGCTGCGTCTCCGGGCGAACGACGTGGCGCTGGTGCTGGAGCGCCGCGACACGCCCGCGATTGTGGCGGGGGCCGGGGGCGAAGACACCTTCGTGCAAGTCGTACGGGGCGATGACCGCGTGATGAGCACGAGCGCAGGCGCGACCCGACGATCCTTGCTTCCGAACGCTTCGGGTGCAGCCGAAGGCTTCCGTACAACCCACGTGCGATTTGATAACGACCGCTACCTCGTGTTCGTCCACCATCTCACGGCGCGCCGCACCGCCTTCACGGTGATCACGGCGGGGAGCCTCGCCATTGTGAGCGACGCAACCACCGCTCTGGCCCGAGGTCTTGCCCTCGCGATTCCGCTGGCGACGTCGATCCTCGCAGTGCTGTCATGGTGGCTCATCGGGCGCATCCTCAAGCCGGTCGCCGCCGCCGCCGAGCGCCAGGCACAGTTCGTAGCCGACGCCGCCCACGAACTTCGCACGCCGCTCGCGCGGATGCGAACCGAGCTTGAAGTCGACCTCGCCTATCCCCAAACCGCCGACCTGATTGCGACGCACCAAAGCGCTCTCGCCGAGGTCGCGACGCTTCAGACGCTCCTCGACGATCTGCTGCAACTCGCTCGCACCGATGCCGGCGCTGACTCCGTCGCCGCCTCCCGAGTGGAGATCGACCAGCTGGTGCGAAGCGTCGTGGCCACACTGGAAAATGGCCCGATCGGCGTCGACATCGACGCGTCGAGCTCGCCGGTTGTGATGGGCGACGGCGCATCACTTGGCCGCGCCGTGCGCAACCTGGTCGATAACGCCGTTCGGCACGCGCGCAGCAACGTCACGATCACGGTCGGGCTCGCGGCGGGGTACGCGATGGTGGTCGTCAGCGATGACGGCCCCGGGGTGAGCGAACAACAACGGGAGCGGATCTTTGAACGCTTCGCACGCGTCGACGCCGCCCGAAGCGCAGACGACGGGGGCGCCGGACTCGGCCTTGCGATTGCGCGCTCGATTGCCGAGCACCACCAGGGGACGCTGACCCTCGACCACGCGTACGAGGCAGGAGCGCAGTTCGTGTTGCGACTACCCGCGGTAGCCGACGAGCGAGGCGAACCCCGATAGAAGCACCAGCTCAGGATCCCCAACAGGATGGGTTACGACATCGTGTTGCGTTAGTTGTCCGAACTCATCGCGAATCCGCGGCAAGCTGGGATCTGATGGCCACTGCTCTTCCCACCACCGGCATCGTCAGCTTTGTCCTTACCGACATCGAAGGATCCACGGCGTTGTGGGACTCGCGTCCCGAGTCGATGGTGGGCGTGCTCGACCTGCACGACGAACTCGTCGAACGCGTCATGTGCGACCACGGGGGAACACTGCTCAAGGCCAAGGGCGAGGGTGACTCGACGCTCAGCGTTTTCGCGCGGGCCTTCGAGGCGGTCCGCGCCGCCATCGCGCTACAGCACGAGTTCACGGCGGCAACCTGGCCGGACGGCCTCGTGGTCCCCGTGCGCGTCGCGGTCCATACCGGTGAAGTGCATCATCGCAACGGCGACTACTTCGGCGCGACGCTCAGTCGTGCCGCTCGTTTACGCGCGATGGCCCGAGGCGGGGAGGTCGTTGTCTCCGACGTTGTGGAGGACCTCATCCGGGAGCGCCTCCCGGACGATTTCCGACTCGTAGACGGCGGCGAGCACCAGCTCCGCGGCTTCACTGCAACCGACCGAGTGTGGTGGTTGGCGTCGAGCGACGCGATACCTGCGGGCGCGATCGCGGCCCAGGAACTTGGCGCTCCTGTCGTGGCAGCGAGGTTGTCGCTGCCGCGCGGACTCGACGCCCGCAGCCTGTCGGCGTGCTCGGGACGCCACGCCGAACTTGCCCGCTTGGGGTCGGCGTGGACCGACGTGGTCCACAGCCGCACCCCAGCGGTCGTATTCGTTTCTGGTGAGCCCGGGATCGGTAAGACCCGCCTTGTGTCGGAGTTTGCGACGACCGTTCACGCGCAGGGCGCCAACGTTTTGCTCGGGCGCTGCGACGAGCAGGCCAGCGTGGCGTTGCAACCCTTCGCGGAGGCTCTGGCGTCGTGGGCGAGCGCGGCCTCGGAGCACGAACTGGGCGATCACGTCGCCCGCTTCGGCTCCGAGTTGTCGCGTCTCGGGCCGGGCCTCGCCCGAGTAAGCGAGGCGGCGCGCCCCCTTCGCAACGCGCGAGATGACGCCCAATCGTTCCTCTTCGATGCGGTCGTCGGCGCGCTCCACACCGCGACGGTCAGCGGTCCGTTGCTCCTGGTGATCGACGACCTTCACTGGAGCGACCGCGCGACTCTGACCCTCCTTCGGCATGTCCTGCGCGTTGCTGACCTCCCGCTGATGCTGATTTGCACGTATCGAGACACCGACCTCGATCGCATGCATCCGCTCTCAGCCGCGCTCGCGGACCTGCGCACCGAGGGGCGGGTGACTCGCGTCCCCCTTGACGGGCTCAACGAGGAGGCCGTTGCCTCGCTCCTCGATACGGTCCTCGCCGAGTCAACCGAGAACAACGGCGCATTAGCTAGGGCCATCCACGAGCAGAGCGCCGGCAATCCCTTCTTCGTCGGTGAAGTCCTGCGTCACCTCGGCGAAGTTGGCGCATTCGAAGACGGCGCTGCGCTCAGCAGCGCCGCAGGCCTCGACCGCCTCGGGCTTCCTGAAGGCATTCGGGAAGTGATCGGACGTCGCTTGGCGCGCCTGTCGGACGCGAGTGTCCGAGCGCTCCGAGTGGCGTCGCTGGTCGGCAGTTCGTTCGCTCCGTCGCTGCTTGAGGCCATACCCGACGCGGTTGACGAGGGACACGACCTCATCGACGCTCTCGACGAAGCCGTACGCGCTCGCATCCTCGTCGAGAGCGGCCAGGGCTATGCCTTCGCCCACGCCCTCAACCGTCAAACGCTTCGCGCCGAACTGACCGCGCCAAAACAGACCCGTCTGCACCGCCGCATCGCCGAGGCGATCGAATCGCGTCCCGGCGGCGGGAGCGTTGAAGCGCTCGCCTTCCACTTCGGCCAGTGCGCCCTCGATGGCCAACTCGACAAGGCGTTGCACTACGCCGAGCGAGCCGCCGCCGGGGCAATCAATCGTGGTGCATGGCAGGACGCCCGCGATCTCCTCGAGGGCGCGATCGTGCTACTGGAACTCGACGAGCCCGTCGACCTCGCCCGCCGCGCCGAGCTGCGCATCGCGCTCATCCGTGCGATCGATTCGTCGGACATCGAGGAGCAAGTCGCCATCAGCCTTGCGGCAATGGAGGACGCCCGCGCGGCCTCGAGGCTCGACCTCATGGCGCGGGCGGTGTCGGTGGTCGACGGTGTCATGGGCTATCGCATCCCCAAACTCGTCGCCGCTGGCGAAGAAGTCCTGGCCTTACTTGGACCCGACGGAGACCCCGCGCTGCGGTCGATGGTCCTGCAATCACTCGCCCATGTGCGGGCCTGGCACATGTCCGAAGGCGACGCGGTCGCTCCGCTCGCAGACGAGGCCTTCGACCTCGCGGTCGCGTCCGGACAAGCGGAGCGGATTGTCGATGCTCTGCGCACGCAGTTCGTCGTGCTCAGGGGCACGCCGCAGCTCGAGCGATTGACCGACATCGCGCTGCGGCTCGAGGCGCTCCAGCCGCCAGACACCTTGATGTGGGGCGAATCGAACGCCCACTTCTTAGGAGAGACCGCGCTCCGCCGCGGTGACAGAGCAAGCTTCGACGTAATCCGCGCTCGTATCCGAAACAGCGCGAGTGACGTCGTCGCGTCTTACCTCCTCAAGCCGCTGGACGCGTGCGCCGCGCTCATCGACGGGCGACTCGACGCAGCGTTTGCTCTCGCGATCGAGATGATCGGCGGATCACGCCTCGACGTGACTGCCCAAACGCACCTCCTGACGATCGCTGGTGAGCAGGGTCGCGTGGTCGAGTTCCTCCCGCTGCTGCGCTCGATGCACGAGGAGAGCCCCACGATCGTGGGTCTTCACACCGGTCTCGCGTCGTGGGAAGCCCAAGGCGGCGACCACGCCGTCGCGCAACAGCACCTGTCACATCTCGTCGCCGACGACTTGGCCGCCGTGGCCCGCGACTCGGCGTGGCCAACGTCGCTCAGCTTGCTGGCCGACGCAGCGACGCGCCTCGACGACGCGACGGCGGCCGCGACCTTGCTTCGCCATCTGTCACCGTTCGCCGGCCAGATCATCTCCAGCCCCGCCCGCACCGTGCACGGCGCCGCCGATCGCCACCTCGCCACGCTGCGTCACACACTCGGCGAAACCGACCTTGACGCGACGTTCGGCGCTGCGCTCGCACTTGAACGATCGCTCGGCGGCCCGGTACTCCCGACCCGGACCGAGTTTTGGTGGGGATGGGCCCAACGTGCGACCAACCCCGGCGCCGCACGCGAGCACTTCGCCGCCGCGCTCAAAACAGCAACCGACCTCGGCATGGTCGGCCTCGCGGCGGAGGTGGAAGCCGCCCTAACGAGCTTGGCAACCGCAGCGCCTCAGCCCGAGCCTCACTCGCCCGTTGATCGATGAACGTCGAGGTGCAGTACACCGCGGATTGCCCCAACGCTCTCCCAGTGCTCCAGCGCGTGAAAGCGATTTCCCGGGGGCGGGCCGACGTGACACTCACGATCGTCTTTATCGACGCGACCGACGAGGTGCCGAAAGGATTCGCCGGTTCGCCGACGGTTCTGATCGACGGCGAAAACCCCTTCGGTGGTGTCCCAACCGACGCCCCCGCCTGTGCAATTCGTCCGCCAACGCCAGATCAGGTCGAGGCAGCCATCGGTTCCGGATAGGCCGCGGGGATCCGTCGAACAGGTCCTACGCGATCGTGTAAGACACGGTCTTTGTTGCGGTGTTGCCTGCTTTGTCCGTCGCGTTGACCGTGAAGGACTTGGCGCCGCTCGTGCCGGTGGGAAGGTTCGATCCGTTCGGCACCGTGCCAGCGCAGCTGGCGATGCCGCTTCCCCGGTCTGTGCACGCGAACTGCGCGAACACTGCCGAGTTCCGCGCGTAAGTCGCGCCCGCCGCCGGCGTCTGAATGGTGATTTCCGGTGCCGTTTGGTCAACGACCGTGTACGCCCGGGCGAGGGTCGTACGGTTGCCTGCGTTGTCGTAGGCATCAACGGCAAATGTACGGGTGCCCAACTTTTGCGTGATGATCGAATCGCCGTTGGCCACGGTCCCGACGCATGCCGCTATGCCGGACGTGTCGCTGCATGAGTAGTTCGCTTTCACGACGGAATTCTGCGCGTAGACAGCGTTCGCGGCCGGCGTAGTCAAGGTGACGCTCGGCGGCGTGACGTCCGATGCGCCAGCTGCGGACCCGACCGAAACCAGAAGCGTTACCGCGACGACTGCACCAAACCCGACACGTCGACCACCCATGAATGCGCCCATCGCCGAACCCTACGCCCGATACTTGATGCCCGCCGGCCGCAAGCCGACGACGCGGCGACGCCTAAAGGGGCGATCGCTCGGTTGGCAAAGCGGCGTCGAGCTCCGCGAGCTCGGTTAGTCCCAGGCTCAGGACCAATGACTCCAGCGCCACCGCCCAACTCTCGTAGTACGGACGTTCCGGTTCTGCGGCGATGGCGGACATCAGTCGATGACGGAATGCGTCCCAGCCGACTTCGGCGCGCTCGACAATGGCGACGGCGAGAGCGACGGCGCGCGCCTGCCAGGGCGCGTCGAAGACGAGTTCACCATTGTCGCGTGGCAGGTCGCTCGTGGCCTCGGTCAACGCGAGCCTTTCGGGAGTCGCGCTCACAGCCGCTCGACGCCGATCATCGAGTCGCGGGTGACCATCAACGCGAGCGCATCCTCGGACAGATCGTCAGTGCCCGCTGGCCGTTCGGGTAACACGAGGTAGCGCACCTCGGCGCTCGAGTCCCACACTCGGATCTGCACGTCGTCGGGCACGGCCGTGCCCATCTCGGCGAGCAGCACGCGCGGTTCGCGCACCGCCCGAGAGCGATAGGCGGGCTCCTTGTACCAACGCGGCGGCAAGCCGAGCACAGGCCACGGGTAGCACGAGCAGAGCGTGCACACCACGAGGTTGTGGACCTGGTCGGTGTTCTCGACCACGACCATGTGGTCGCCCTCGGCGCCCCCAAAGCCAAGCTCGGCGATCGCCGGTGTGCCGTCGGCCAGCAGGCGAGCGCGGTAGGCGGGGTCGACCCACGCGCGTGCCACAACGCGGGCGCCGTTCATCGGACCCAGGTTGTGTTCGAAGTGCTCGACGATCGCGTCGAGTTCGTCGACTGCGAACATCCCTCTTTCGGTCAGCACCGCCTCGATCGCAGCGACGCGCGCCTCAACCGGCGCGAGTGGTTCCGGATGATGGTCGTGTCCGTGACCGTCGTGGACATGGTGATCGGTCATCGCGCGTCCTCGAGGTAGCGCTCCCAGACGTCGACGTGGATGGTGTCGACGCTGGCTTCTCCCCACAGTTCCGCAGTTGTGAAACGCACGGAGTACGTGGGATCGAGCACGCGGATCACGCTATGCGCCTCGACGTCGGGCACGTTCGCCGGGTCGTCGACGCGTACGACTGTGCCGCGCTTGCCTTGTACGTAACGCGGCGCCCGAGTGTGGCCAAACGCATGCCACTCGCGCACGCGCACCTCGTCGCCAACGGCGAAGCGCGGGTCAACGCGATCATGCTGCTCCTCACTGGGCGGCGTGCCGCGGTCGGGACGTGAGAGTGGGAAGCGTCCTCCGGCGCGCCGGTCGAGCTCCTCACGCGTCACGACTCCAGCTTCCACCAGCAGCGTCGAGGATCCAGTGAGCCAGTGCTCGTAGTAGCTCGACGACAAATAGTGCGTCGGATCCATCCGCTCAATGCTGTGCCGGAACGCGCCGCCGCTCGGGTGCAGGGTCGTCATCACCGCCATGTTCGCCCGGAAGGCGCGGCGCTCCCAGTCCTCGGCGAAGGTCGCTTCGGCCGGGGTTCGCTCGACGAAGCCGAAGCCCGCCAACCCTCCAAGGTCGTGGATGCCGTCCACGGCGTGAGCCTCGCACACGCGCGTAGGGTTCCGCTCTGTGCGCCGAGCGTCCGCAATATTGGGAGTGCTACTCCTTCCGTGGGCTGCCGGCGCAGCATTGGCCGCCGACCACACCGTGCAGGTCAACGACAACTCCTTCTCGCCGAGGTCGATCACGGTATCGGTCGGCGACAAGGTCGTCTGGGACTTCATCGGTAGCAACCCTCATTCGGTGAGCGCTGAAGACGGCTCGTTCGACTCACACCCAAATTGCTCGACGTCGTCTGTCGCGAATTGTTCCAATGTGGCGTCGCCTAACTTTGCGCGCGCGTTTTCTACGCCGGGCACCTTCGCTTACTTCTGCCGGATCCACGGCGGCAAAGGCGGCGCCGGGATGTCTGGGATCGTGACGGTGCAGGGCTCGCAGCCGGGAACGGTGACGACGGTTCGGGCCGCTCCGACAACCACGCGAGCAGCGCCGACAGCGACAACTCGCTTGACCACAACCACGACCACCCGAGCGCCAGCCACCGCAGCGGCGACTGCGACCACGATCGAGATGGAGACAACCACGGCGGCCGAAGACACGGCCACATCGACCACGCTCCTGGTCGCCACCGATGCCGACGATGGCGACGGGATGTCGCTCGGCCTGATCCTTCTCGGGGTCCTTACGGTGCTCGTCGCGGGCGCACTCGCGCTCTACCGGTTTTACCCGCGATCAGGACCGAGCACGTCCGAATCGACGGACGAAAAGCGCAAGCGCTAGCAGCATCGCACTCGGACCGAGAATCGAGCTCGACCCGCCGCTCCTGGGTAGCACGGCTGGCGCGCTCGGTGCGGTCGGAGCCCCGCCCGTGGTCGCCGGGGTGGTTACCGCAGCGGCGGCTGGCTCCACGACCACTGTGCCCGTCATACCGACCGACACGTGGTGGACGCAGAAGTAAGAGAAGGTACCTGCGTCGGGAAACGTGACCCCGAAGCTGCGACCCGCGCCGTTCCACCGCACGAGTTGGGGCTGATCCGCGGGCATAAAGCCGTCGCCGCCTGCAGTGCCAGCCGGCCCTCCGGCGGCGAAGGTGACCGAGTGGCAATTGTCGAGCGTCCAGGTCCAGGTGACCGACTGCCCGGCTTTCACTCGGGTCGTGGATCCTCGGCTCGTTCCGTCGATGAAGTTGAAGCCGACGACCTGGACCGCTCCCGGTGACCCACCGGGGATCGAAGTCAGCTTCTTGGCGCAGTCGTGCCCAATCGGATCGAACGTCGGCGTGAGGGGGAAAAGGTGGACCGCGCCGGCCGGTTGCGCCGGCCCCACCAAGACGCCGATCGCTAAGGCGATCCCGGCGGCCCATTTGATCGCAGTGACTTGGAACGGTTGGACCACGGCATCAGCATCGCGCACAGTCGCGACGCGCCGCGAAGAACTTATGCGTCGGGTCTGATCAAGCTCAGCAGTTCTGCACGGAGTGCCTCGATAACGATCGGCTTTCCCAGGAAGGCGTCCATGCCTGCTTCACGGCACTCCCGTACGTCCTCTGGCCCGACGTTCGCCGTCATCGCGAGGATGCGCATGTGGCGTAGCGGCCAGCGACGTCGGATCTCGCGGGTGGCGGCCAGGCCGTCCATCTCAGGCATCTGCACGTCCATCAGGACCAGGTCGTACTGGTGTCGTTCGACGGCCGCTATCGCCTCCGCCCCACTTGTCGCCACGTCGGAGCCGAAGCCGAATCGCGACAGCACTTTTTGCGCCACCCGCTGGTTCACGATGCTGTCGTCGACGATCAAGATCGAGAGGTTTCGATCAACGCCGCCGCGTAGCTCGAAGACGGATGACACGTCGGGAACGCGCTCAACGGTCTGACCCGCGAGCCGCAACCGAGCCATTAGGTCTAGGAGCACGTCCTGCCTAATCGGTTTCGTTACGTGCGCGTCGAACGCGTCGCGGCCAGCGATGTCGTGCGCGGTCGGTCCAGCAGACGACAGCAGTACGAGCTTGATTTCCGACCGCTGCGATCGAATACGTGTGCCGAGTTCCGCGCCGTCCATGACCGGCATCATGAGGTCGAGCAAGGCGAATTCGAAGGCGTGGTCATCAGCGATAGCCGCGAGCGCCTCGGCCCCGCTGGCGACCGAGACGAACGTCATCTCCTCGTCGGTGAGCCAGCTCTCTAGGAGCCGTCGATTCGTAGCGTTGTCGTCGACAATCAGCGCTCGACAGCCCCGCAAGCGGCCGGGTTGGTGCCGGGGTGACTCGTCGGAGGGGCCGCCACGAAAGGTGAATTCTGCCGTCGTTCCCTCGCCCAACGACGAGATGAGATGCAGTGAGCCACCCATGTGTTCGACCAGCCGGCGACTGATCGCAAGCCCGAGCCCGGTGCCGCCGTATAAGCGGGTCGTCGTGGAGTCGACCTGGGTGAACGGATCGAAAAGCGAGTCCGTCTGACCCTCGATACCGATTCCTGTGTCGGTCACCGCGACGCGCACCGTGGTGTCCTCGCCGGTATCGACGTCACAGTCGATGCGGACCACCACCTCACCGCTGTCGGTGAACTTCACTGCGTTGGACAGCAGGTTGAGCAACACCTGGCGCAGCCGGCCTGGGTCACCGACGAGCACCGCCGGAACTGAGGATGCGACGTCGCAGACGACCTCGATCCCTTTTTCGTGCGCCGCCAACGCGACAATGTCGACCGAGTCGTGCGCCCACGCGCGCACCCCGAATGGCATTTCCTCGAGCACGAGCTTGCCCGCGTCGATCTTCGAGAAGTCAAGGATGTCGTTGATAACCGCGAGGAGGTGATCACCGCTCGACCGCACGATCTCCGCGTATTCGCGCTGGTCCGCGTCAAGATTGGTGTCGAGCAACAAGCTCGTCATGCCGATGACCGCGTTCATTGGCGTGCGCATCTCGTGGCTCATGGTCGCCAGAAACTCCTGGCGCGACAGGGCCGCTTCTATGGCGCTGTCGCGGGCTCGTTCAACGGCGCTCTCGAGCCTTCGTTGCTCAGTCATATCGCGTGTCACTTTGCCGAACCCGCTAAGGATCCCGTCGCGGTAGATCGCCGTGATGATCACGCTGGCCCAGAACAGAGTGCCGTCCTTGCGGACCCGCCACGCCTCTTCCTCGTAGCGCCCGGTCGCGGTGGCCACGGCGAGTTCGTGCGCGGGGTGACCCGTGGCTCGCTGCTCGTCTGTGTAGAAGATCGAAAAGTGTTGTCCGATCGCTTCGTCTTCGGTGTACCCCTTGAGACGTTGTGCGCCGACATTCCACGTCGCGATCGTCCCGTCAGGGGTGAGCATGAAGATTCCGTAGTCACGACTCGATTCGACGAGCAGCCTGAAGGGCTCGTCGCTCGCCAACGGCGACGCGATAGCTACTCGCTCGCTTCGGAGGACGCGGGGGCGGTCAGGGCAGTGGAGCTACCGGCGTCGGACCCGTCGCTAAAAACCCGATCCAGGGCCTCCTCTAGTTCTCGGCGACGGACCGGCTTGCTCAGGTAGTAGTCCATCCCCGCCGCCAGGCACCGCTCGCGGTCGCCCTTCAGCGTGCTCGCGGTCATCGCAACGATCGGCGTGTGACGGGGCGGCTTCTCGTGTAGGCGGATCGCGGCCGTCGCCTCGTAGCCGTCGAGCACGGGCATCTGACAGTCCATCAGGATCAGCTCATAGGACCCTCGCTCGTGCATCTCGACACCCTCGCGACCGTTCGCGGCGATGTCGACGCGAAACCCGTGCTTCTCGAGCATGCGCGTCGCCACGAGCTGGTTAACCGGATTGTCCTCTACGACCAGCACCGAGGCGCCGGGTGACACCTGGCGGGGCGTGGTCGCCGGCGTATGCGCGCGCGGGTCAGCCGCGCGCCGGATCCCGAGGGCGGCGAGCTCCTCTATCAGACGCGCGGAGCGCACCGGCTTGGCGAGGAACCCGTCGATTCCCACGTCGGCGGCGACGTCGCGCCCGGACCCCGATGCGGTCAGGAGCAGCAGGCGGATCGAGCTCGGCGGTGCAGTTGCCCTGACCGCGGCGGCGAGTTCCGCGCCATTGATATCGGGCATGTCGAAGTCAATCAGGCCCAACTCGTAGGGCCGGCCTGCGACAGCCGCGGCGGATAAGAGGCGCAGCGCCTCCCGCGCGTCAGCCGCACTCGTGGCGGACATTCCGAGCTCGCCGATCTGCTCACAAAGGAGGCGTCTGCTCGCAGCGTTGTCATCGACAACGAGCACCCGCGCGCCGGCGAAGTCAGGGAAAGCGGGCGCCGCCTCATCCGAGCCCGTCGCTATGAAAGGAATCGAAAACCAGAATGTGCTGCCACTCCCGACGCTGCTTTCGACGTCGATCGTGCCGCCCATCAGCTCAACGAGCTGCCTGCAGATTGCGAGGCCGAGGCCGGTGCCACCGTACTGTCGCGTGGTCGACGTGTCGGCCTGGTCGAACGCTCCAAAGATCCGCTCTAAGGCGGCCGGGGCGACTCCGATGCCGGTATCCGAGACTGCGAAGCGCGCCACCACCTCCTCGCCGGAGCGGCTCTCGGTCGTCACGCGGACGACGATCTGGCCGGCGGAGGTGAATTTGACCGCGTTGGTCAGGAGGTTCGCGAGCACCTGGCTGACCCTCGCGGAGTCGCCAACGCACAGGTCGGGCAGATCGGTCGCGAGCGACACGATCAGTTCAAGGTCCTTGTTGTGCGCAGCGGCGGCGAGCATTGATGCCACATCGTGGACGAGGTTGCGCAGGTCGAACCAGTGAGACTCGAGCTGGAGCTTGCCGGCTTCAATCTTCGAGAAGTCGAGGATGTCGGAGACCACCGCTAGAAGCGCGTCGCTAGCAGCCGCGGCGGCCCGGGCATACTCGCGCTGCTCGTCGTTCAGTCCGGTATCGAGCAGGAGATCGACCATGCCGATCACACCGTTCAGCGGAGTGCGGATCTCATGGCTCATATTGGCCACGAACTCCGACTTCAGTCGCGACGCCTCAAGAGTCTGCTCGTGCGCGACGATCAGCTCGCGCTCGATGCGCTGGCGCTCGGTGATGTCCTGCGCAGTGCCGAGCATCCTGATCGGCAGACCGTCGTCGCCCGTGATCACTGTGCCGCGGCCCTGAACGACACGTTCGCTTCCGTCGGCGCGGACCACACGGTGGTCGATGGAGTACGACTCGCCGCTGGCAAATGCTGCCTCGATCGCCGCCTGTACCCGGGCGCGGTCATCAGGATGCACGAGCAAGATGTACTCCGCGAAATTCGAGGGGTGGGAGCCGGGCTCAACCCCAAACGTGCGGCACAACTGATCCGACCACTCGATCGCGTCGGTCGCAACGTCCCAGTCCCAGCTACCCAGTTCGGCGATCGCCTGCGCCTCGATGAGCTGGCTGCGCTGATGCTTGAGCAGCGCCTGCGCCTCGCGCCGCTCGGTGACGTCACGCAGAAAGGCGTTGAACTTGTAGGTGCCGTCGTCCGCCAACCGCGGCGAGATCGTCAGCTCCACCGGGAGTTCGCGACCGCTGCGATGGAGCGCCATCAGCTCAAGCGTGCGGCCGGAGGCGCGTGCTTCGCCGCCGGCGAGGAACCGCTTGATGCCGCGCCGGTGTGCTTCGCGGTCGCGCTCCGGGATAACTGTCTCCGCGAGCTCGCGGCCCAGCGCCTCGTCGCGCGTCCACCCGAACGCCGCTTCCGCCGCGGGATTCCAGTCGATGATCAGGCCGGCGGCGTCGATCGCCACGAAGGCGTCATATGCGTCCTTCAGGATCTGGCGCGTGCGGCGCTCGCTCGAGGCCAACGCTGCCTCGGCCGCGCGTCGCTCGGTGACATCCCGAAACACCACGACCGCGCCGGAGCTCGGATCAGCGACGCGCATCGGAGTGATGGTGGACTCGACGGAAAACCACGAGCCGTCTTTGCGCCAGTACACACCGCCGCCACGGCTCGGTGTTCCCGACGCCAGTGCCGCGATCGTCGGGCATTCGTCGACTGGATACGGTGATCCATCCTCCCGGGTGTGATGGAGGGTCGCGTGAAGATGCCTGCCGGCGAGGTCTTCGGGCTGATAGCCCGTCAGCGTCGCCGCTTCCCGATTGGCGAACGTGATGAAGCCGTCGGGATCGATCCGACAGATCCCGTCACCGACAGCGTTAAGGATCAACTCGTCGCGGACGACCAGTTCGCGCAGCTCGAAGTTGCGCGTGCGCAGCTCGAGGTGCGTTGCGACCTGACGCGCCAGTACGGCCAGTGTGAGCTCGTCGTCTCCGGTGATCGCGCGGGCCTCGTCGCCGAAGACGCAGACCACGCCGACCGGCTCGCCGGCGACGACGATCGCTGCGCCGGCGTAGAAGCGCAGCCTCGCGCCTCCGACTACTTCTGGATGCGTGCGCCAGCGCGCGTCGGCCAGCATGTCCGGGACGCTGAGCCGTCCGCCGTCGGTGGCAATCGTCGCCGCGCAGAGCGACACGCTCGCCGCCACGCTCGCGCCCTGGCCGCCGGGTACACCACAGATGGCCTTCGTCCAATGTCGATCGCGATCGACGAAGTTCACGGCGGCAATACGACTACCGCAGCTTGCAGACGCGAGCCTTGCGATGTCGTCGTAGGCCGGATCGGCGGGTGTGTCGAGTATGGCGAGGGCGTGTAGGACAGTGAGTCGCGCTTCGTCGTCGGTCGCTGTCACTCAAGTCATGGTACCGCCCCCAAGAATTCCCGAGGTGGGTCCATACCTAGCCGATCCCGCGGTGACAAATGCCTCGTCGCTCGGCACCGTTCGTAGCGCAGCTATCCGCCATCCTCAGACCGCGTTGAGCACATCGGTGACTTACGATTGGTCTCGTGGAGCGGCGGACCTTCTTGCAGGCAACCGGCGCGATGGCGCTTTTTAGCTTTGCTCCGACGTCACGCGTCAACGCGCTACTGCGCACAACCGGGGCTGGCGACGCCGGCCATTTCCTCACGGCACACGAGATGGGCGTGCTGCGCGCCGTGGTCGGCCGCCTGTTGCCCGGCCCGCCAGACGACCGGGACCCGGGCGCCATCGAGGCGGGCGTGCCCGAGGCCATCGACCTGCTCCTCGCCGCGTTCAGCTTCACCCCACCACTCATTCATGCCGGCGGACCGTTTTCGGGCCGCAACGGAGGCGGCCACGACGGCTTTGCCGATTTCGTGCCGCTCGATCGCGCAGCCGAGTTGGGATGGCGCATTCGTATCGAAGGAACACTGGGCAAGAAGGACCGCGAGTTCGCCGGACCGATCCGTGGGTTGCAACAGCTCTACCGCGAAGACCTCGCCTACCTCGACGCGCACGCGGGACCGACCGGGTTCGCCGCACTCCCCACGCCCGCGCAAACACTGCTCTTGGAGAACCAGGCGGACGACACGATTCAAGAGCTCGTCGGTGTGGCGCTGTCGAACTCGATCGACGCGATGTACGGCCCACCCGAGTACGGCGGTAACCGCGACCTTGTCGGATGGAGCACCACGAACTGGCGGGGCGACACGTTGCCGCGGGGCTACACCGACGCGGAAGTCTCCGAAGCCGACCCGACCTCGGGCGGCGCCGCCGTGGCTTCACCCGATGCGGCGCGTGCGACGTTCGCAAAGTTCCTTCCTGCCCTGCAGCCGACCTTGACGCCGCGCGCGTTGTGGTGGCTGGCATGAAGCAGTCGGTCATCGTGATCGGATCCGGCGCGGGCGGGAGCGTGGCCGCGTGGGAACTGGCCCGCAATGGGCATCAGGTCGTCGTATTCGAAAAGGGCCGCAACCTGCTGCCAGGCCTCGGTTCCACGAGCGGCCTCGGCCCGTCGTTGTTCAGCAACGACGAAGTGAAGGCGAGCCGATTTTTTGAGAACGCGGATGCGATCCTCGAACCGCGCACCGGGCGCACCCAGCGCGAAGCACAGCAAGGCACCGAGCGGTCCTTCGTCGGCGACATCAACGGACTGCCCACCACCGTCGGCGGCGGCACGGTGCACTGGGACGCCAAGGTGCCACGCTTCTGGCGCCAGGACTTCAAGGGCCTGTCCACCCATGGACCGGTGGGCAACGCCAACGTGGCCGACTGGCCGCTCACCTACGACGACTTGGCGCCCTATTACGACGAGGTCGAGGCTCGTCTCGGCGTGCAGGGCGACCTGGCACAGATGCCCGCTTCCACCTTGGCGCAGGCACCGCGGTCCCGGCCGTTCGCGATGCCACCCAACCCGCCGATGTACGTCGGCACGTTGTTGGCCGAGGGCGCGGCCACGCTCGGATACAGCGCCTATCCGTTCCCGATGGCGGTGAACTCGCAGGCCTTCGACGGCCGGCCCAAGTGCACGTCGTGCGGTTTCTGCGACGGCTACGGCTGCGCGATCAACGCCCGCGGCGGCGCGGCCGTGTCGTTTCTCCACCAGGCGTTGCAGGATGGCGTCGAGTTGCGCACGCGCTGCTTCGTGCACCGCATCGAACTGTCGGCGAACCGAAAGCGCGCCATCGGCGTGGCCTACTTCGACGCCAACGGGGTCGAGCAACACGAACGGGCCGACATCGTGATCATGGCGCCATCGGCCATCGAGACGGCGCGCCTCGCGTTGTTGTCGCAGCTCCCCGACCGATCCGGCCAACTCGGCCGCAACATCATGTTCCACTTCTTCACGGTCGCGGGAGCGCTGTTCGCCGAGCCGCCTCACGGCTGGCGCGGGCCGAGCTCGACGTTCACGCTCGATGATTTTGTGGGGCCCGTGCAAACGCCGGCCGCCAAAGCAGCCGGCTTGCCCTACCTCAAGGGCGGCATCTGCGAAGTAGGCGGCAGCATCGCGCCGGGCCCTATCTCGGAAGCCGACTTCTACACGTCAGTGCCCGGAAACTGGGGCGTGCCGCTGAAGGAGCTGATGCGCACTGCCGTGTGGCGCACACGCGTGGCCGGACTGTCGATGGTCGGCGAGGACATGCCGCAGTTGAACAATCGCGTCGATCTCGACCCAACCGTTCGCGATATGCACGGTCTGCCCGTGCCTCGCATCACCTACTCGGCACACCTGTTCGAACAGGTCGCGTCGGCCTACTTCGGGCCGCTCGCCGCCGCCGTGTGCGGAGCCGCGCCCGGAGCGATCGGTGCGTCGTTTATTCCGATTGCGACGGCCGGCGAATACACCGGAGGCTTCGGCTCCGCCGTCGCGGGACCGTCGTCTACGGCGCACATCATGGGAACAGCCCGCATGGGCGAGGACCCAGCCACGTCGGTGATCGACGCGTGGGGCCGCTTTCACGGCCTCGACAACGTCTACGCAATGGACGGCTCGGCGTTCACGTCATCGGGTGGGTTCAACCCGACCAACACGATCATGGCGTTGGCGCTGCGGGCGACGCGCCGCATCACCGGCGGCACCTCCACGCTGCCCGCCGTCGCCAGACCGGCCATCATTCCGACCACCGGCGGCTCGCCCGAGGCGCTGGCCGTCGGCGCCGCCGCGGCGATAGCGGCCGTAACCCTCAGCGCGACGAGAAGGTGTCACCAGGGGAAGAGGTGGTAAGCGTCTCGCAGGTTGGCGTAGCCCTCGAGAGCGCCAAGCATGGCGACCACGGTTAGCCCGCCCCAGCCTGCGACGGCCACGACTCTGTTGCCGGGCGCACCCTGTGGTCGCTTGACCCATCGCTCGGCGAGGAAGCCGAGCACGACTCCGAACAACGGGTAGAGGGCGGCGAACATGGCGACGGCCCGCCAGGTGCTGATCGAGCGGAAGTACTCGTAGTTGCCATCGAGCACCGCCGATCCGGCGACGAGCAGGAGCAGCAGGCCGAACAGCAGACCTTTCATGGCGCCACGACCGGGCACCCATCGCCGCACCAGTAGGTAGAGCACGGCCGCGGGGATGGCGAGGAACATGCCCTCGACGACGATGTTCAACGTGCCCACGACCGTGACGCGGCCGACGATGGCAGTGTTGTGGGTGTTCTCGCCGTTGTGCGAGTCGTTCAGCAGTCGCACGACCAGCATCGCCAGGCGAGCGCCCAGACCCGCCACTGCCCCGGCGACGACTCCGGCTGCCACGGTCGCGCCGACCTGGCGGAGCACCCGGCCGATGATCTCTGTCGGTTTCACCAACGACCGAAGCTAGGTCGCCCGAACCTTTCACGAGCAAGTGACGAAACTCGGTGCCGGCGACGACGTGGTCGTGACGGGGCCGATCATCCAGGAGTTACTCCAGGGCTTCGCTGGCCCCAAACAACGGGACCTACTCCTCGACCAGTTTCGCCACCTGCGCACGCTCTCGCCGAAGCGGGGTGATCACGAGCTCGCCGCGGACCTGCACAACACTTGTCGACGCGGCGGCGTGCGACTCGGAACGGTCGACGCTCTGATCGCGGCGCTGTGTGTAGCGCACCGATGCACCCTTCTAACCAACGATCGCGACTTTCACCACGCGGCTCGAATCATCGACCTCGACGTCTGGTCCGCACCGGACATCTAGCCCTTGCTCAGCTCGAGCCAGGTCGCCAGATCGCACTCCACGCGGCGGCACCGGACGCTCGCTCTGGAGTTGCTTCAGGCGTCGGTCGCGCTTATCTCTGACGGCCCTGCTTCGCCGCCGACCTAGACCCGTCCTCGAACGCCTCGGGTGCGGTCGGGTGCCTCGGAACTACGATTCGGCGGTATGGCAAACGTACGCAGTCCAACACGGGTGAGGCTGCACATCCACGACGACTCTCGCCGGTGGCGGCGCTTCGAGGCGCGAGCCGATGACGTGTTCATCACAACGCCGCCGAAGTCAGGCACGACGTGGATGCAAGGAATCATGGCGTCGCTGCTGTGGCCAGAGGGCGACGCTCCGGCACCGGCGTTCGAGCTGTCCCCGTGGATCGACGTG
Organism: Acidimicrobiales bacterium; assembly: GCA_046594835.1. GTDB lineage: Bacteria > Actinomycetota > Acidimicrobiia > Acidimicrobiales > JACCXE01 > JACCXE01. The sequence goes on along the minus strand of JBKJQZ010000118.1, from coordinate 4,438 downwards.
CGAATCGTTCCGATCGAAGACTTGGTCGCGCAGCTTGAAGCGACCAAACACCGACGCGTCCTTAAGACCCACAGCCCCGCCGATTGCACGCCGATATTCACGGACTGCAAGTACGTCGCGGTGTATCGCGACGGGCGCGACGCGCTCGTGTCCTGGGCCAATCATCGGGCGAAGATGCGCCCCGAAATCATGGCGGCGTTGAATGCTGAAGCGGCGCACGACGGCATCGCACCATGGCCGCCGACCTGGAGCGGCGACATGGACGAACTTATCGACGAGTGGGTCGACTGGGGGACGCCTATGGAGCATCTCGCATCATGGTGGCCGCTTCGCCGCGAGCAGTTCGTGCTCCTCGTCCACTACGCCGATCTGCTCGCAGACCTCGATGGCGAAATGCGGCGCATCGCCGCCTTTCTCGACATCGAGGTAGCGAGTGGGCTTTGGAGCGACGTGGTCGAGCGATGTCGGTTCGAGTCGATGAGGACCGACCACGGCGCGTCGGGCATGCTCGGCGGCGCGTTCGACGGTGGCGCGAGCGCGTTCTTCAACGCCGGCACGAATGGACGTTGGCGCGACGCGCTGACCAGCGCCCAACTCGAGCGCCACGCAGCCTTGGTCGTCGACCAGCTCCCCACGGACGCCGCGGAATGGCTCGAGCGTGGCTCGCTGGCGCTCGGCCGCCGCCCTTAACGCGCCAGTCGACGTCCAACGCCGCGAGGAGTGAGCGCGACTCGGTCTGCATGAGGTTGGCCGTCTATAGCTGGGGGGCGCTCAGGCACATCGCCCCCGTCGTGCCAATTATCCGCGCGGCGTACGAAGCCGGCCACGCCTCGACGTCTGGTCCGCACCGGACATCTAGCCCTTGCTCAGCTCGAAACAGGTCGCCAGATCGCTACGCTTCGCGGCGTGCTCGATCGCTGGCACGCCCGACGACCCTCGAGATCGGCTGAAGCTATACGGCCGCAGGCTTCCGTGAAGCCACCCTTGACTGCGGGTCGCAGTCAGCGGTGGAACAGGACTTCGACGCCGCAGCACATGGCGCTGGCACGCCGCTGGCCGCTGAGTTCCGCGTCTGTAATGCTGGCGGGCGTGACATGGGGCCTCCGGGGACACCGACGGTGGTTCACAGGCGCGGCGTTGGGCGCCCTCGTTCTGGTGTCCGTCTCGGTCGCGCCGGTCGCCCGTTCGGCCCCACTGCCGTACCCGTGGGGTGACATCGACCCCACCCTCGACTGCATGGCACCCTCACCGGCGGCGGTCAAGGTGGTCCACAACACTTCGCGTGTAACCGTCGATCTGCTCCTCGTACTCGACCGGGGCATCACCGAGAAGCGGGCCCGCGAGGTCGTGGCGCTCGCGCGGAAGTCCTACGCGCCGCTCGGCATCAACCTGCGGGTCGCGGGCGTGCGCAACGTCGTCCTGGATGGCACCGATGCCGTGGCGCTCATCGAGCAGACGATGCAACTGTTCCCCAACGGCGAGCGGCCCAAGGGCACCGACGCGGTAGCCACCCTCACCAGCGCCGACATACGCGTCGAGGGCAGCGACATCCTCGGACTGGCGAGCTGCGCCGGTGGCGTGCGCTACCCGACCAAGTCCTACCTCGTGGCCGAGGTGCCCCGTCCTGCCGGCTGGACCAACGTCTCCTGGCCGCACTACAGCGGAATCACAGCGGAAAAGGTCTTCGCCCACGAGCTCGGGCACCTGTTCGGTGCCAACCACCACTACGGCAACTGCGTGGAGGGCATCGCCAGTGGCGCCACCGAGCTCGAGGTGTCGCCCTGCACCCTCATGTCATCGTTCGGCGGCATTGACTCCATGAACTTCGGCACCATCGAACGGACCGTCGTGCGCGGCTACGCCAACGAGTTCGCCCGGCCCTAATTAGTGGTGAGAGGGTTCGACACCGTCTCCGTACTTGGTGCAGAACGGGACACCCGCTCGGACGACGTGCCCGTGAGTTATAACCAGAACCTGTGGATCAGCCCCCCCCTTTGAGGGCGCGGCGCTCCGCGAGGCTCCCCGCCGCGTTGGTCATCCGCTCCAACGAGAGTTGCACGGCCTCTGGGCCGCTCGACGGGGTCCGTACCGAGTGGCGTACGAGATCGACGACAACCGTCTTGTCGTCTCGGTACTGCGAATCGACCATCGGGCCGACGTGTACCGGGCTCGCTAACCCCAGAAAATGCAGGTTGGATCCGCGTCGACCTCGTCGAGCAGCTCCTTGATCTGCATCGTTGACGGCAGGCGGTCGTAAATGTGGAAGTCGCTGTTGCGGTCAGGCCAATACAGCGTCCAGCCCCGGCTGCGTTCGAATCGCAACCTCGCCACCTCCTGCTGAACCCATTCGTCGTCGGCGTCGCCCTCCCACGGCGGGCGACTCTCGACAATCGTGACTGCGTTGCGTGACACCAGAAACTCGACGCGCACCTAGTCCACGCTGCAACCTTCGCTGCGCTTGTTGTCACCGTGAGAAACCGCCCGACTCACGGGGATCTCACATGAGTGTCGAAGGGGGATACGCGCCCCAAGTCCACGGTCACTCCGGTTGATCAACATTTCCCATCGCCTGCTACTCGCGCACTAGTTGGTCGGCCGTAGTGCCGGAATCTTGCGGCGTCAGGCAGCACCACGGTGCTGTCGACGAATTGATCGATCGCTCCAACCAGCGGACGGGCGCTCAGGTCGGGGTCGGTGATCGCATCGCGCAGAGCGGACGCAAACCGCTCCCCGCGGATGATCAGGTACGGCCGACCGTGGAGGCGCGCACTGGGGTCAACACTTGGGCCCAGAGCGAGCGCATTGCACGCGCCAGCGACCTCTTCATACGCCGCCCCCAGTGCACGCGCCACCGCGGTTCTCGAAGTTCGTCGGAAAGCCCAAGAAACTAACGGGCAGCTCCTCCTCCAAGGTTCGCGATACCTCGCCGCTCCGCGACCATTCCTCGTCCGTCAGAAGCAGTCGCACGCGGGGACCCCAGTTGTGGTCACGAGATCGAGATCAGTGCGGTCGCTTCACGCGCTCCGACGTAGTTGCGCGGTGCGCCGCTCGGCTGTGATTGTGGTCGAGCAGCGGCAGCGACTTGGCGCGTTAGAAGTCGACTACGTCGAAGTCGAGCCCTTCCGCCTCCATGATCCGTGGCCACAACTTGCCGGTATTAGCTGACGTGACCCGAATCGATGCCCCGTGGTGTACCGCCGCTCCGACGAGTTCACCAAGCAGCAGGTTGGCGCCGTGCCTAACCGCAGCGTCGACAGACTCCTCGACGCTCGCACGCGGGTCCAATACGACAAGGCGGTGCGCTGGCGGGCGAAGGGCACGACGCAGCGCTGCCCCAGGGTCCGCCAACCTTCGCGACAAGGTGCCAGATCGTGCCGAGTCGGCAAGCGCCCGAGCAAGGCGGAAATGGAACCCCCACGTCGTCACAACCGGTCCTTGGATGCCGGGCAAAGCCGGCAACTGTCCCGCGATCGCGAGCAACGCCAGATGGTCGTCGACGATGATCACTCAGGAGACGCGAAGGTCAGGATCGTGACGGCTCAGCGCCCGAGCGCGCTCCGCAATTTCACCCGCGACTTCAACGAGTGCCGCGTCAACGTCGGCATCGTCGCCATCGAGGTTTAGCTCCCGGTCAACGATCGTCCGAACCACGTCGCTACGCGTCGAGCCTTCGGCCACCGCTCTCGCGTCGAGCGCCGCCTGCTCGACGTCCGAGAGATAAATGTTCGTTCTGCGCACCCTGCCAGCGTACACCGCCACATACATCACATCGTGTCGAAGGGGGGACACGCACCATAAGCACACCGAGCCTCGTGAGTGGGCGGTTCGACGTGTAAACCACTGCCAAGACGCGGCGAACGCCTCCGTATCACGCGTAATGCACGGGGGTGCCGCATATCGCTATGCGAGTTTGCTGACGGCCCTAGTGATGCGGCCGATCAGCCACGTGAGAACGAAGAAGAGCAGCGCGGTGTCGAGCCAATGGGCAAGCGCGGCGCCGACGTAGGAGGGCCCGCCCCAGGCATCGACGGTGAAGTTGTGATTGAGCCCGGCAAGCACCTGCTGGCCGGAGCGGAACACCAAGAAGATCACCACGACCAGTAACACGATGACCACCGCGACAGCCGGGACAAGTTGTGGTCGGCGTTGCGGCGAACGCAGCGTGTGCGTCAACGCTCGCCACCAGTGATCGGTGAACGGCTCTCGAAGTCCTGAAGCCGCCCGCCGGCGTAAAAGTAGTAACAGCGTTACGACCACCACCGCGACGACGACGTGCACCAGGTTTGCCGTCGCTACTCCCGCTGGCGGTCGGGGTGGGTCGTAACGCTGTTACTACTTTTACGCCGGGGGGCGGCTTCAGGACTTCGAGAGCCGTTCACCGATCACTGGTGGCGAGCGTTGACGCACACGCTGCGTTCGCCGCAACGCCGACCACAAC
>JBKJQZ010000280.1:0-2520 GCA_046594835.1 Acidimicrobiales bacterium | reverse complement strand
TGCACCACCGATACGACTAGTTCACCAGACTGGGAGAAGATTCTTCCAGTCTGGTGAACTAGTCGTATCGGTGGTGCAGGAAGGTCTCGTACGCGTTCTCGCGCGGTAATCGCAACGTGGCTTGTAGCCGCGTTGTTCCTCGCGGGGGCGGCGTGCTCGTCGGCCGACAAGAAGTCCGGCCTGCAAAGCACCAACACCACTCGCTCGTCGACGTCCTTTGAGGACGAGTCCACCTCGACCACGGGCGAGGCCGACGCCACCACCACTTCGGGTGGAGCGCAGGGCACGGCCCCGACCCGACGCGGCACCACGAACCCGACCACCGCACCAAGTGCGCCCGGCGCGCCGGGTTCCACGGCGACGCCCGTCGACAAACCCGCGCTGCAAAAGATGGCGACGCTGAGCGCGCCGATCGCGCTCTCGACCCGCCCCAACGACGGCGCGGTCTACATCGCCCAGAAGGCCGGCAAGGTGCTGCGCCTCGGCCTCACGGCGACGGGCGCGCAGGTGATCGGCACGGTGCTCGACATCAGTGATCGCATCTCGACCGGTAACGAGCAGGGCCTCCTCGGCATCGACTTCTCCCCCGACGGCTCCAAGCTCTACGCCAGCTACACGAACGTCGCTGGCGACACCCGCATCGTCGAGTATCCCTTCGCGAACTTCGTCGCGAACAAGGCGGCCGAGCGCGTGGTGCTGGCGGTGGATCAGCCCTACGCCAACCACAACGGCGGCAACATCGCGTTCGGTCCCGACGACATGCTCTACATCGGTTTGGGCGACGGCGGCAGCGGCGGCGACCCCGAGAACCGCGCCCAGAACCTCAACGTGCTGCTCGGAAAGATGCTCCGCATCAACCCCGCGCCGAACGGCTCGGCCGCGTACGCAATCCCGTCAGGCAATCCGTTCGCGGGCCAGAGCGGTAAGCGCGGCGAGATCTGGCATTACGGCTTGCGCAATCCGTGGCGGTGGAGCTTCGATCGCGCCAACGGCGAACTGTGGATCGGCGACGTCGGCCAGGACCAGTGGGAAGAGATCGACCACATCGGCGTCGGCCGCAATGGCGTCAACTTCGGTTGGCGCCTGCGCGAGGGAAACCACGCGTACAACGGCGGCTCAAAGCCATCGGGCGCGGTCGACCCCGTCTACGAGATGAGCCACAACGATTCGAACTGCTCGGTGACGGGAGGCTACGTGTACCGCGGCAGCGCCATCCGCGGCTTCGCCGGCAACTACGTGTTCGCCGATTTCTGCAAGGGCAAGCTGCTAGCGATGAAGGGTGCGTCGGTGAACGACCTCGGGTTGCAGGCCACGCAGCTGTCGAGCTTCGGCGAGGACGCCAGCGGTGAATTGTGGGTACTGACACTTTCAGGAGTCGTATACAGATTGGGTCCGGCGTAGATGAACAAGCAGTTACTCGCATCGATCGGCGCGCTCGCGGTTGTGTTGAGCGCCGCGTGCAGTTCGGGCGACTCGTCGCGTCGGGCTGCGCCGACGACGCGCGCCACAACGACCACCGAGGTCGTCGCAACGACCACGAGCACGACGGTTGCTCCCGCGCCCGCCGCGCGCACGTTCTCGAACGCGACCGCGGACGATTCCGCGTTGGCCGCCGCCGATATCGCGGCTGCGGAGGTTGCGACTCTTGATGTCGCGACGTCGCCCGAGGAACTGCACAACGCGGCGGTCGCGCTGCAGCTTGCGTACCGCCGTATTTCGTTGCGCGACCCGTCGGTCGAACAAGCCATCGCCGCCGCGCTGCCAACTGATCTGCTCCGCCAAGCGTTGGGCTTCAACGTCGCGGCGGGCCGTCACCTGATCGCGCTGGGCGGCAAGTCCACTCCTAAGGACGCACCGCCAGAGGCGTGGCGCATCGTGTCGCCGGCGCCGAGCGACGAACTGGTCGCGACGTACCAAGCGGCGTCGAAGGCGACGGGCGTGCCGTGGCCGATCCTCGCCGCGGTCAACTTTGTGGAGACGCGGCTCGGTCGCGTGGCCGGCGTGTCGTCGGCTGGAGCGGAAGGGCCGATGCAGTTCCTCCCGTCCACCTGGGCGGCTTACGGCCAGGGCGACATCCACTCCGTGCGCGACTCGATCTTCACCGCAGCGCGGTACCTGCAGGCCAACGGTGCGCCCCAGCGCCTCGACGATGCGATCTTCCGCTACAACCACTCGCGCAACTACGTCGAAGCGATCAAGGCCTACGCCAACCGGATCGCTCTCGATACCAGTGCGTTCCGGGGCTACTACGAGTGGCAGGTCACCTACCGCACCAAGGCCGGCCTCCTAATCCTGCCCGTCGGCTGGCCCGCCGTCCCGGCGCAGAACGCCGGCCTGTCGCTGGTCTAGGTCTCGGCGCGGTCCTCAGTCCTTCTGCGCGGGCGTGTGGTGGCATACCCACCAGAAACCCGCGCAGAAGTGAGTTACGGCTGCGGGAGGCGCCACGGGCCGAGTCCGTCGGTGCCTAACTTCTCGGCGGCCGACGCGGTGCGGCGCTCGATCTTTTGCGGCGTCAACTCG
>JBKJQZ010000173.1:0-23712 GCA_046594835.1 Acidimicrobiales bacterium | reverse complement strand
GTAACGCAACACCAGAGAAGTCGGTCACCCTCATGGCCGATTCGAGCGTCGACTTCGCGTCCCGCTTGTCCGCACCGCGGGCCTCCCGCGGCGCGAGCCGCGCCGCGCTTGCGCCGGCGGCGACCACCACGTCGACCACGACGCCGCCTCCGCCCACCACGCGGGCCAAGCCGAAACCGACCGTGAAGGCCGCCGCGGTCACACCCGCGCCGAAGCCCGCCGCGAAGTCGGCACCGAAACCCGCGCCGAAGCCAGCCGCCCCGAGCAATAACGGCAGCAGCAGCAGCAACGACACCTCCTCGACGGGCTCGTCGCGGCCGATGCCGCCCCGAGGCGGCAGCGCAAGTTCCGAAGAGGGCAAGGCGAGCTGGTACGACGCGAAGTACCACGCGTCCAACCCCTGGATCTGCGCCCACAAAACGATTGCGATTGGCACCGTGCTGACCGTGACCAATGTCAGTACCGGCGCACAGATCACCTGCGAAGTCGGCGACCGCGGCCCGTACGTGAATGGTCGCATTCTCGATCTCTCGAAGTACGCGTTCAGTCACCTCGCGAACCCATCGTCGGGTCTCGTGTACGTGAAGATCACCTGGTAGTCAGTACTTCTCCCTGACGCATTCCCACGCGGAGATCCGCGCTCTGCTGCAGCTCAACGGTCTGTCGCCCAGTCGCGCCCTTGGGCAGAACTTCGTGGGCGACGCCAACACGGTGCGCCGCATCGCCCGCCTCGCCGAAGTCGGTGCCGGCGACCGTGTGGTGGAGATCGGCCCGGGCCTGGGTTCGCTCACTATGGCGCTGCTCGAGACGGGCGCGTCGGTCACCGCCGTGGAGATGGACCGCTTCCTGCTCCCGGTGCTTCGTCACATCGTCGAACCGGCGGGCGCACGGATCGTGCACGCCGATGCGCTCGAGGTGAACTGGCCCGAGCTACTGGGCGAGGAGCCGGGCTGGGTGCTGGTTGCGAACCTCCCCTACAACGTTGCGACCACGCTGGTGCTCAACGTGCTCGAGCAGGCGCCGATGGTCGAGCGGCTGCTGGTGATGGTGCAGCGCGAGGTGGCCGAGCGCTTTTCGGCCCAACCGCGCACGAAGGCCTACGGCGCAGTGACGGTGAAGGCGGCGTGGAGCGCGAGCGCGTCGATGGTGGGCAAGGTGCCGGCGACGGTGTTCGTGCCCCCGCCCAAGGTCGAATCGGCGCTTGTGATGCTGCGGCGCCACGCCGAGGTAGGCGACGCCGCCGAACGCGAGTCCGTCTTTGCACTCGTCGACGCGGGCTTTGCCACCCGCCGCAAGATGTTGCGCAACACGCTGGCGGGCCTGGTCGACGAGGCGGGCTTCGAAGCGGCGGGCGTGGCTGGCACCGCCCGCGCCGAGGAGTTGGACCTCGCCGCATGGAGAAGACTGGCCGCGTGCCGCCGGTAGAGACACGCCAGTGAAGGCGATGGTCGTCCTCGCTCCCGCCAAGCTGACGCTGTCGCTGCGCGTGACCGGTGTGCGCGCCGACGGCTACCACCTGATCGACGCCGAGATGGTCAGCGTCGACCTGTGCGACACGCTGCGGTTTGCCGACGGCGACGGCCTGGACCTCACCGGGATCGAGATCCCCGGCGGCGCGTCGGAGGACAACCTCGTCACCCGTGCGCTGCGCGCCGCAGGCCGTAGTGCCCACGTGACCCTGAACAAGCAGATTCCCGCTGGCGCGGGTCTGGGTGGGGGCTCGTCCGACGCGGCTGCGGTCCTGCGCTGGGCGGGAGTCGACGACAACGCGGTAGCGATCGGCCTCGGTGGCGACGTCCCTTTCTGCGTGCTCGGCGGCCGCGCCCGCGTGGGCGGGATCGGCGAGGTGCTTGAGCCGCTGCCCTACGTCGAGGCCACCTACACGCTGCTCACGCCGCCGCTGCACGTCTCGACGCCGGCCGTGTACCGCGTCTGGGACGACCTCGGTGGCCCGCGGGCGGAGGGTCCTAACGATCTCGAGCCTGCCGCGCTGGCCGTGTGCCCGGAGCTCGCTCGCTATCGCGACGAGCTCGGCGACGCAACCGGAGCCGTCCCGGTGCTGGCGGGCTCGGGCTCGACGTGGTTCGTAGCGGGTGCATTTCGCGAAGCGGGGAGGGTCGTGACGACCCTCCCCGCTTCTTCCCCCGGGAGGCCCTAGCGCCCGCTTCGTTGGTAGGCACAATGCGTGGCGCGGGCCCCGTCAGACATGACGACGGACACAGTGAGGCGTGACATCGGACACCCCGGTTGGCTTCGGCTCGGTCCGAGCCGCTATCTTCCTCCGCTGTTATGGGTTCACTGATCAAGAAGCGCCGTAAGCGCATGCGCAAGAAGAAGCATCGCAAGATGCTCAAGGCCACCCGCTTCCAGCGGCGCGCCGCCGGCAAGTAGGGCCGTTCCTCCCCGGAGGAGCGGCCTTCGTCGCGTAATGGGCCACAATTGACCCGCAATCAGTCGGGGATCGTCCAACTGGCAGGACATCGGTTTTTGGTACCGAGAATTGGGGTTCGAATCCCTGTCCCCGAGCAACTGCACCTGCGGCGCAGAGTTGTCGACGCCTGGCCGCCTTGTCGTACGCGTATTCGAGGAAGCTCAGCCCTGTGGTCGATAAATGTGGCGATACCATGGGTGGAATGGCATCACCATCAGGCGTAAGAGTTGCCGTCGACAAGCAGGGTCGTCTCGTTCTGCCGCGGTCGATGCGCGAAGGCTTTGTCACCGTCCCCGGTGAACTCGTGCTCACGCGGACCTCGAACGGGCTTCTGCTCGAACCGCTGACGGCGACCGGCACCGTGGTCGTCGCCGACGACGGGCTGCCCGTACTCGCGTTGGACCGAGTCGTCACCAACGCTGAGGTGCTAGCCGGCATAGATGGTGATCGCTCGGAACGGTGATCGACACGTCGGCGATGCTTGCGGCGCTGGTCTCGAACCACGAACATCACGCGATGGCCCGTCGCTACCTAAGCGCCGAAACGCGCGTGCCAGCAATCGTGCTCGCCGAGACGTACTCGCAGTTGCGGCGCACGTTTGCGCAACCGGCCGAGGTCGCCGTGGCGTTGCTGCGACCATGGACAACTCACGACGATCGCATCGTTGCTACCACCGCTCGAGTCGTGGCGGCAGTGTTTGCGCGTGCCGTTGAGCTTGACTTGGCGGGCGGAATTCACGACGCCTTGATCGCGCAGACCTGCATCGAGCATGACCTGCCGATGGTGACCCTCGACCGTGGTCAGCACCGCGTTGCGCTCTCCCTCGGCGCTAGAAGCACGTACCTTCTGGCCTAACGCGTCCCAAACCTCGACTGTCATAACGTCGCTGCGACTTCGGCCGTGCCGTTTGGGTCGCCCATGCGGTTTTACGGGGGGTGAGACGCGGTAAACAAGGGGGGTGACGAACCGGCCGCTTTCTGCTGTCGTGCTCGCCGCAGGTGAAGGCACTCGCATGATGTCGGCGCGGCCTAAACCGCTGCACCGGTTGTGCGGGCGCCCGATGGTGCTGCACGTAATCGACGCGCTGGCGGAGCTGCATGTAGAACGGATCGTCGTCGTCGTCGGCCACGGCGCGGAGCGAGTCGTCAAGACCGTCACCGAGGATGCGCCCGAGGGCATCAAAATCGATTTCGTCGAGCAGCCGATCCAACGCGGCACGGGCGACGCCGTTTCGGTTGGCATCACCGCACTGCCCGACGCCGACGACGAAGACGGCGACGTGATCGTGCTGCCGGGCGACACGCCCCTGCTGCGGCCCGCCACCATCGCCGCGCTTGTGCGTCAGCACCGCAGTGTCGATGCGGCTGCGACCTTGCTCACTGCGATGGTCGAGGACCCCTACGGCTACGGGCGCATCGTGCGCGTAGGCGACGGTCGCATCACCAAGATCGTCGAGGAGGTCGACGCCGATCCCGATCAGCGCCTCATCGCCGAGATCAACACCTCGATCTACGTGTTCCGCCACGGCGTGCTGGCGCCCGGCCTGCGCCGCGTCATGCCCGACAACGCCAAGGGCGAGTACTACCTGACCGACGTAGTGGGTGTGCTTTCCGACGCGGGCTACACGATCACGAGCGTGCAAGCCGCAGACGCGATGGAGGCAGCGGGCGTCAACGACCGCTTCCAACTCGCCATCGCCGAAGCCGAACTGCGCGACCGCACCAACGAACGCTGGATGCGCGCCGGCGTCACGATGATCGACCCCGAGCACACCTTCGTCGACGCCTCGGTGCAGCTCGGCACCGACGTGACGCTGTTCCCAGGCACGATCCTGCAAGGCCGCACGATCATCGGCGACCACGCTGAAATTGGCCCGAACGCGCGACTGGTCGACTGCCTCGTCGGCGACGGCGCGGTCGTCGCCAACAGCGTGTGCCGCAACGCGGAGGTCGGCGATCACGCCAACGTCGGCCCCTTCGCATCGCTCGAGCCCGGCGCCCATATCGCGGCCGGTGTTGCAACGGGCGCATTCTTTGTGGGTACACCGGTCGACTGATGCATCGCACACTTGTAGGGGGATGGCTGGCGCTAGTGCTCGCGGCGTGTGCTGCGGTCGTGACGCCTGCGTACGCGGACCCCGCCGCTACCCAACGACTTCTGGTCACCTTCCGTAGCGAGCACGCTGCGGCGCGCGCCGTGGCCCGCTTCGGTGGCACACGCGTTGGCGACCAGGGTTGGGCTGGGCTCGCTGATCCGTCGCTGGTACGCGGCCTCAAGGACGTCGACTACCTGGGCGCGGACGGCATCGTGCGCGCCACGAACACCACGCCGAATGACCCCTGCGTGACGACCTGCAACGTCAATCAGAGCCAGTGGTACCTGCCGGTGATCAACGCAGCGAGTGCATGGGACCGGTCCAAGGGCGGCGGCGTGACGATCGCGATCCTCGACTCAGGAGTAGACGCGTCGCATCAAGACCTGGCGGCGAAGATCGTCGCTCCGCAGGTGAACTTCGCCGAAGACAGCGTCAACGGTGAGCACGGGACCAAGGTCGCTGGTGTTGCTGCGGCCGCGACCGATAACGGCCTGGGTGTCGCTTCGGTCGGCTGGAACGCCGGGTTGTTCTCGATCAAGGTGCTCAACGAAGCGGGCGAGGGCTTCACTAGCGCCGTCATCAACGGGATCAACGAGGCCACCAACCGCGGCATCAAGGTGATCAACCTCTCGCTCGCAACCACCGAGTTCGAACAGCCGCTCCAAGACGCGATCACGTCCGCGTACAACCGTGGCGTCCTCGTGGTCGCCGCCGCTGGCAACTTCGACTCCACGGTGGTGGGCGACTCGAACACGACCATCGCGTACCCGGCGGCCATGGACCACGTGCTCGCGGTCGGCGCGACGCAACAGAACGACACGCTCGCCGGGTTCTCCCGACGCGGGCCGTGGGTCGACATGGCCGCTCCTGGCAACGGGCTCGTGACCACGAGCTTGGGCGGCGGCTACGCGACGGCCAGTGGCACCTCGATGGCATCGCCGATGGTGGCGGGCGCCGCCGCGCTGCTTATCGCCCAGGGCCATGAAACCTCACCTGACGCGCTCGCCGCGCAGCTCGTCCGCACGGGCCAGCCGATCAATGACGGCGTCGGCGGCGTGATCCGTCGGCTGAATGTTGGCGTCGCCACCGAGACCACGTCGCCCTACGGCTCAGGGTTCCCGGGTGGGAACTCGGTGGCGGTGGGCGAGGTCAACGGCGCCTTTGCGGGCAAGGAGATCCTCACCGCCGCTGGTGCGGGCGGCGGACCCCACGTGCGCATGTTCACCGCACAGATGAACCCCATCGATGGGGGCTTTTACGCGTTCCCGACCAGCTTCCACGGCGGGGTTGATCTAGCGGTCGGCGACGTCGCCGCCGATGTGGACGGCAATGAGATCGTGGTCGCGGCCGGTCCCGGCGGCGGTCCGCACGTCCGGACCTTCACGGCCGCCGGCATCCCGGCCCCCGGCGCGGCTGGCTCGGGATTCTTCGCCTACGGCGGAGGCTTTAGCGGCGGCGTCAGCGTTGCGGTCGGCGACGTGCGGACTGATTCACCCGGCGACGAGATCGTGACCGGCGTGTTTTCCCGCGGCGGACCCCACATTCGTGTCTTTACTTCGACGGGTCAGGTGCTCGGTGAGTGGTACGCATTCGACGGCGGGTTCCAGGGCGGCGTCACCGTGGCCGTGGGCAACTTCGACGCCGTAACCGGCATGGACATCGCGGTGGCGGCAGGCCCGGGTGCGGGGCCGCACGTGAAGTTCTTCCGGGGCGATGGCACGCAGCTCGGCCCGGGCTTCTACGCCTATGACCCCGGCTTCACCGGTGGCGTCGACATCGCGGCAGTCACCACCGGTGGCATCGACCGCATTGTCACGGTGCCCCGGGGCTTCGGCGGACCTCACGTGCGGCTGTTCAATGCATCGGGCGACCCGCTCAGCGGGGGTGTGTTTGGTTTTGCGGCATCGCAGACGACGGGCCTCACGGTGGCCGCCGGCGACAACCAGGTCGTAGTCGGCACGCGCTCGACTCCCGATCTGACGCGTGCCTTGCCGCTAAGCGCAGTTTCGTAGGCGCTTAAGGCACGCGCGCGGGGTGACCACGCGCGATAGTCAGACCCGATGGAACTGACCCCCGTGAAGCGCCTCAAAATCTTTTCCGGCGGATCCCACGTGGCGCTGGCGCAGGAAATCGCCCAGTGCCTGAATGTGCCGCTGGGCGACGCCAACCTCAAGACGTTCCCGAACGGCGAGCTGAAGTGCCAGTTCGAAGACAACATCCGCGGGGCCGACGTCTTCATCATTCAGAGCCATTGCGGCGACATCAACTCGTCGATCATGGAAAACCTGATCATGTTGGACGCAGCCAAGCGCGCGTCCGCCAAGCGCATCACCGCCGTGTGCCCGTCCTACGGCTACGCACGCCAGGATCGCAAGGCGGCGGGCCGCGAGCCCATTACCGCCAAGCTTCTCGCCGACATGCTCACCGTGGCCGGGGCCGACCGCGTGATGTCGATCGACCTGCACTCGGGCCAGATCCAAGGCTTCTTCAACGGGCCCTTCGACCACCTCGTGGCTATGCCCGTGCTCGTGGACTACATCCGGGAACACGCACCGAAAGACGTTGTGATCTGTGCCCCCGACGCAGGTGGCGTTAAGCAAGCCGACCGCTACGCCCGCAACCTCGGTTGCGAACTCGCCTTCGTGCAGAAGCGCCGCGACACCAAGGGCGACGGCGCGGTCGAGGCGATCGACATGGTTGGCGACGTCGACGGCCGCCACTGCGTGCTCGTCGACGACATGATCGACACCGCAGGCACCATCGTGGCCGCAGCCGACCTGCTGAAGAAGCGGGGCGCGACCGAGGTGTGGGTGGCTGCAACCCACCTGATCCTCAGCGACCCGGCCACGGAACGGCTCAAGAACTCGTCGATTTCCAAGCTGGTGGGCACGAACACCCTCCCGCTGCCGCCTGAGCGCCAGCTACCGATCATCGTGCAGCTCTCGGTAGCCCCCCTGATCGCCGAGGTAATCAACGCGATCTTCGAGGATCAATCGGTCTCGGAGATCTTCGGTGGGGAGAATCAGGCCTAGTTCCTGTAGCATCTTCGGGTTCCAATTTCTTGTTCCTGAATCCAATTTCTTGTTCCTGAAGGAAACGCGTTCCCATGGCCGATGTTCGTCTCGCAGTAGCAACTCGTACCGACATTGGGTCGGCGCGCGCAGGTCGTCTGCGCAAAATCGGGCAGATTCCCGGGGTCGTTTACGGCCACGGCACTGACCCGATCGCAGTGTCAATTGATGGCCGCGAGCTGCGCACTGCACTGTCGGGTGAAGCCGGTCTCAACGCGCTGCTCGACCTCAGCCTCGACGGCACCAGCCACACGGCGCTCGCCAAGCACATTCAGCGTCACCCGACCCGCGGCGTGGTTATTCACGTCGACTTCCAGATCGTGGATCGCAACCAGGCCATCACCGTCGACGTGCCGATTGAGCTCGTAGGCGAGGCTGAGAAGGTCGCCCAGGGCGGCGGCCAGGTCGTAGCCGACCTCGGCACCATCACGGTCAACGCCACGCCGGCCACGATCCCGCAGCTGATCGAAGTCGACATCTCCGAGCTCACCCTCGGCCACGTGATCCGCATCTCCGATCTCACGCTGCCGAACGGCGTGACCACCGACATGGACCCAGAAACGCCCGTCGCGACCGGCCTGGCGCCGCGCACGGCGAGTGCCGAGGGCGTCGAGGACGGCGCAGCCGAGGGTGCCGAGGGTGCAAGCAGCGACTCCGGTACCGCGGCTGGCGGCGGCGACGCCCCGGCTGGCGGCGCGTCCTCCGAAGCCTCCGAGTAGTCCCTTTGGGCGACACGCCCGCGGACTGGTTGGTAGTGGGTCTGGGCAATCCCGGCAAGGACTACGAACACACGCGCCACAACGCGGGCGCAGATGCGGTTGTCCTGCTCGCGTCGCGCCACAAAGCCAAGCTCAAGGCTGCGAACAAAGAACGAGCGACCGTCGACGTAGCCCGCATCGGTTTGCGTCGCGTCGTGCTCGCGATCCCGCAGACCTACATGAACGACAGCGGCATCGCGGTGTCGCTGTTGGCGAAGCGCCACAACGTTGAGAATGTCGCGCGCATCCTGATCGTGCACGACGAGCTCGACCTCGAGGTCGGCCGGCTCAAGCTCAAGGAGGGCGGCGGGCTCGCCGGCAACAACGGGCTCAAATCCGTCAAGGCGCACCTCCACACCGACGAGTTTTTGCGCGTCCGCATCGGCATCGGCAAGCCGCCGGGCAAAGCGCTCGGAGCGGACCACGTGTTGAAGAAGCCGGGTAAGGCCGAGCGTGAGGCACTGGCGATCGCAATCGAAGAAGCCGCCGATGCGGTCGAAATGATCGTGGCCCAGGGAATGGCCGCTGCGATGAACGCGGTGAACGCGCGCTCATGACTGCGCTCGCAGTAACTGACGGCCCGCTGCTGGGGCTGCCGAAACTCCTTCGCTCCGAACCGGCGCTCACTGCGCTACTCGGCAATAACGCCGCGCACGTGGCCGTGCCCGACGCGGCACGCGCCTTGTTCATCGCCGGTGTCGCGTCGCTGAGCGACCGCCACCCGCTGCTGATCGCCACGCCCACCGCGACCGACGCGCAGCACCTGACCAACGACCTGCGAGCGTTCTTGGGCAACGACGCCATCGACCAGTTCCCGGCGTGGGAGACGCTGCCGTTCGAGCGCGTGAGCCCGAACGTCGAGACCATGGGGCGACGCTTGCGCACGATGTGGCGCTTGCGCGACGCAAGCCGTTCACCCCGCGTAGTGGTCGCGCCGGTGCGTGCGTTGGTGCAGCGCCTCGGCCCGCACGTCGAAGACGTTGATCCCATCTGTCTGGCCAAGGGCGACGTCATTGACCGCGACGATCTGGTCGATCAGCTCGTCGCCCTCGGCTATCGACGCGAGTACCAAGTTGAGCACCGTGGCGAGCTCGCTGTGCGGGGCTCGATCGTCGACGTGTACCCCTCGACCATGGACGGGCCGGTCCGCATCGATCTGTGGGGCGACGAAGTAGATCGCCTGACCGCGTTCGCAGTCGCCGACCAGCGGTCGGTGGACGACCTCGACACCATCGAGATCTTTGGCTGCCGCGAGGTGCTCCTAACCGCCGAGGTGCGCGAGCGCGCTGCGCAGTTGGTCACGGCGGCGCCGTGGGCGGCGGACCAGTGGGAACGCCTCGCCGAGGGCCACAGCTTCGACGGCATGGAGAGCTGGCTTCCTTGGCTCACCGAGACCGAGCACGTGATCGCGGACCTGTTGCCGCCCGACGCGCTCGTGTTGCTTTTCGACCCGCGTCGCATGCGTGACCGCGCCGCCGATCTTCTCGCCGAAGAAGCGAGCCTCGCCGGTTCGCTCGCCAAAACGTGGGGTGTCCCCGAGGGCCCGGATGGTGTGGCTGAGTTTCCGCCTCTGCACCTCCCCTTCGATCGGTTGCTCGTGCACACCAAGGCGCCGGTGTGGTCGGTCACGGCGACGGGTGAGGGCCCCGACACACCCACCATCGAAGCCAACTCGTGGGACCCGATGGCGGGGGACCCGACCCGGCTCGTGGAGCGGCTCAAGAAGCTGTCCAAGGACGGGTTCCGCATCGTGGTTGCCGCCGACGGCGAGGGCTCAGCCGCCCGCATCACCGGCAACCTGCGCGACGAGGGCTTCGTCGCTCCTGAGGTGGTGGTGGCGCCGCTCGAACGCGGCGTGATCCTTCCGGCGTCGAAGCTGGCCCTGCTCGCGGAGCCCGACATCACCGGCCGTCGACGCGCACACCGCGCCGCCAAGCCTCGCGCCCGCGCCACCTCGGGGTTCTTCGACGACATGGCACCGGGAAGCTACGTGGTGCACCACCACCACGGCGTGGCCCGCTACGCCGGCATGGTCACCCGCACCATTGGGGGCGTCGAGCGCGACTACCTGCTCCTCGAATACCGGGGCGCCGACAAGCTGCTCATTCCGTCGGATCAGATCGACACGCTGCGGCCGTACTCGGGCGGGGAGACCCCGACCCTGTCGCGCATGGGCGGCTCCGACTTCGCCAAGGCGAAGGCGCGGGTCAAGGCTGCGGTGCGCGAGATCGCACAAGAACTCGTGGTCTTGTACCAGCGGCGGGTCACGTCGATTGGCCACACCTTCCCCGAAGACTCCGCGTGGCAGCGCGAGTTCGAGGACGGCTTCGAGTTCACCGAGACGCCTGATCAACTCACGGCGATCGAAGCCGTGAAGGCCGACATGGAGTCGGACAAGCCCATGGACCGCCTCGTGTGCGGCGACGTTGGTTTTGGCAAGACCGAGGTCGCGCTGCGCGCCGCGTTCAAAGCGGTGCAGGACGGCAAGCAGGTCGCCGTGCTCGTGCCCACAACGCTGCTCGCCCAGCAGCATGGCCAGACCTTCTCGCAGCGCCTCTCGGGCTACCCCGTGCGGGTCGAGGTGCTCTCACGCTTCCTGACGCCCGCACAGGCCAAGAAGGTCGTCGAGGGCGTGAAGGACGGCTCGGTCGACATCGTGGTGGGCACGCACCGGCTGCTCTCCAAAGACATCGAGTTCCCGCGCCTTGGCCTGCTGGTGGTCGACGAGGAACAACGATTCGGCGTGCAGCACAAGGAGTCGATCAAGAAACTCAAGGTCGACGTCGACATCCTCACGCTGTCGGCCACGCCGATCCCCCGCACGCTCGAGATGAGCCTTACCGGCATCCGTGACCTCAGCATCCTGCTCACGCCGCCGGCCGAGCGGCAGCCGATCCTCACCTACGTAGGCGAGTACGACGAGCGCGCCGTGTCCGAGGCATTGCGCCGTGAGCTGTTGCGCGAGGGCCAGGTCTTCTACGTACACAACCGCGTCGCCGACATCGAGGCCAAGGCACGCGACCTGCGCGAGCTGGTGCCCGAGGCGCGTATTGGTATCGCGCACGGACAGATGGATGAAGGCTCGCTCGAGAAAGTGGTGCTCGATTTCGTCGACGGCCAATACGACGTGTTGGTCTGCACCACGATCATCGAGAGCGGCATTGACATGCCGGCGGTAAACACGCTGGTCGTGGATCGCGCCGACATGCTCGGACTCGGCCAGCTGCACCAGATCCGCGGCCGCGTCGGGCGTTCCGGCGTGCGCGCCTATGCGTACCTGTTCTTCCCACCCGACCGCGCGCTGAGCGAGACCGCCTACGAGCGCCTGCGCACAATCGGTGAGCACACCGAGCTGGGTTCGGGTTTCAAGATCGCAATGCGCGACCTCGAGATTCGAGGCGTGGGCAACCTGCTGGGCGAAAACCAGTCCGGTCACATCGCGGCGGTGGGTTACGACCTCTACATGCAGATGGTCACCGAGACGGTTGCCGAGCTCAAGGGCGAGGACGTGCGCGAGCCCGCCGAAATCAAGTTGGACATCGACGCCAACGCGCACCTGCCGCGTGACTACGTGTCTCGCGAAGACCTTCGCCTCGAGGCCTACCGGCGCCTCGCCACGATTGGGTCGCCCGCCGACGTCGACGACATCGAGACCGAGTGGTCCGACCGGTTCGGCCCGCCGCCGGCGCCCGCCGCGGCGTTGCTCACGATCGCCCGGCTCCGGGGCGAGTGCGCGGTCCGCGGGGTGCGCGAGATCACCGTCGCCCGCAACGTCGCCCGGATCAGCCCGATCGAGCTCGTTGCGAGCCGACAGGTCCGTCTCCAACGGCTCTACCCGAAGGCGGTGTGGAAGCCGGAGCTGCGTCAGCTGGTCGTTCCCGTGCCACCCAAGACCGACTCCGCTCCGTTCCTGATCGAACTGCTGCACGAGCTCAGCCCGGTGGAGCTGGTTCCAGTTTCTGACGACGCACAGTTAGGCTCCTGACCCCGTGAAAGGCACTTCTCGTCTCTACGTCGCCGCATTCCTCGCACTGACCCTGTTCGGCCTCAGCGCATGCAAGGCGGCCGAGCCCTACGCCGCGAAGGTCAACGGCATCACGCTGACCAAGTCCGCCCTCGACGATGAGCTCGAGGCCATCCGCGACAACAAGAGCTACCTCAAGGCGCTGAAGCAGTCCGGGGTGGTCGTCGCCGGCACAGGCTCCGGTACATTCGACTCGAACTTCGTTGCTCGCGTCCTCACCCGCCGCATCTACCTTGAGCTGATTCACCAGGAAGTGGTCAAGCGCAACCTCAAGGTCAGCGCCAAGGACCTCAGCGTGGCCAAGCAGCAGCTGGCCAGTTCGATCGGCGACGACAAGACGCTGCGCAAGTTCCCGAAGAAGTACCTCGCGGAGATCCAGCGCACCACGGCCGAGGTCTTCGTGCTGCAAACCGCGCTCGCCGACGCCAGCGATGCTGCTCTGCGCAAGTACTACAAGGACCACATCGACCAGTTCGAGAGCGTCTGCGCTGCACACATCCTCGTTGAGACCAAGGCCACGGCCGACTCGATCGAGAAGCAGCTGAAGGCCGCCAAGGACGCGGCGGCGACCTTCGCCGAGATCGCCAAGGCGCAGTCGAAGGACCCGGGCTCGGGCGCGAACGGCGGCGACCTCGGTTGCGCCTCGCCCTCGGGGTACGTGGAAGAGTTCAAGGACGCCGTCCGTACCCAGGCCGTGGGTGTGATCGGTGACCCGGTGAAGACCCAGTACGGCTACCACATCATTCGCGTCGACAAGCGCGAGCCGGTAAAGCCCTTCTCCGAGGTCAAGGAGCAGGTCCGCCAAGCGGTGACCGACGACGCGCAAGGACCCTTCAACGAATTCCTCGGCGACGCGTCTGCCAACGCCAAGGTCGAAATCAACCCTCGCTACGGCTCCTACGACAAGACCGGTGACTCGCCGCAGGTGGTGCCGCCCAAGGCGCCCGGCGGCGACAACACGGGCAAGTAACTCCCGTGGCTGTTGTGCAGGTCTGGGGAATGGGTCCGGCCGACGCCGCGCTAATGCCAGTTGGCCTTCTCGAAGCGATACGTGCGGTCGGCCCGGCCAACACCATTGTGCGTACGGCGCGGCATCCCGCGTTCGCCGCGCTGCCCACCGGCGTCGTGACCTGTGACGACATTTACGAATCGGCCGACGCGATTGCGGCGGTGTACGACGCGATCGTCGAGCGGGTCACAGCCCACGACGGCCCGGTTGTCTACGTGGTGCCCGGCTCGCCGCTCATCGCGGAGCGCACCGTGGAACTGCTGCGTGCACGCGATGGCGCCGAGGTGGTCGTCCACCCGTCGCTGTCGTTCCTCGACCTGTGCTGGGAACGCCTCGGCGTCGACCCGTTCGCGCGCGGCGTGCGCCTCGTGGACGGGCACGCATTCGCGGCGGGGGAGGGGGGCAACCTCCTCGTCGGTCAGTGCGATTCGATCCACGTGCTCTCCGAGATCAAGCTGGCGGTGGACGACGGCCCCGACGTGATCGTGCTGCAACGACTCGGGCTGCCCGACGAATCGATCACCACCGTGGCCTGGGCTGAGCTCGACCGCGACGTCGTGCCCGATCACCTCACCTCCCTGTGGATGGTGCTCCCGCCGAGCGAGCTGACCGCCTTCGCTGATCTCGTGCGGGTGCTGCGGGCGCAGTGCCCGTGGGACGCCGAGCAGACCCACGAGTCGCTCACCCGCTTCATGCTCGAGGAGTCCTACGAAGCGGTTGAGGCGATCCTGTCGGGTGACGTGGACGCCATCGAGGGTGAACTCGGCGACGTGCTTTTCCAGGTGGTGCTGCACGCGACCATTGCGGAAGAGCTCGGCGACTTCACCCTCGCCGACGTGGCCCGCACCGTGCGGGAGAAGCTCATCCGTCGCCACCGCCACGTGTTCGGCGACGTGGTGGCTACGACGCCCGCCGAGGTCGAGGCGATGTGGGCCGCGGTCAAGTCCGAGGAAAGAGGCGAGGATCCGAGCGAGGATCCCTTCGCCACGATCGATGGCGCGCAGCCCGCGCTGAGCCACGCTGCGCAGATCGGCCGGCGCGCAGTGGCGGTCGATTTTGACTGGCCGAACCTCGACGGGCCGATGGGCAAGCTCGCCGAAGAGATAGCCGAAGTGGCAGACGCACTGCGCGAGCACGGCACGGGTTCGCCCCAGGTAGTGGCCGAGATCGGCGACTTGTTGTTCAGTGCGGTGCACGTTGCTCGCCACGCGGGAGTGTCGGATCCCGAGTCTGCGCTGCGGGCCGCGTCGGCCAAGTTCCTGCGGCGGTACGAAGCGATGCGGCACTTAGCGGCGGGGCGCGGTGTCGCAGTGTCCGAGTCGCTCTGGGAAGAAGCGAAACAACTCGTGGCACGTCGGTAACCTTTCCCGCCTAATGAGTTCTATTGAGTTCGTGAACGGCCGCGAGGTGTTGGACTCGCGCGGTAACCCCACCGTCGAAGTCGAGGTGTTTCTTGACTCGGGCGCCAACGGGCGGGCGATGGTGCCTTCGGGGGCATCCACCGGCGCGCACGAAGCCGTCGAACGACGCGATGGCGGCAGCCGCTACGGCGGCAAGGGCGTCCTCGGCGCGGTCGAAGCGGTCAAGACCGAAATCGCTGACGCGCTCGAGGGCATCGAAGCCCTCGATCAGCGCGGCGTTGACCGCGTGATGCTCGACCTCGACGGGACCGACAACCTCGGGCGCCTCGGCGCTAACGCGGTGCTCGGTGTCTCGCTCGCGGTGGCGAAGGCGGCGGCTGTCGAGGTGCAGCTACCGCTGTACCGCTACGTCGGTGGTGCCAACGCGCACGTATTGCCGGTGCCCATGATGAACGTGCTCAATGGTGGCGCGCACGCGAACAACAGCGTTGATCTGCAGGAGTTCATGATTGCGCCCGTTGGTGCCGCGAGCTTCCGTGAGGCGCTGCAGTGGAGCTCGGAGATCTACCACGCCCTGCGCTCGATGCTCAACGAGCGGGGCATGTCCACCGCCGTCGGCGACGAAGGGGGCTTTGCGCCGGACCTGTCGTCGAACGAGGAAGCGCTCACGCTGCTCATGGAAGCGATCGAGAAGTCGGGTCGCACGCCCGGCGATGAGATCGCGATCACGCTTGATCCCGCGACAACCGAGCTGTACTCAGACGGTGTCTATACCTTCGCCTCTGAGAACCGGACCCTTACGAGCGATGATCTCACCGCCTATTTCGTCGGCTTGTGCGACAAGTATCCGATCATCTCGATCGAAGACGGCATGGCCGAGGACGACTGGGCCGGGTGGGCGTCGATCACCAAGGCGCTGGGTGATCGCATCCAACTGGTGGGCGACGATCTGTTTGTCACCAACCCGCGACGCCTGCGCCGCGGCATCGACGATCAGGTTGCGAACGCGGTACTAATCAAGGTCAATCAGATCGGCACGCTCACCGAGACGCTCGACACCGTGGCCCTCGCCACCACGCATGCGTACGCGTCGGTGATGAGCCACCGCTCCGGCGAAACCGAAGACACGACGATTGCTGATCTCGCAGTGGCAACCAACTGCGGCCAGATCAAGGCAGGCGCTCCGGCGCGCTCAGACCGCGTCGCCAAGTACAACCAGCTCCTGCGTATCGAGGATGACTTGGGCGATGCCGCCCGTTACCTCGGCGGGGCCGCGTTCAAGGGCACCGCGTCGCGGTGATCCGCGCCCGGCTCGCCCTCGCCTTCTTCGGAAGCATCGCAGTCATCGCCGTGTTGGTGGTGGCCGTGTTCCCGACACGGCTCTGGATGAATCAGAACCACGACATCGCTTCGGCGGAGCGCCGCGTCGCGGTCCTGAACGAGGCCAACTCCGCCCTCCAAAAGCGCGTGAACGAACTCGGGACCGATTCGGCGGTCGAGCGGCTCGCTCGCGAACAGCTCAACCTCGTCAAGCCGGGCGAAACCGCGTACGCCGTGCTCCCACCCGCCGACGACGTCAAGCCCCGTGTGGCAACACCGCTGGCTCCTGCAGCGCCCGATACCAACCGGAACTTTTGGGAGCGCATGCGTGACCGCCTGTCGTTCTGGGCGTAACGCAGGCGTCGTCCTGAGGCATGCTGTCTAGGTAATGACCGACATGACCGAGCCGGAGGAAGGCGGTGCCGCCAGCCTTCCGGCCCAACGCCGCCCGGCCAAGCCGGTCAAGATCCCCGACACCGAGCGCCAACGCGTCATCGGTGTGCTGCAAAGGGCTGCGGGCGACGGCGCCCTAACCCTCGACGAGTTCGCCGAGCGCGCCGGCATGGTGTGGGCAGCGGCGACCTCGATGGAGCTCGAGACGATCGTCGCCGACCTGCCCCAGCCGCTGTCCGCACACCCAACACCGGCACAGCCGATGGTCGGCGAGACCCGTCGTCGCAAGGTCCGCCGATGGGTGGTTGCGATCATGAGTGGGGCCACGACCAAGGGTCGCTGGCGCGTGAGCGACTCCATAAATGCAGTCGCGATCATGGGCGGGGTCGAAATTGATCTACGCGAGGCCGAGTTCGACGCGCCGGAACTTCACCTCCGAGTGGTCGCGATCATGGGCGGGGTCGACATCATCGTGCCTGAAGGCATCGAGGTCGACATGAACGCGTTCGCGATCATGGGGGGCAAGGACATGAAGCTGGCCAGCGTCCCGCTGCTGCCGGGAGCGCCACGCGTCGTCGTGACCGGCGTCGCGGTGATGGGCGGCATCGGCGTGAAGTCGCGCAAGCCCCAGCACGAAATCGCCGCAGCCCGCGAAGACAAGCGGATCGCCGAACGCGAGCGACGCGAACTACGCCGAGCTGAGCGCGGGGAAGGCGATCGCGACCGAGGTCGAGGCCGCGATCGTCACGGCCCGCCGATGATCCCGCAGACGCCGCAACTCGACTCGGGACGGCAGTTGCGCCGTGAAATTCGCCGCTCGCTGCACGAACAGATTCTCGAGTCCGTCGAGTTCGGGCTCGAGGTAGCCCGCGATCCCGAGGGTGCGCGACGTGATCGTCCGCAGCTGCGCGACCGCTGGGCCACTAACGACGACGACG
This sequence comes from Acidimicrobiales bacterium, assembly GCA_046594835.1. Lineage (GTDB taxonomy): Bacteria > Actinomycetota > Acidimicrobiia > Acidimicrobiales > JACCXE01 > JACCXE01. Next base: position 6,312 of record JBKJQZ010000173.1, on the reverse strand, counting down.
CGGCGGCAGTTCGTCGGCGACTGCAGCGCAACGGTCGGCCCGAGGGCACGCTGACGATCATGTTCACCGACATCGAAGATTCAACGCAGTGGACGGCGCGCCTAGGCGATAGCGACGGCGCGATTCTCGTCAAGGAGCACAACGAACTTGTGCGCGCGCAGGTGGCCGCACACGGCGGCTACGAGGTGAAGTTCCGCGGCGACGGGTTCATGCTCGCCTTCACCTCGGCGTCCAAGGGTGTGCGTTGCGCGATCGCGCTCCAGCAGGAGATGAAGGCCTTTGCGCGCAAGCATCCCGAGGCGCCGCTGCGCATTCGGATCGGCATCAACGCCGGCGAAGCAGTGTCGGAGGGCAACGACTTTCTCGGCACGGCCGTCAACATTGCGGCGCGCTTGACCGACGCCGCGATGGGCGGCGAAGTGCTCGTGTCCGCCGTAGTGCGCGACCTCGTGCTTTCCACTGGGGAGTTCAGCTTCAACGCGGAGCAACACGTGGCGCTTAAGGGCATCGACGCCCCGCAGCGCGCCTGTCTCGTCGAGTGGTAGTCGACGACCACACCGTCATCACCCAGCTCCTCGGGCGCGAGCCCTCGGGTGCGTTCGACGTAGTGGTGCGCGACGCTGCGGGCGCTCCCGTTGTGATCCGCAACGCACCCTTCATGCACGACGGCACGCCGATGCCGACCCGCTACTGGCTTGTCGGCGCAGCACTCCACCGCCGGGTCGGTCAGCTTGAGAGCCACGGCGGTGTGCGCGCCGCGGAGGCTGAGGTCGATCCCGTCGCCCTTGAGGAAGCACATCGGCGATACCAGGCAGAGCGCGACGCCGCGATCGGTGGCGACCACACCGGACCCCGTCCCTCGGGCGGCATCGGTGGGACCCGGAAAGGTGTGAAGTGCCTGCACGCGCACTACGCCTACTTCCTGGCTGGAGGCGACGACCCCGTCGGACGATGGGTCGACGAGCGGTTGCGGGAGAGCGTGTGAGCGTTGTCGCCGCGATCGACTGCGGGACCAACTCGACCCGCCTGCTGATCAGTGAGAACGGGCGCACGCTTGACCGTCGCATGATGTTCACGCGGCTCGGCGAAGGGGTCGACAAAACCGGTCTCCTCGATCCCGCCGCCATAGAGCGGGCCCTGTCGGTGTTGCGCGTTTATCGCGGCGCGATGGACGCCCACGGCGTAACGAAGGTCCGGATCGCGGCGACTTCTGCGGCGCGCGACGCGTCGAATCGGGACGATTTTTTCGGACCGGCCCACGAGATCATCGGAGCGGAGCCCGAGTTGCTCAGCGGCGACGAAGAGGCGCGGCTCGCCTTCGCGGGCGCAACCGCCGAACTCGACCCGCACGACGGCCCGTACCTTGTCGTCGACATCGGTGGCGGCTCGACGGAGTTCATCGTGGGCTCCACCGAACCCGAAGCGGCGCGCTCGCTGGACATGGGATGCGTGCGCCTCACCGAGCAGTGGCTCGCGGGTGACCCGCCCACGCCCGAGGAGCTGTCGAACGCGGTTGGTTCGGTGCGTGACGACCTCGAGGCGATGCGCTACGAACTACCGCTGCTGAACGGGGGTCGCCGCATGGTCGGCCTCGCCGGCACCGTGAGCGCGGTTGCTGCCATCGAGCAGGGCCTGGCCGCCTACGACCGCGACAAGATCCACCACTTCATGCTCACGAAGGCGGCGGCTGAGGACGTGTTTCGTACCCTCGCCACCGAGCGCCTCAAGGACCGCATTCACAACCCGGGCCTCGAACGCGAGCGGGCCGATGTGATTGTGGGGGGCTGCATCGTGCTCGTGTGCGTTATGCGAGTGTTCGGCTTCGACGAGTGCCTCGTGAGCGAGTCCGACATCCTCGACGGATTAGTCGCCTCGCTACAGACCTAACTCAAAGCCCGAGCGTTGCGCCGCCGTCGACGAGAAGCGCCTGGCCGGTGATGAAGCGTGCCGAGTCCGAGCACAAGAAGCCGACGACGCGACCGAAGTCTTCGGCGTCGCCTATGCGCTCGGGCATTGCAGATCCATAAAGCTGGCGCACGCGATCTGTGTCGTGGAGCCCGGGGCACGCGAGGTTGATGGTGATGGTGGCCGTGTCCGGGTCGGTGGCGAGATCGGTCGCGGCGGTCTTGCACCACGCGTAGAGCGCGGTGCGCGCCGTGTTGGACAGCGACAGGCCGCTGATCGGCTGTTTCACTGACGCAGACGTGATGCACACGATTCGTCCGAAGCCATTGGCCTTCATCAATGGCACCGCGGCGCGGGCCAATCGGGCCGAGGCCAAGAGGTTGATCTCGATTGCGCCGCGAATCTGATCGTCGGTGACCGTCAACGCCTGGCCCGGAGGGGGCCCTCCCGCGTTCGCGATTGCGATGTCGAGCCGGCCGAAGTGCGCAAGCGCGGTGCGCGCCAATTCCTCGGCCAGCGTGGGATCAGCGGCGTCGCCCGGCATCTCGATCACTTCCGCCCCGAGGGCCCGGCACTCCTGCGCCGTGGCGGCGAGCGCGCCAGCGCCGCGCGCGTTCACCACGAGGTTGCAGCCCTCAGCCGCGAGCGCGAGCGCGCTCCCGCGGCCGAGTCCCTTCGATGCTGCGGTGACAATGGCGGCACGACCGGTCAGTCCAAGATCCATGGCCCCATTTCACTTCACGATGAGGGCTGTCACCATTCCGAACATTCCGGTGGCGTCTTCGGCGTGGGTGAGGATGTGGCAGTGCCACGCCCATATGCCTGGCTGATCGGCGTGAATGAGCACGGAGTACCGCTCGCCGGGACTCACATTGATCGTGTCCTCGTAGTGCGGGTCGACTGCGAAGCCGTCCTTGCCGATGACCAATTGTGGCATTCCATGGAGGTGCATCGGGTGAGCCATTAGACCCTCATTGAGATAGTGGACTTCGATCCAGTCGCCGAGCTTGGCCACTATTGGGGTGGTGGCGGGGAAGCTCTTTCCGTTGAGCGCGAGGCCGATGGTTCCCGCGTCGTCGAGCATCATCGTGGACTGCTGGGCCAGCTTCACGCCGTCGGGCAGGGGTAGGTCGCCTACGAGAAACGCACCAGCCATCCCGTTGGGCACCTGCTTCACAGCATTCTGATGTGAGTGGTACATGCCGACGGCAGGGGTCAACTGCGCAGTCCAGGTATAGGTGAACGTGGCGCCCTTCTTGATCGGCTCCTGCGTGATGCCGGGTACGCCGTCCATGGCGTTGGGCGTGAGGATGCCGTGGAAGTGGATAGCGGTCGACTCGGGGAGCTTGTTCGTGATCACGACCGCCACCCTGTCGCCGGGGTCGACCTTGATGGTTGGGCCGGGCACGGTGCCGTTGTAGGTCCAGGCGTCGACCTTCCTGCCGGGCGAGACCTCCCAACGCACGATCGTGGCCACCAGGTTGAACTGCTTCGTGCCGTCGGCGAGAACCTTCGGTTCGAGCATCTGCGCGCCCAAGCCGTCCGTCTTCGCGGGGAACGCTTTGATGGATGCGTTCATCGAGGCATCCATCTCGTCGGCGGTCATCTCGTGGGCCGCCGCGCCCGACCCCGCGCCACTCTCGGCGCTTGCGACGTGTAGCGCAGCCTTCATGCCCGCAGCCTCGTGGCCGGGGATCGCGCAGAACATTGTGTAGTCGCCGGCCGCAATGCCCCTCAGCGCCAAGCTTGCGGTGCCGCCTCCGCTGAGGTCCTCAGTGTGCGCGTCTGTGTCGCGGATCGTCACGTTGTGGGCGACCGACCCCTGGTTCATCACCTCGAGGGATCCACCCACGGCGACGGTCGCATCATCGATCGTGAACTCGGTCAGGTGCACCGTGGTGCGGGCGGGTGCCGCGCCGCCTGCGGAAACGGAGCCGCCCGGCGAGCGTGATTCATCCACGGCGCGCACGCCAAGGCCGACCGCCGCGGCTGCGACCACGATCGCGAGGCAGGCGGCACCCAAGGTGCCGACGAGCCACGCATCGCGACCTTGGCGCGCGGGGTCGTAGTCGGGGTTGATTGGAGTTATTCCGGTCATGGAACAACCGTGCAACGCCGCGACGGGCGCAGGTAGTGGGCAACCGGCCAGTTCCCTAGGGTCCTTTGCCACCTCTTTGAAGTGCCAGAATGCCCGCAATGGCTGTTCGCGTGTTCCTGCTCGATGATCACGAGCTGGTTCGTCGCGGCATTCGCGACCTGCTGTGGGCCGAAGAAGACGTGACGGTCGTGGGCGAGGCCACCACCGCGGACGAGGCGCTCGCGGTGATCGCGCAGACCGCTCCCGACGTTGCGGTGCTCGACGTTCGCCTCGGCGATGCGGCCGATGATCGCACCGGCATCGAAGTCTGCCGTGAGATTCGTTCGAACCACCCTGAAGTTTCGTGCGTAATGCTCACGAGCTTCGATGACGACGAGGCGCTCTTCGCTTCGATCATGGCGGGCGCCGCCGGCTACGTGCTCAAGCAAATCCGCGGCGCAGATCTGATCGACGCGATCCGGCGCGCCGCCCGAGGCGAGAGCCTGCTCGATCCCGCCGTGACGACTCGCGTGCTCGAACGGCTCCGCAATCCGGCACCCACCGCCGACGACCCTCTATCGGTGCTCAGCCCGCAGGAGCGCAAGATCCTCGACCTCGTGGCCGAGGGCATGACGAACCGCCAGATCGGTGAGGCGCTGTTTCTTGCCGAGAAGACGGTCAAGAACTATGTGTCGAACATGCTGGGCAAGCTTGGAATGGCGCGTCGCACCGAAGCAGCGGCCTACGCAGCGCGGCTCTCCGAGCGTCACCGCCAGCAGAACGACTAGTCCGCGACGTGGCGTGGTTCGGTATCCGCGACGCGGACCGACTTGGTCAGTTGGTGGAAGCGGTCCTGTCCGTCGGCTCCGACCTGTCGTTGCCCGACGTCTTGCGTCGCATCGTGGACGCAGCGGTCGAGCTCGTTGACGCCCGGTACGGAGCGCTTGGCGTACTCGACGAGAACCAGCACGCGCTGTCGGAGTTCGTCAACGTTGGTCTTCGGACCGAGCAGTCCATCGAGATCGGACCGTTGCCGCAGGGCCACGGCATCCTCGGGCTGTTGATTGTTGAGCCGCGCCCAATCCGTCTGGCCGATCTCACCAAGCACGCAGACAGCTTCGGCTTCCCGCCGAACCACCCGCCCATGCGCTCGTTTCTCGGTGTTCCCATCACGATCCGCGACCGCGTGTTCGGCAACCTCTACCTCACCGAGAAGCGCTCAGGCGAGGAGTTCAGCGAGGAAGACGAAACGCTGGCGGTCGCTCTTGCGAAGGCGGCGGCCATCGCGATCGACAACGCCCGCATGCACGAGCGAACTCGCAATGTGATCCTCGACGAAGACCGGGAACGCATCGCTGCGGACCTGCATGACACCGTCATCCAACGCATCTATGCGACAGGGTTGATGCTCGAAGGCCTTATTCGCACCGTGCCGCCGGAGCACCGCGACCGCCTCGACCGCGCCGTCACCGATCTCGACGAGACGATTCGTCAGATCCGCACGACGATCTTCGCGTTGTCGACCCCGCGAGGCCGCAAGAGCCTCCGCTCGGAGATCCTCGAAGTCATGGCCAACGCGGCCGGGACGCTCGGATTCCTGCCTCAGGTGCGCCTCGACGGCCCGCTCGACGGCGCGGTGCCCGTGATGACGGGCGCACACCTCACCTCGGGCCTGACCGAACTGGTTGCCTCACTGAGTCCGGATGCAATAACCGGATTCGACGTGACCATCGAAATCGTGCCGGGCCCGTCGTTGGGCATGAAGGTACGAGTGGATGGAGCGGGAGCGCCCTCGGCGGAAGCGGTAGCGGTGAAGAACCTCGCGAGCCGCGCTGAGTTGCTGCGCGGTGAGTGCAGTGTGACCACGAGCGCCGATCAGCTGTCCTCGACGCTGCTCTGGCAGGTACCGCTGGATTAGGGCAGCCGCCGCCCGGTGATGACGTCGGTCGCGATCGCGACCAAGCGACTCTGGGGCACGGGCGCCCAATTGGCGACGCCGATCATTTCGATCCGTTCCGCGATGTCGCGGTGCTCGATTGGCTCGGCGACGCCGGTCACCACGACGGTCCAGCCGTCGCAGCCGTCATCGGCGAAGTGGTCAACCTCAAACGCGACCACGGTGCATGTTGTCGCGGTGCGCAGCCGCTGGCCGGTCGCGGTGCGGAAGTACACGCGGTCGCCGATGAGCCGGTAGTTGACCGGTAGGACGGTCGGGAGCGCGCCGATCGTTAATCCGAGACGGCCCAGGTTCCTCGACGCCAGGAGGCCTAGACACTCAGTGCGGGTGAGGATCTTGAGCCCGTTGGGGTCAACGCCGCGCGCCACGTCGT
>JBKJQZ010000158.1:0-19677 GCA_046594835.1 Acidimicrobiales bacterium | reverse complement strand
CGTAAAGCGCCGCTTCGGCGCGTTGCGCTTCCGCCGGGCCGACTTTTTCGGTGATCACGCGGTACCGCTGGCGCAGGCGATCCGCGACAAGGTGCACACCGAGACCGGAATCACAGTCGACGGGCCGGTGCGGCTGCTCGCGCAGTTGCGCAGCTTCGGCCACTGCTTTAACCCCATCAGTTTTTATTACTGCTTCGGCGCCAACGACGAGATCGTTGCGCTGGTTACCGAAGTCACCAACACCCCTTGGGGAGAGCGTCACGCCTATGTACTGACGCCCGGCGTTGATGGTGCGCTTGCCGGATCATTCCCCAAGCGGATGCACGTATCGCCGTTCTTCGGCATGAACCAGACCTACCAGTGGAATGCGACCACCCCTTCGGATTCCCTAGTAGTGCGACTGGACAATGTCGAAGACGGTGTGCGTGTTTTCGATGCGACGTTGTCGCTCACGCGCCACCCCTTCGACCGGTCCACGGTGCGCCGCATCGCACGCCGGTACCCCCTTGCGAGCGTTCGCACGCTCGTGCTCATCTACGCGCACGCGGTCGCTTTGCGGCTCAAGGGCGTGCGTCCCGTCCCTCACCCAGGAGTACTGACACCGTGAACCATCGCGCCAGTCGCGCCGTTGTGCTTAACGTCCTGCGCCGTATCAACGTAGGCCGACTCACCATTACCGACACCGAGGACACCATCGTGTGCGGGCCCGGCAACGGGCCCGAGGCAACCATCGTCGTCAAGGATCCAAAGGCCTGGCCGATGTTCCTCCACGGCGGCCGTGGTCTGGTCGACGCGTACGTCGATGGCCTGTGGGACACCCCAAACCTCACCGACGTGTTTCGGGTTGCGGCGCGCAACATCGGCCGCGCCGATGCGCTGCGCGAAAAATTCTCCTTCGTTCGCACGCCGTGGCTGCGCGCCCGCGACGGCTTTGGTCGCAACACCAAGCGTCAGAGCCGCAAGGACATCTCGGCGCACTACGACCTGGGCAACGACATGTTCGCCCTGTGGCTCGATCCGCGCATGATGTACTCCTCGGCGATCTTCGCCTCGCCGAACGAGTCGCTCGCTGAGGCCGCCGAGCGCAAGCTCGAGATCATGTGCGAGAAGCTCGACTTGCAGGAAAGCGATCACCTCGTCGAGATCGGCACGGGTTGGGGTGGCTTTGCCGTCTACGCCGCCACCACCCGCGGGTGCCGGGTCACGACCACCACCATCTCGCGTGAGCAGTTCGACATCGCCGTGCGCGAAGTCAAGAACGCGGGCGTGGACCATCTCGTCGAAGTTCGCCTCGACGACTACCGCGACCTCACAGGTAAATACGACAAGTTGGTTTCGATCGAGATGATCGAAGCCGTCGGTTGGAAAGACTTCGGCACGTTCTTCGCGAAATGCAACGACTTGCTCAAGCCTGACGGGCTGATGGTGATGCAGGCCATCACCATCGACGACCGCGCCTATGAGATCTCGAAGATCACCAAGAGCTTCATTCGCACCTACATCTTCCCGAACGGCAACCTGCCGTCGCTCCAGGTGATGGCGAACAAGATCGCGAAGCACACCGACATGCGCACGCTCGACGTTGACGACTACGCCTGGCACTACGCCGAAACGCTGCGGCGCTGGCACACCAAGTTCAACGAGGTCACCGACGAACTCGAGGCTCTGGGCTACGACGAACGCTTTCGTCAACTGTGGCGCTGCTACATGGCCTACTGCGAAGCGGGTTTCGAAGAACGCCACATCGGCCTGGCCCACCTCGTACTCGCCAAGCCCCTGTATCGGGAAAACAACACAGCAGTCGTCGACCTGCGCTCGGGTGCAGACCGCTTCGCTAAGGCTCGGTCGTGATCCCCGGAATAGTCACGATGTCGAATACCTGCTGCACCGCCGGCTGAAGATGACGCAGGCGCAGCGAAGCGCCTTTCTGCACCGCCTCGATCAAGCCGCGCAAGCCGCTTGAATCGAGGAACGACACCCCGGCAAGGTCGATGACGAGGTCACGCGCTCCTTTGGCGATGACCTCGAGCAGTTGCGACCGCAGGAGGTCCTGCGTACTCGCGTCGACTTCGCCCGCGGCTTCGATCTCGGCGTGCGCGCCGTTCAGCGTGCGTAGGGCGACGGTGAGAAGCGGTTTGTCCATCGTCGTCCAGATTGTGTCATAGCTCCGAACGACGAATGACAACGACCGCGATGTCGTCCGATGAGCGACCGGCTTCGAAGGCCAAGACCTTTTCGAGCACCGCGTCGACGATCCCCTTCGCGGACGGCGGCGCGTGCACGATCGCGTCGTGTAGTCGCTCGTCGCCGAACAACTCTCCGGTCGCGTTGCGCGCTTCGATGATCCCGTCGGTGAAGAGCACGAGCGCATCACCCGCTGCGAGCTTGATCGATACGTCGAAGAAGCTCACATCCTCGAACACGCCGAGCAGCGATCCAGGACGGCCCATTTTCGTGGCAACTCCCTGGCGGACCAACAACGGAAACGGGTGGCCCCCGCTGGTGAGCGTGGCCACCCAGGAGTCGCCGTTCAGCTGAAGCCGCGCCAGCACCACGGTGCAAAACCGCGTGCTGTTCTGGGCCACCAGCGCGCGATTGAGCGCGTGCATCAGCCCACTTGGCACGGGCTCACGCAGGGCCGAACTGCGTACCGCGTGGCGCGCCGCAGAAGTGACGATCGCGGCGTCCACGCCCTTGCCGCTCACGTCGCCCAGCACGACGCACCAGTCGTTGGCGGCGACCTCGAACACGTCGTAGAAGTCGCCGCCCACCTCACCAGAGGCGGGCAGGTAGGCCGCGGCGACGTCGAGGCCCGGCACCGATGGCGGGGCGGCGGGGATGAGGGTCTGCTGCAGCGCGTGCAGAAGTTCATCGGCGCGTTGTGACGGCAAATCGGTGACGACGCGGGTGACGCTGCCGTCGCGCATCGCTCGCCCGTTGACCGTGACCGAACCGGCGGCCGTCGTGAAGCTGAACGTGACCTCGCCCCCGCGGGCAAGGGCATCGATCCCGTCCGCTCCAGCCAGCTCTGCAAACGGGCGCCCTACCGGCGCGTCGCGCAAACCGAGACACGCGACCAGCGCGCGGTTCGCGCTCAGGACGGTCCCGTCGGCGTCGAGGCTCATGTAGCCCGTCGAGGCGGACTCGAGCAGCCAGCCGAGCGCATCGGGCGGGGCGGCGGCCTCGCCGAACTTACGCGGTTCGGCGCCGTCGCGTTGACGCAGTGTCTCGTCACGGAGCCACGTACGGAACGCAATCACTTCTTCACTGGGCCCGGCGCGTCCGAGCACGCCCGTGCGGCGGGCAAGGGTTTCATTGAGCAGACCCATCGCGAGCAGCGCCTGGTCCGTCGCGGCCACTTCGACGTCGAACTCCATGAGGTTCTGGCTCGACGCGTGCAGCGCCGCGTGGCGGCCTACGAGCCGGAGCGACGTGCTCTGCTCGATCAAGCCCAGAAGGCGGCGGTCTTCGTCGGTGAGGTCTGCGGCGCCGATCAGCTGGAGGTCTCGCGTCGCGTCCTCGAGGTCGAACCCGCTCTCGATCGCGGCCCGCACGGGAAGCCCGATGTAGTGCAGACGAACCAGGTCGGTTGCGGGAACGGCCGGGGCGCGACGATCAACAATCTCGGGTGTGCTGGGCGTCGATGGCGGAGCGGGGTCGAACTCGGCCCACACCAACTTCACGTTCGGGTCAACCTCCACACCCCAACGGTTGGCCAGCGCTCCCACGATCTGTAGGCCGCGACCGGTCTCGCTGAATGACGTGATGTCGACCGCCGATCCCTCGGACGGCACCGGCGTGGCCATGTGATCGGGCGCCGAGTCCACGAGCTCAACCCGCAGGCAGTCGTCGCGCCACTCGAGACCAACTGTGAAAGGTCTGGTGGTGTGCAGCACGGCGTTCGCTGCCAGCTCCGAGATCGCGAGCCCCACTCGTTCGATCAGCTCTTCGCGGCCGTAGGCCTCTAGCCATTCAATGACGAAGTAACGAGCGTTTCGGCTCGCAACCGGTTCAGCCGCGAAGGTGCGCGCCCGTCCGAGTGCCGGCCCATCCGCCATGACACGACGTTAGTTGTACCCAAGCCTCCCACTGTTCACGGCCGCACCGTAGGAGTCAGGCCGCGACTCATTCACATGAGAACGGCGTATCCCACCGATCCGTGAAAGCCACCGTTTCCACCGGCTTGCGCTTCACCTGACCGTGCGTGCCGCGCGGGTAACCGAGCGCCACGATGCAGGCGATCTTCCATGCTTCGGGAATGCCGATCACTTCGTGCAGCCGCTCGTCGGCGGTGTTGCCCCATCCGGTCACGACCGCGCCAAGCCCTTCGTGCCGAGCGGCGAGGAGGAAGTTCTCCATGGCGGCAAAGATCGCCGATCCCTGAATCTCCGGTGGCGTCATTCGCAATTCCTTGAAGCAGAACAGCACGCCTACCGGCACCTCCCCAGCGCGGTCGTGGAGCTCGTAGACCGCACGCCGATCGCGCGCACCCGGCGAGTTGTCGTCATCGGCCGGGCGCTCGAAGCCGTACACGGTCTCGATCACATCGAGCGCCTTCATCGCGCCCTCCCGCATCACTGCGCGCGTCTCGGGTGATCGCAGCACCACAAAGCGCCACGGCTGCAGGTTGCCGCCCGACGGCGCCCACGTCGCCGCCTCGAGGCACCGATGCAACACGTCGTCGGGCACGGGCTCGTCGCGAAAGCGACGGATTGTTCGTGCCGTACGCATGACCTCGTAGAGCTCCACGAGGCGACCGTAATAGTCAGGCCGCGATGCGGTGTTGCCCGACGGCGTCGGGCTCGTCATGCCCGCCCGATGCGGCGCGGGCGGCGAAGGAATCGCGTGCGGCGCGGGCGAAGATGCCAACGCCGTCGAGTCCCGCCAGCCGTTCGAAGGTGGCGTCCATTGCGACTATTGCCTTGGCCCCGTCCGCTCCGTCGCAGAGATAGGCCAATACTTCGTCGAACTCGGCGGCCGACTTGAAGCCTTCCCCCACGCCAACGGGCGTCCACGCCTTGCGCATGATGCGCGGCAGGATCGTTCGGGCGAGGCGGCTTTGGGCGAGTCGGTACTCGGCCTGCAGGTAGTAGAAGCCGTAGTGGCGCGACTCCTGCGCGGCGATGCGCAGCAGCAGGTCCTTCAGCACTGGGTCGCCGCATCGATGGGCAAGCAGGCGGTATCCCGTCATCGTTAGCAGCTCATTGGCCGCGCCCCAGGTCATGTGTGCAGCGGTGACGACGTGGCCAATTGGTCGCGTCGCACGCACGAGCCAGCGCTCGGAGTCATTCACCGGCGGCGGAGTCTGGACCTTCGGGAGATCGATTCCGCGACGCTCCGCGTAGAGACGCAGATAGGCGTCGAGCGCGTCGGCGTGGGCCTGCTCCTCGCGCTGCCAGATCGGAAGAAACGCAGCGACAAGCGGATCGCCAAGCGTCGCGGGGTGGGCGACGAGGCCCGACAAGTACCGGTTCGTAAATGCTTCAACGTCGCGCATGTAGATGAGCGTGACGATCGTCGCGCGGCTGATCGGCACGGTCCCGACGCTCGCCCAGTCGATGCCGGTCGTGTCGAGGAGCTCTGAGCGTTCGAGGAGTCGCTCGCAACGTGCCTGGTTTTTCTCTCGGTTAATTCGGCGCATGCCCATTCTTCGCCGTGCGCCCCACGGCGGATTGAAAGAAAAAGAAAGCCATCCGCGCGTGCGCACAACACCGGAGAAGAGATGTGCGACCCCGCCCGTCAACCGTTGTTTTAGCCGCCGCTGCATTGTTCACCCTCGCGGGTGGTGTTGTGCATCTCCGTGAGTGGGTCGACACGTATCGACACATTCCATCCATGGTCGACGGTGCGTTTGTCGTGCGAATCGGCTTCCCGCTGAACTTCGCCGCCTCAGTAGCAGCAACGGTGCTGCTGCTGACGGCGACGCGCACAAAACGCGGCTTCGGCACATTGGCGGCGATTGGGACGATCGGATTCGAGGCCACATCGCTTGCGGTACTGGTGGCCACCCGCATGGCCAACTTCCTCGGCTGGTCTGAGCACGTCTGGACTCCAGGGGCCCAAATGAGCCTCGCCCTCGAGGCTGCAGCGATGCTCCTAATCGGCGCAGCTCTCTTCGTACGCCAGCAGGACGGCATCGTCCTCCGCGGCCCACAGCGCTTCCTCACCCCCGCCCGCGTCGCCCATTAAGCGATTCTGATTCCGCCCGGGTTGGATGGAATCATGCGCCCCATGAAGCTGGGGAACGCATGGCGCGTCGCGCTTGTCATTGGGCTGGTTGTCTCGGTCTGTGTTGGTGCTGCCCCGAGCGCGAAGGCGGCCTCGAACTACTCGGATGCCGCATACCGGCGCCACGACATCGACAACGTGGCGCGGTCAACGACGGGTGGACGCCAGCGCGCGTACGCCACGAACCCGGCGTACGACCGGGCGTTCACCCCGGCCGCGGCCGAGTCGTTCCTCGCCAACGTTGGCCGACAGGTCACCGACCTCCCTCACGGTCGTCTGTACGCCACGCTCGGCCAATTGCTGCCGGGCGGCTCGGTCGGCGACCCGACCAAGTACCACCAGTTCACCCCCACGACAATCGAGTTCGTCTCGCGCACCGGCGCCAAGCTGGTCGGTCGGTTGTGGACCGACGGCAAGCCGGGCCTGCATCCCGCGATCGTTATTACGCCGGGCTCGATCCAGGGCACCCAGCACATGTACTTCTGGGCGGCGCGGAGCCTGGCGGCTGCGGGCTACCTCGTTATGAGCTTCGACGCGCAAGGCCAAGGCGAGAGCGAAACGTTCGGTCACGCACCGGGCGAATCGAGCAAGACCACCGCAGGCTTCCCGTTCCAGCAGGCTCCGAACTTCATCGACGGCACCGTCGACGCGTTGCGGTTCCTGTACTCCACCTCAAACGATCCGTACGTTCCCGGCACGTGGTCGCGGGCCGACGCTGCGAAAGCGCGTAAGGCCGACGGCACGCTGAGCTTCGTCAACCCTCTCACCGATCAACTCGACCGCACCCGCCTCGGCCTCGCGGGCCACTCGGCCGGTGCAGGCGCGGTATCGGTTGTCCAGCAGTGCAGCGATGCCGCGACCCTGTGGAAGACGCTGGCGGTCTGCACCGGACGGTCGTTTCCGATCAAGGCGATCGTGGGATGGGACGGCGTGTCGTCGACCGACATCGTGCCAGTGGTACCCGCCATGGACCAGCGCGCCGACGGCTACTTCCTCAACCCGCAGCTCACTTACACCGCCCCGGATCCCAAAGGGCATCTCGAGTCGTTCCGCGCGTGGGCGGCGAAGGGCATCGACGCGTACGCCTTCTCGGTCCGCGGTGGCACCCACGTCGAGTGGGTCGACGTGCCCTACATCCTTCCCTCGACCACCTACGGGGTGCGCCTCGCCGACCACTACACACAGGCGTGGTTCGAGCGCTACGTCAACCCCAACCCCGCTGTGCGCGACGCAGCCTCCCGCGAGCTACTGCGTGCGCCCAAGCGGGTGACGGGGTCGGCGACGCAAGCGCCGTGGCGCGCCGACTTCTTCAGCGCGCGTTACCTCAGCGCGTTCGCCTTCCATAACGCCGCTGGCCAACTCGTTTCGACGAGCGACCTTCGCCAGTACGGCAACGCCAGTCGCGTCGGTGACTGGGCCGGCGCCAACGCGGATAAACCAAAGGCTGCGGACTAGCCCCCCAGAAAGTCGAGGATGTCGGGAAACGCCTGGCGGTCTTGGGCAACGAACAGGTGACCGCCCTCGTAGAAGCGAAGTTCGGCGCCGGAGATTCGTGCCGCAATCGCCTCGGAGTTGGCCGGCGGCGCGATGCCGTCGAAGCGTCCACCGGCCACCAGTGTCGGGCACGTGATGTGCTGTAGGCGGTCAGCGACGTCGTGTGCGCGCCGCGCCTGCAGCTGCTCGTGGGCGCCGCGGCGTACTTCGGGATCCTCGCTGGGCTCCGCTGCGTTCCGCGCAGCAACGAGTGCGTTGTCAAAGGCGTGCTCCGGATCGGCCAACCACTCAGCGGTGAAGCGCGTATCGGTGATCGATGTCCCGATGGCGTCGCGCTCGCCCCGGGGCAATGCTTCGAGCTCGTGCAACGGATACGACGAACCGGCGTCGCCGCCCGCTGAGGTACAGATCAAAGCGAGGCGGGTAACTCGCTCCGGAGCGGTCACCGCGAGTTCCTGCGCGACCATCCCGCCGAAACTGATCCCCACGACCCGACACGTGTCCCACCCAACGTGGTCGAGTAACGCCAGCGCGTCTTTTGCGTAGTCCACCATCGCGTACGGGCCCGGCGGAATCGCGGTGCGACCAAGGCCGCGCTGGTCATGCGCGAGCAGGTCAAAGCGCTTGACGAACGGATCGAGCAGGAAGCCCGTACCGGCCAGTGTGGCGCCGGATCCGTTGAAGAACAGCACACGCGGGCCTTCGCCCGCACGTTCGTAGTAGAGGTCTATCCCGTTGCAGCTCGCGACTGGCACGGGCGAACTGTACGTAGCGTCACGCGGTCAGGCCGCCCGAACGCTGATGCGCCTCGCGAGCGACGATCGACCAGCCTTCCACGCGTCGAGCAGGTGGGAAGCAAAATCCTGCTCGACGGCCATCACCGCAGATGCACCGAAGAGCACACCCGCCGCTTCGGCGGGGTACTGCTCAACGAAGCCCGCCACCATCTCGTCGAGCGCGAGCTTTTGGTGAAACCCATCGGCCGCGACGTGCACGTCGTAAAAGCGCGCCGCGTCGGTGGCCACCCCTTGGGGCAGCACACGGCGCAACGTTGCCGCGTAGCGCGCCATAGGTTCCACCGACGTCATCTCGAACACGGCGAGGTGACCGATGGTTGCGGCCAAATTTCGGCGGGTGGCACACAGCGTGTTCAGCACAGTGTTGGTCCGCAGGGTCACCGATGGCAACGCATCGAGATCCAGTTCGACGTCGAGGGCCCGCATCGTGTCGGCAAAGAGTTCGGCGTGTGATTGGCCAGCCTCGGTGTTGCCGTATTCGTCGAGCTGAATCTTGAGCAGCGCCGACTTCGTCCGCCCCGCATCCAAACGCGGGATGGCGAACGAGTGCGGGTCGGCTTCCTTCAGTTGGTACGCCGCGCGATGCATCACGAACTCGCGTGCGTGATCGATGGTGCCGTGCTGCTCCATCCACCGCGAAAGCGACGGACCCTCGTTGCCCGCGACAAGCGCTAGTAACGCCGCGGGAATTTCCTCTGGCGCGATTGCGTGCTGGTGGAGACGCGACCGAAGATCGGCCTCCTGCTCACGCTCCAGTTCGCTACGAAGCGCTGCGAGCAGAGGGTGATCCTCACACTCCGCGGCGACACCAACGATGCGACGGAACCGGAGTTCCTGCAGCACCCAGAGCGTGAGTTCGAAATCGTCCGACTTCGGCGCCGGACGCTCAACCGGCAACGACCCAGGGCCGTTTCCGGTGAGCATCGTGAAGACCGCGTCGCTTAGTTCACCCCGCGGCGCGGGCAGACCTGACATGCGGGTCAGCGGTGGCCGAGGGCCTCTTCGAGCTGTGATTTATTCATGCTCGAACGCCCCTCGATATCGGCGGCCTTGGCCTGCTCCATCAGTTCGTCAGCTGCGAGATCAACCACGAGTTCACCGCGCGCATCGGATTCCAACTGCTGGCCGATTTCCTCAAGCCGTTTGGCCGAGAACGCTTCCTTCAGCTCAGGAAACATCTCGGCCTCTTCTTCCTTCGCGTGGTGCAACACGCCGTGCATCAGGATCTCGAACTTGATCTGCCACTCGTCCTCTGCAGGCGTGAGGCTCTCAAGTTCCTTCATTGTTTTCTTCGCTTCTTCGTGTTCCTGCATCGCCTCTTCAAAGAGCTTTGTGCCGCCCTTCATCCGGCTTCGGACGATCGGGTAGAGGACTTCTTCTTCGATACGCGCGTGCGTGCGCAGCGCCGTCGTCACCTCGGTGAGCAGCTGCTGCTTCTCAGCCGCATCGTCACTGGCCTCGATGCGATCGAACAGGGTCTCGGCTTCACGATGTTGTTGGATCAAATACGTCACAGCGTCCATGTCATGTCCTCCTTGGGCTGCATGCCGCATACCCGAGGACTAGAGCGTCAATACGACGTGTAGATCCGATTGTCACGAGCCGACGCGAGAGAAGATGACCGAGTCAACACTGCCTCCCAGACCTACGTGCGAGCAGTGGAAGGAGGATCCGCCACCAAATGACGACGCCCCCATCAGGAGAGTTCGTTGCGGAGACGCTCGACTACGACGGCGGACGACAGGTGACTGTCTACGTGCCGCAGTCGCCACCCGAAGCCATCGTGTTCGCCGGCGACGGGCAGCTGATCTCGCAGTGGGGCGGCTCGCTCGAGGCGGCCGACGTCCCTCCGACGATGATCGTGGGCGCGCACCGCCCCGACGACGAGATGGCGCGGCTCCACGAGTACTCCCCCGTCTTCGACGCGGCGATCTTCGCAGCGCACGAGCAGTTCTTCGTTGAGGACGTCCGGGCGTGGGTGCAGTCGCGCTTCGGCGTCGCATTCCCGCGCGAGCGCACCGCCGTGTGCGGCGTCTCCGCGAGCGGTGAGCTGTCACTCGCAATGGGCCTTCGCCATCCCGACATCTACGGCGCCGTCCTGTGCGCTTCACCCGGTGGCGGTTACCGACCGCCGGGCGACATGTCAGCGACGCTGCCGCGCACGTACCTCGTCGGCGGCACGCTCGAGCCGTGGTTCCTGGAGAACGCGCAACGCTGGGCCGACGCCCTGCGTAACGCAGGAGCCGACGTTGTCATGACCGAGCGCGTCGGCAACCACGGCGACGCCTTCTGGCACGAAGAGTTCCCGCTGATGGTCGCGTGGGCCTTCGGCACAATTTGACGACCGCCCTAAACGGCGTGCGCCCGTGTTGCCCTAACGAGCGCTACTGGAACCCGCGTTTGAACTCAGGCTGGATCACGCGCCAGCACTCGCAGGCGGGCGTGAACTGCGCCACGCGGTAGTTCTGGCCGCCGGTCGTGACCCGAGAGCCGCTGAAGTCGGCTACGCCCTGGGGGAAGGAGAAGTCGAGCGACTTGAACTTTTGCAGGCCCGGCTGGAGCGCCAGCCGTGAGAGTTCGGGCGCGTTGTTGAGCGCCCCCTGGAACATCCATAGCTGCGAGCAGGCGTTGCCCGCGTTCGAGGGCACCTCCCACACCGGGCGCAGACCGGCAGCCTTGCGGTTGGCGTCGCACTTCTTCGTGCCCGCGGTGGTCGTCATCCCGGGGGTGTTCTCCTCGCCGTCGCGGGCGAGCGTGACGGCCAGAGCGTTCGCGAAGTTCTTCGGGTCAGGGGCCCTGCTACCGGTTGCGATCGACAACAACGCTTCGTCGGGAATGCCCCACTTCGGGCGGAATCCTTGCTGCTCAGCCTGGGCGGTAATGCGCGAAATGTCGCCTTGGGCGTTCCCCTCGATCACGTGGGTCACCCCCTTCTCTTTGAACTTTTGAATTGCCTGGGCGATATCGGTTTCGCTGGCGAAGACTGCTGGGCAGTCAAGGCTGTAGGGCACCACCAGATCGTCGGGTACACCGGCTTCGCGGATCCATCCACGGAACCGATCGATCGCTTCCTTCTCGCAGGTGCGATAGATGAAACCGAGGCGCTTGAACCCCTTTGCCGGGTCAAAGAAGCCGCGGTTTTTCAACTCAAACGCGGTGTCCTTGTACAACAATTCTTTGGTGTAAAAGCTGAATAGGTACGGATAAAATTGCTGGCGCAGCGTCTCGGTAATGTAGAACGCGCCGAAGTACGCCACCTTGTTCTGACCGAGGCACGCCAGCACCGACGGCTTGGTCGCCAGCGAGCCGGTATCGATCACGGCGAACACATCGGAGTCGGCAAAGTTGCGACAGTCCTGCAACATTCCCTGCTCGTTGGTCGGGTTCGTATTCACGTACTGCGCGACAAGTTTGCGGCAGGCGACGCCGCCGTCTTTGTTGATGCCGTTGATCGCGGCCTCGAAGTCCGCTTTGGCTTCGGCGGGTGTCGGAACGTTGAACAGGCTGTTGGCCGCGGGCCCGACGATCTCGGTCAACACGACGACCACCTTGACCTCTTTATCGGTGATCCCCTTTGCCTTGCCCGGCGGAGACACACAGCCCTGCGTGCCGACGCCAACCGATGCGCCCGGAGACCCTCCACCCGAAGTACTGCCTCCGGGCGTGTTGCTGCTGCCTGCAACTGCGCCCAAGCCGGAGCCGGCGGCTCCATCCCCCCCAGCGTCCGCAATGGCGTCGCCGGTCGGAGTGGTCGAGAGGCCTCCGTCGGCGTTATCGCCCGCCGAAGTGCCCGAGCGATCGGCTCGTTCGCCCGCGTTGAGCTCGTCACCCGGCGCCGAGTCCTTGCCCGACGGGATAACCAGCGATACGAGCAGCACCAGCACGAGCGCGGCCACCAGCCCAGTGCCAACGCGCTCGCCTACGGGCGCCCGACGCAGCCACAAGCGGAATCCCTGAAACGGCTTCATTTGCGCACTCCTGATGCTTTCTTGGTGGGGGTCGCCGGCCGCGTAGTGCGCCGTGGTGATGGCGGCTTCGAGGCGGCAGCGGCGCCGAAGAACACGGCGCGGGCGATGTCGTCTTGTTCAAGAAGATCAGCGGTGCGGCCTTCAAAGCGCACCTGACCCTTCTCCAGAAATACCGCGCGCTCACACAGATGCGCGGCGATGTTGAGGCTCTGCTCAACAACGACCAATGTGGTTCCGTTGCGGTGCAGACGGCCGACGATCTCGAGTAGCTCGCCAACCACAACCGGCGCAAGGCCTAGCGACAGCTCGTCGATACACAACAGCTCCGGGTCAAGGAGCAGCGCCTTGGCCAGCGCCAGCTGCTGTTGTTCGCCGCCCGACATGCGTCCGGCGGGTTGCTTCATGCGCTCGGCGAGGCGCGGGAATGTCTCGAGCACCTGCTCGCGCCGCGCGCGCAGCACAACCTTGTCCTTGCGGATGCTGAGGGACTGCATTTCGAGGTTTTCCTCGACGGTCATGTCGGTGAAGACGCTGCGGCCCCCCGAGATGAGCGCCAAGCCTTGGGCCGCCACCCGTTCGGCCGGGTGACCGGTGATGTCGCGTCCGTCGAAGCTGACGGTGCCCGAGGTCGGGCGTTCAAGCCCAGTGGCCACGCGCAGGAGTGTGGACTTGCCGGCGCCATTGGTGCCGAGCAGTGCGAGCGCCTCGCCCTTTTGCACCTCGATCGACACGTCGAAGAGCACGGGCACGTGCCCGTAGGAAAATTCGATATTGGCCAACGACAGCAGCGCGTCGCTCATCGACGACGCCCCTTGGCGAGGGTGCCGGATCGACTGATGGCGGTCTGCTCGGTACCGAGGTAACTCGCCACGACCCGCTCGTCGTTGCGAATCGCATCTGGTGTGCCTTCGGCGATCACCGCACCCAACTCGAGGGCGTACACGCGATCGCACAGTCCCATGAGCAACGGCATGTCGTGCTCGACAATGAGGATGGCGCAGTCGAGCTCGTCGCGGATTTGTCGGAGCAAGGGTCCGAAGGCCTCGGCCTCGCGCTGGGCGACACCGGCGGTTGGCTCATCGAGCAGGATCAGCCGAGGCTTCGCCGCGACCTGGCACGCGAGGTCACAAACTCGGCGCGTACCGGTTGAGAGATCCGAAATGCGGGCATCGGCCCATGACGTGAGCCCGAAGCGCTCGACGATCTCGTCGGCGACACTGCGCGTGAGGCGCTCGGTCTGGGTAATCCACGGCGCCCGGAACATGGCCGCCAGCACGCCGACCTTGTGGTGTTGCGACTGGGCAACCTGGATTGTTTCGCGCACCGTGAGACCACCGAACAGCGCGGCGTCCTGGAAACTGCGCGCCAAGCCAAACGCGGCACGAAGATCGGGGGCGAGGTCGACGACCTCGTTGCCAAAGATGCGTACCGATCCGGCCTCGGGTGCGATTACACCCGACACCACGTTTATGAGCGTGGTCTTGCCGGCCCCGTTGGTGCCGATGAGCCCGACGATCTCGCCGGGTCGGACTTCGATGTCGGGAGAGGCGAGCGCGATACGGCCACCGAAGCGCACCTCCACTCCTTCCACGCGCAAGGGCAGCGTCGAGTCGATATCGGTGGCCTCGGTCGCGATGCGATCGGCCTGGCGGTCGAGGTAGCGCTGCCAACGCTTCTGGGCTTCGCCCGCGATGCCGTTGGGGAACTGCATCACCGTGGCCACCACGCCGGCACCGGCGATGAACAAGGTGAAGCCGAGGTTCTGCCCTAATTCACCGAACAAGCCCGACACCTCCGGGCCAACGAAGAACGTCACGGTATAGAGCAACACAGCGGCGACAACTGCGCCGCTGATCGAGCCGAGGCCCCCGATGACAGGGATGGCGAGGATGGCGGTCGAGGTCTCCGGCGTGAATTGCGTGATCGCTATCGACTTCCACGACAGCGCCCACACCACACCGGCGACTGCGGAGAAGAACCCCGACACTGCGAGCAGGGTCAGCTTGTTGGCAGCCGGACTCACCCCAAAGGCTGCGCTCGCCCTTTCGTTATCGCGCACGGCAAGGAACACCCGGCCCGGGCTCGAGCGGCGCAACGCGGTCGCAGTGAGCACGGCGGCAACCAACACCGCGAGCGCCACGTAATAGGCGCCGATCTGACTATCCACGGTGCCGAGCCCGGCGCCTAGGTCAAGGCCGTCGATGACGGTCGAGAATGGCCTCGTGGTGACCCAGGTCTGTTGGAACAACCAGTCCTGCGCGATCACCGCGAAGCCCAGCGTGGTCACCGCAAGCGTAAGCCCGCGAATTCGTAGCGCGGGCAACCCCACAACGACCATCACGGCCGCACCGAGCGCCCCGACAACTAGCAATAACGAAATCAGCGTCCAGCTCTCACCCCACCGCGCCGTGAGAAATGCACCCAAGCCCACGAGGGCGAAGTTGCCGAGGCTCACCTGCCCGCCCCACCCAAGCAGCATCGTCAAGGCGACGCCGAGCACCGCGTAGATCAGAATCACGGCGAGCGAAAACTGATCGGCCCGAGTGTCGAACCACGGCAGGGTCGGCCACGCCACCAGCACAACCAGCGTGACGAGGCAGAGCCACACCATGTGGTGGCGAACGAGCAGCTTGTTGCGCATCGACTCGGCCACGCGTGTGACGGGTAGCTCTTCAACCGCAGACCCGGACAGCTCGAACACCTGCGCGATCGCGCGTCCACGCACGGCGACGGTAACGAGGATGACACCGAACACCCAAAGCTCTGACAACGCTGCGCTCGACGTCGCAGCCGACACGAGCTGACCGATCACGCCCAACACGAGACCACCGATCAGCGCCCCGGGCACCGAGGTAAAGGCACCGAACGCCGCCGCGCCCAGGGTGAGCATCAGGAGGTAGGGGCCGAGCGACGGCGCGTTGAACGAGGCTTGGCTCGGGCCTTGCAGGATCGCCGACGCGGCCGCGAACGCGCCGGAGAGCCCCCACGTGATCGCGCTAACCCGCGACACCGAAATACCGCACAAGCGCGCTGCGTCGGGGTTGTTGGCCGCAGCGCGGATCTGCTTGCCGTAGAGCGAGTAGCGCAGGAACACGGCCAGCACCAACACAAGCGCTGGCACGAGGATCGCGGTAAGGACGTTCATTCCTGTGAGTCGCACACCGCTGATCGACAGGCCCGAGCCGAAGGGCTGGGGGTAGATCGCGTTCTTCGACGTGTCGGGGTTGAGAGCAGGGATGAAGGTGATGGCCAGCAGCACCTGGGACACGCCGATGGAAAGTAGGAGCAACCGCAGCGGCGACTTGGTGCGCCGGCGCAGCGGCGTGACGAGCGCGCGGTCAACCACCAGGCCGGTTACGCCGCCGAGCGCGATACCAAACACCGCCGCAGCCCAAAAGTTCCAGCCGTTGTCCAACACGAGCTTGGCCAGCAAAAGGGCGGGCAGCGCGCCAATCTGCGCGTGCGCCAGGTTTAGGAACCGGTTCGATTTGAACACCAGCACCAGGCCCGCGGCTAAGAGACCGATGGTTAGTCCATTGAGCAGCCCCAGGACAAGGGCGCCGATGCTCACGCGTACTTCCTCAACGAGCCCCCCAGAGAACTACGTTTCCGTCTCGGGAGAATAGCGCATCCAGCGACAAACGCGGGCTCGCGGTCCTCAGCGTTTCGTGGCGCGCTCGGGCGCAGAGAGCACCGGCACTGGAACCGCTGAGCTTCCCCGCCGACGGGCGCTACGGTCGACAGATGGAGGATCGCGTCGAAGTCTCTCGCGATATCGCCGCTTCCACCACGGCTGTCTTCGCCTTGCTGTGCAGCCCAGCGGGACACGTCGCCATCGACGCGTCGGGAATGCTGCAGTCCGCCGAGGGTGACCCCGTCACCGCGGTCGGCGCGTCCTTCGTCGTGCATATGGACCGCGAAGCGCTCGGCGACCGGCCAATGGGCAAGTACGACGCGACCGTGGCCATCACCGCGTTCGAACAAGACCACCTCATCGAGTGGACGCCCGCGATCGAGTACGGATACCGATTCGGTTACCGGGTCGAAGCGACTGCCACCGGGTGCCGGGCTACGTCCTACTGCGATTGGAGCCGAGCGGCTGAGTCCCATCGGCCCCACTTTCCCCTGATCCCGGCGACGACGCTTCGGGCGAGCCTTGGCATCTTGGCCCGCACGGTCGAAGCAGAAGCGATCGAATGAGGAGCCCGACTGAACCTGGCGAGTTGTCACCCGTCGGCGGGCTGGTTTCGTAGAAGACGCATGCGACCTATGCGACGTCGGGACGCCGTGCGCTCTTGGTACAGCCGATACGTCAACCCGCCCCGCTATAAAGCGGCCACCCAGTTGCAGCTCCAGACCGACGACGGAGTCCGTCTCCACGCGGTGCGCCTCGACGGTCCGGCGGGATGCGGAGTGACCACAGTGGTCGTGCACGGGTTCGCGAACTGGCACCGGCATCCACCGCTGCAGCGGTTTGTGACATTGCTGGCAGCCCACACCAACGTGATCGTGGTCGATCTGCGCGGCCACGGACTTTCCGGCGGGTTCAGCACTTCAGGCGCGCTGGAGTGGCTCGACGTCGCGGCCGCGGTACGCGAGGTCGACGACGGCGACACGCTGTGGCTGCTGGGCACGAGCATGGGCGCGGGCGCGTCGGTCATTTACGCGGGCCTCGCAGGACGCGACAACGCGATGCGCCGCGCCGACGCGGTGGTGGCAATAAGCGGACCGGCGTCGTGGGGCAACGTGTTGCGGTTTAACCGGTCGCTTCTCACCCGGGCGGTCTTACGCCTGATGCGCGTGCGCCTCGGCCCTCCCCGCGACGACGCGCGTATTGATCCGGTCTCCGTAGTCGCCAACATCGCGCCGGCATTATTGATCGTCGTGCACGATCGCGCCGACTGGTACTTCGGCCCCGAACACCCCGAAGCGCTCGCGCAAGCCGCGGGCGGCACTGCCGAATTGTGGTGGCGCGTCGGTGGTCACGCTACCGACCTGTTGACGCCGCAGTTACTCGAAGAGCTACTGCATCGCCTTTGCGAGACGTCACCGAAGGCGTCTGTCGACACTCCAGGCCCCCAAGCCGTTTAGCCGAAGCGCCGAAGCGGGGCGAACGGCTCGACCTGCACGTGGCACACGCCGTCGGTGTCATCGGTTCCGTCAAGGCACGGTCCGTTGTCGGGCTCTTTTGTGCGCACCTCGACGATCTTGGTTGCCTCCGCTCCGGCGTAGTCGTTGGGTGCCCACGAAAGTGTGGGTGTCATTCCCGTCGGCATCTTTTTGATCGTGGCCATCGCCGCTGCGAAGTTCAATCGGGTCAGCCTGCCGCCGTTGTTGACGGTGGCGCGCCGTGCCGCCTCGACGAACACACCGATGTTGGTGCACCAGCGCATCGCTACTCCGGCGTGGCTGATGGCCACAGCTTTGGGATCGCCCGTGCGCCACATGAGGTCGCACTCCTTCTCCGCGGCGTCATAGGTCGTCTTCGGCGCAACCCCCTCGGCGAGGTGGGTGTAGGTGGGGCCGATCGCCTTGTTCAGCGAGTTCGGGAACTGCGTGCCGAGAAGAGCCTCGGCCGTGACGAGACCCTGGGCGAGATCCGACAAGAGGTAACGCGGAAGGAACCGCTGCTGCTCGGCTTGGTTCAGCCAAAACGCGAACGTGGTGAACGGCAACGCAACGAAGAGGCGGTTGACGCCACTGCCCTTGTAGGCCTTCATCCGGTTGACGGCGAGCGGCAGCGCCGCCTGTGCGGCTGCGTTGTCGTACGGGACTGTCTCGAACAGGGCGTCGGTGATGCCAACCCGTGCCAGCGCAGCCTTCATGAGTTTCGCCGCGATTACGTCCTCGGCTCGGTCGGAGACGACCACGCCGATCACATCGCCACTGCCACCAACGAGGCGCTTCTGCTTGGCCCACAACACCCAGTTCTCGATGATGTCGTCGGTGCTCGGACCGGTCCACCACAGGTACGGATTGCCGCGCTTGGTGGCCCATTCCTCCACGGCGGTGAAGCTGCTGACCAGCGGCATCTTCCGCTGCTCGGTGATGCAGAGCTGGTGGCGGCTGTGCCACGCCTCGGAGTCCACGACGGCGAACACCTTGTCGTCCTCGGCCCAGCGCCGACACAGCTCGGTCATTTCGGTCTCGTTGAGCGGGTTGAACTTCACGATCAACGGATCGATCTTGCGACCGGCAATTCCTCCGTTCTTGTTGTACACGTCGACGAACTTCTGAATGGCCTTCTCGCCGCTTTCGATCTCGGCACAGGTTCCGCTCAGGTTGCACGTCTCGGTGATGTCGAACCAAGGAAACGCGACCTTCACCTTTTCGGTCGTCACGCCGGTCTCGCACTTCGGCGCGCACTTGAGGTCGAGGTTGCGATCGATCGCGCCGCCCCCGGGCCCGCCGGGTGCGCCAGCCCCAACGGTGCCGCGGTCGGTCGTGTTGCCGACGCCGCCCGCCGCCAGCGGGGCATTGCTCAAAGTCTGTGTGGTCGAGGGGCCCGGGCCCTCCACGTCGGGGTTGGTGACGGTGGTGTGCGCGGTGTCGACACGCTTCACGCGCCGCGCCGACTCGGGACTGACCAACGTCAGCCCGAAAACGGCGACGACGAGCAGCACCACTACCGCCACTGCGGCACCACTCGACGCCTGGACGTCATGCGGCTGCTGGCGGAACGTGCGCACCCGCTGCCGATACCAAAGTCCGAACTTGGCCATTAGCTCACTCCCCTTGTGCTCGGCGCCGGGCGCCGCGATCACGCTTGCGTGTTGGGGCCACGGCACCCGAACGCGCCAAGGCCACTTCGCTGGCTCCGAGATACGCCGCAATCGCCACCGGGTCGCGGGCGATGTCGGCGGGCGCACCCGACGCAACGATGCTGCCAGCCTGCATCACGAACACGCGATCGGCCAGCGCCATTACGAGCCGCACATCGTGCTCGACCAAGCAGATGGTCGCGCCGGTCAGCTCGTGCAAACGGCGAAGCAACGGCCCGAACGCCTCGGCCTCGCGCTGGGCGATACCCGAGGTGGGTTCGTCGAGCAGCAGTAGGCGCGGCCGTGCCGCCAGTATCGCGGCCAGGTCGACGATGCGGCGGGTACCGGTCGATAGTTCGCCGATCAGGTTGTGACGGAAGCGCTCGAGCCCGAGCGCTCCAAGAAGACCGTCGACCACGACACGTTTGT